>CAZKVP010000009.1:0-59323 GCA_964556215.1 uncultured Phycisphaeraceae bacterium
GGCGGGTTGACGGCGGCGCTGCGCATCTGAATTTCCCCCCATTCTTTTCCAGCCCCATGCCCACCCCATCCCGCAACCCCCTCGCGCCTGAACTGCCCCTGCTTGAAGAAGCCTTCCGCTGGTATGGCCCGGGCGATCCCGTGCCGTTGGCCCATATCCGCCAGACCGGTGCGCAAAGCGTTTTCACGGCTTTGCATGAGATTCCCTATGGCGAAGTCTGGCCGCTTGAAGCCATCCGCGCGCGCAAGGAACTGGTGGAGGCCGCCGGCCTGCGGTGGGAGGTGGTGGAATCCGTCCCCATCCACGAGGACATCAAGACGGGCTGGGGCGACCGTGAGAAATACATCGCCAATTACGCGCAAACCCTGCGCAATCTGGGGGCCCAGGGCATCCACACTGTGATCTACAACTTCATGCCGGTACTCGAATGGGTGCGCACCGACATGGAATATCCACTGGCGAATGGCACCACCTGTTTGCGCTTTGATGTGATTCATTTCGCCGCCTTTGAGGTGTGCGCTTTAAAGCGCCCTGGCGCCGAGGCGGATTATTCCGAGGCGCAATTGCAAGCAGCCAGGGCGTTTTACGCCGGGTTGGATGCAGCGGGCCAAGCGGCCTTTGTCACCGGTATTTTGGACATGTTCCCCGGCAACACCCTTAAAATTTCGCTGGCCGACATGCGTAAGTTGCTGGAGAAATACCAAGACATCAACCGCGCCAAACTCAAAGAGAACTTGCGCCATTTTTTGCGGGCTGTGGCGCCGGTGGCGCAGGAGGTGGGCATTCGTCTGGCCATCCATCCCGATGATCCGCCGTTCCCCATTTTGGGTTTGCCGCGCATCCTGTCCACCGGCCAGGACATCGCCGATTTGCTGGCCATGACCGACAGCCCCAATGTGGGCGTGTGCTTCTGCTCTGGCTCGTTTAGCGCCCGCGCCGACAACGACCTGCCGGCCATGATCAAGCAACACGCCCACCGGATTTTCGCCGCCCACATCCGCGTGACGCGCCGCGAAGCCGATGGTTCTTTTTACGAAGACAACCATCTGGAAGGCTCCGCCGACATGCCCGCCGTGGTGCAGGCCCTGCTTGACGAGCAGCACCGCCGCCGTCAAGCCGGAGATGACCGTTGGCAGATCGCCTTTCGCCCCGATCATGGCCATGCCATGATGGATGACTTGAATAAACCCTTGCCGCCCAACCCCGGCTACACCTGCATCGGCCGCATGCGTGGGTTGGCGGAGATCCGCGGTTTGCAACTGGGCTTGGCGCGGGCCAAGTGGGGGAGTTGAGCATCAGGCCAACAGACCGTCGATTTCACGCATGTCCGCCGCCGACAAGGTGGGGCACTTGGCCGCTGCCATCGCTTCCTGCAATTGCTCCAATTTCGACACGCCGATCAATACGCTGGTGATGCGCCGCTCGGAAAGCAGCCAGACCAAGGCCAGCCGCGCCAGACTCATGTCGCGACTGTTGGCGAAGGTTTCCAGTTTGGCCACCTTGTCCCAAATGCCGGCGGCTTTTTGCTGGGCATACCAGGCTTGCCCTTCGTTGGAGCGGCCAAAGCGCGAGTCGGCGGGCAAGCCGGCGGTGTATTTGCCGCTTAGGCGGCCTTGGGCCAGCGGGCTGAAGGCAATGACGCCAAGGCCCAGTTCGTCGGTCACCGGCAACAGGTCATGAATATCGCCTTGTTCCAGAAGATTGATGCGCGGTTGGTGGATGACCAGGCGCTGGCCGCCGCTTCGTTGCACCGTGTCGACGGCTTGGCGGGTGAGCGCGCCGGGGTATTTGCTGATGCCCGTGTACAGCGCTTTGCCCTGTTTGACGGCCAAGTCCAAAGCGCCCATGGTTTCTTCCAGCGCGACATCGCCGTCGGGCCGGTGGTGGTAGAAAATGTCCACATAGTCCAGTCCTAGCCGGCGCAGGGATTGGTCCAAACTGGCGAGCAGATATTTCTTGCCGCCGCCGTCGCCGTAAGGCCCGGGCCACATGAGGTGGCCGGCCTTGGTGGAGATGATCAATTCATCGCGCGGCATGTCTTTGAGGATGTGGCCGACCACGGTCTCGCTGTGGCCCGGCGGCGGGCCGTAGTTGTTGGCCAGATCAAAATGGGTGATGCCGTGATCAAAGGCGAAATGGCAGCACTGGCGGCACAGGTCCTCATTGCCCGGTTCGCCAAGGCTTTGCCAAAACCCCAGGCTGATGGCGGGCAACACCAATCCGCTGTGACCGCAGCGGCGGAAAGGCATGCTGTCGTAGCGGTTTGGAGCGAAGGTGGGCATGGGCGGCATGATAGGCTTTCAACCCAACGTCGCCTCATCGCCCCAAGGCGTCAGTTTCATTTTTTGTTGCGCCTTGCCGTTCAAGTCGGCATGCTGGCCAGAGACGCCGCTCAAAATCATTTCGGCGAGGTACATGCCGCTGCCGATGACCCAGTGGTTGCCCTGGGTCAATTCGTCGAAACATTTGGCCGCGCCGCCGGCTTCGGTCGGATAGATGTCTTCGGCCCAGTAGGCTTGGGCGAAGGGGCCTTGGCGGGTCAGGATGGCCATGTCGGTGAGCCACTGGGTCATCCACGGGGCTTGGTAGCCGGCGCGCAGCAGGCCGATGATGAATTGCGCCGGCCAGGCGGGGAAGCAGCCGGCCCATTGGTGGTCGCAGCGCAGGCCGCTGAGCACATCCAGGTCGGTCGGGGCCAGGCAGTGGGCCCAGGTTTTGGTCATCAGATCGCGGCGGAAGAAGGCCACCATTTCTTCGATCATCTCTTTGGGCATGTGTTCGCCCATGGCGTTGAGCACCAAGCCCATGTCGTAGAGGTTGGCGGCGGGCACGCGTTTGCCGTCGGGGTATTGGCAGTCGAAGTAGCCTTCGCCCGGTCGGTAGAGCGAGAGCGCGGCTTGGCGCAATTGCGCCACTTCTTTTTGGGTCTCGACGGGGTCCAGACCCAGCAGGGGCGCGGCCTCTTCGAGCGCGGCGGCCTGGGTGGCGGTGTGGCCGGCGGTGCCGTGGGCGTAGGTGGTGATGCATTCCACATACGCGCCGCGGTCGCCGAAACTGGTGATGGCGCTGCCCGGCAAATGATGCTCGTGATGGGCCAGCACGGCCTCGCGGAAGATTTCCATGCCGGTGGTGTGGCGGGCTTCTTTCGCCTGCGCCTGCAGCACCTGGCCCTGGCTGGCGGCCTCGAAGCCTTTGGCGCTTTTGGGCATGACCGTCACCGGGGTGGTTTGCCAGGTGGTGTCGCCGGAAAAACGCATCAAATTCATGGCGGCGGTGTACACGGCCATGGGTTGCGAACAACAGGCCCAGCCGCCGTGCTCGCCGGTGAAATAATTGGAGACCTGGTAATCCTGCGAAGGTGCGCCCATCATCAGCACCAGGGTTTCGCGCAGCACCACCGGGTCCAGCCTGGACAGAAGGCCGCTGGTGTAGGGCAACTCCCACGCGAGGTAGGCCGAGCCTTCGCCGCGCCGCGGCCAGATGGTGATGTAGTTGGTGTCCATCAGGGCATCCGGGTACTTGCGCCGGCAGGTCAGGGCGGTCAGGACGCCGTTGTAGTAAAGTTGGTTCATCGCCGGGTGCGGCGAATTCAAAGCCGGCAGATGGCCGCTGAACAGGTCGTTGCCGGGGGTGAAGGCGCAAGCCCACAGGGTTTCCCAGCGCCGGCGCGCACCGGTGAAAATGTCGTCCGCCTTGCCGTGCCATTGTTTGGCGATGGCTTCCGCCTGCGCCTTTTCAGTGTGGAAAGTGCATAGCAAAGTAACGGTGAAGGACTCACCGCTTTTGAGCGTGCGCTTCCATTGCGGAATGCGCTCCTGGCTCCAGGCGTCGGCGGCCGGCCACACGCATTGGGTGGTGAAGGCGTTGGCCACATCGTTGGCGATGGACAGGCCGTCGCCGACCGACGAGCGTGACACACTTTGGGCGAGACCCTCGTTTTTGGTGAAACTGAACACGTCGGTGGGCACGGTGGGCACGGCCCAGGCGTAGCCTTCCTTGCCGGTGTTGCGCGAGCGGCCGGAGAGCAACAGCCCCAGCGCCAGTTCGCGGGGATTGGCGTCATGGTTGGTGACGGTAAGTTCCACCACCACGCCGGGCTGGTTGGGCAGCAAAGAGGTGCGGCTGGTCATCTGCCAGCCGTCGCGGGTTTGGCAGCGGCGCAGGACTTCAAAGGCCTTCCACTGCACGTCGACATGGGTGATGCATTGGGACAGGTTTTTGCCATTGATCACGGTCATGCCGGTGGTTTCACCGCCCGCGCTAAAGGGCGGAAAGCACGGATGCTTGAAGGCCGCGATGTCGGCCTCCATCTGCACCGCGCCGATGTCGTTGTTGAGGCCGGGCATGCCCGCCAGTTGGGTGAGCGACCGCGGCAGCCAATCGGTGGCAAGGTCGTCGAGGGAGAGTGCGGGGGTGGCGAAGGGTTTGGACATGGGAATAGGGAAGGGGGAAGAACGTAAACAAAAGGAACCCCGACCGTGAGGGAGGGGACGGATAACCGTTGAAATGGCGCGTCAGCGTCCCCTCCCTTACGGTCGGGGTTCCTTCATGCGCCAGCCCGTTGGCAGGCCAATCAGGACTCGATGGAAATCACCTTGTCGGCCAGCATGCGGTCGATGGTGGGGGCGTCGTAGCCCAGCTCGGCCAGGATTTCGCGGCCATGCTGGCCGATCATCGGTGCCGGGCGGCTGATTTTGCCGGGGGTTTCACTGAGTTCCAAGGGGATGTTGACCGAGCGGATGGTGCCGGCCTTGGGATGGTCCACGGTGGTGAACAGGTTGAGGTGTTTGACTTGCGGATCCTCGGGGACTTTGTCCTGGGTTTTGACTTCGGCCACCCACAGGTCCAGGTCCAGCATCACTTCCAGCCAATGGGCGGTGGATTGGGTGGCGACGATTTTCTGGATTTCGCCCCAGATTTCATCGCGCTTGTCGTAGAGCGTCTGCAGGTCGTCGTAGCGCATCAAGGCGGGCTCGCCGAGTGCCTTGACCACGGTGGGCCACGGGTTCATGGCGATGCTCAAATAGCCGTCCGTGGTTTTGTAGGTGCCAAACGGCGCACTCACCCCCGGATGCCCGATGCCGGATTTGGGCCGCTGGAAATTGCGCTTGAGATTCAGCACCGTCATGTAATCCTGCATCTGCAAGGCCACGGTGGAGGCCAGCAAATTGACCTGGATGTTTTGGCCCTGGCCGGTTTTTTCGCGGTGATACAGCGCGGTCAGCACGCCGTAGACAATGTGGAAGGAGCCCAGTTGGTCGGACAATCCCGTGCCCATCGGCACGGGGCCGCTGTCGCCCCGGCCGCTGGCCATCGCCGCGCCGCTCAAACCCTGCACCAGCAAATCCTGGCCGGGGCGGCTGACATAGGGGCCGTCTTTGCCCCAGCCGGAAGCCGAGCAGTAGATGATGCGCGGATTGATTTTCTTCAGGTCTTCGTAGCCGTAGCCCAAGCGGGTCAACACGCCGGGGCGGAAATTCTCCACCACCACGTCGGCCTCTTTGGCCAACTTGTAGATGATCTCTTTGCCTTGGGGCGATTTGAGGTCGAGCGCGATTGAGCGCTTATTACGGTTCCAGGCCAAAAAGCAGGGCGATTGCCCGTCGCCCACCCAGTCGTTGAAAAAGGTCATCTGGCGGAACAGGTCGCCGGAGCCGAGCTTTTCAATCTTGATGACATCGGCGCCGAAGTCGCCGAGCATCTGGGTGGCAAAGGGGCCTTGCAGCAATTGGGTGAAATCGAGGATCTTGACTTGTTCGAGGGCTTGCGCCATGGGGGTATCCCGAAAGGAGGGAGGGGGAAATAAAGGCAATGAGGCTAGGAGGCGGCCGGGGTCAGCAAGCGCGGCAGGGTGAGGAGGCCGCCGTCCACTGCCAAGTCGTGGCCCGTGATGAAGGACGAGGCGTCGGAGGCCAAAAACAGCACCGCTGCGGCGACTTCCTCGGGCTGGCCGATGCGTTCCATGGAATGCATGCGCTCCCACGAGCGCACCATTTCCGGCGGCGATTCGGCCGCGACCCTGGCCTGCATCGGGGTGTTGATGGTGCCGGGTGAAATGCTGTTGAAGCGGATGTTCTGCGGGCCGAATTGGCCGGCCAATTGGCGGGTCATGGCGGTCAGGCCACCTTTGGCGGCGGCGTAGGCGGTCCAGTCCGAAAACGAGCGCAGGCCCTGCACCGAGCTGATGTTGACCACGCTGCCGGACTTGAGCTTGAGCATGTGCGGCAACACCGATTGGATGGTGCGGAAGGCGCCGGTCAGGTTGATATTCAGGACTTTTTGCCAGGCGTCTTCCGGCATGGTGGTGATGTTGCCGGGAATGGCCACCGCCGCATTGTTGACCAGAATGTCCACTTGGCCGGTGCGGTCAAGGGCCGCTTGCGTCAGGCTGCGCACTTGCGCCGTGTCGCCCACATCGCAGACGACGTCGATGGCATTGGCGCCGAGTTTGGCGGCTTCGGCCCGGCATTTGTCGGCGTTGATGTCGCCCATCACCACGGTGGCGCCGGCGGCGATCAGGGCTTGGGAGATGGCCAGCCCCAGGCCGTCGGCGGCGCCGGTGACGATGGCGGTTTTTCCTTGAAGTTGCATGGTTGCTCTTTTCTAAAAAAGGGGAGAAGGATCAGGCCAGCATGTCGGCCAAGGCCGCTTCTTCAGCGGCGACCAGTTCGGCAATCAAGGTTTTGCGCTCGCGGCTGGCGATGAATTCCAACCGGCGGAAGCCTAGCGGATCGATTTCTTCACGAATCAGGCGCAACTGCTCAGCGCTTGGCAGAGCCGTGGTGGGAATGTCGTGGGGGATGTCCAGCGAAAAGCCGGTGGCTTCCTGGATCTGCTCCCCGCTGACGCCCGGATGCAGCGAGACCAGGCGCAACTGGCGGCTGTCGCCATCGACTTCAAACACGCCAAGGTCGGTCACCAGCACCACCTTGCCATCGGCATAGCCGGCGGCGGCGCGCTCTTTGGGTGTGAACACGGCGCGCGAGGCGCTGCAACGCAGGACTTCTTTGACCAAAGCCTGCTTGGAGTGGCGCGGCATGTACAGGGTGAAGTTGGCGTGCATGTTGGCCACGTCGGCCATGCCGCCCTGGCCGGGCAGGCGCAGCGGGCTGCCGTCGGGCTTTTGCAGCCACTGGTTGTTGGTGCGGGCGTATTGGTCGATTTGCGCCGCGCCCACCACCTCGTGGGTGATCAGGCCGCGCTGGTAATAGTGGTGATAGGTGTCTTCACCGCCGCAGACGGTGGCGGCGGTTTGGCTGTCCATCACGTCGGAGGACAGCATCAGCATCGGGCGGGCGCCGATGTCCACATAACCGCCGCTGGTGGTCATGATGGCCAACTTTGGGTGGGTGGCTTTGGCCAGCAAATAGGAGACGATGGCCAAGGGCGAGACCGCCCCGCCGGAGCAATAGCCGTTGGCCGGATATTCCGCAGCCAGCCGGCAGATCATGATTTCAGCGATGCTGGCCGGGGCGTCGGCGGCCACCTGAAAACGGCTGTGTTTGCGCAAAACAGCGGTCGACATTTGCGCCACTTTGAGGCCGGCGGCCTTGTCGAGCAAAGGCAGGCGCGATTCATCCGGCGCGGGCAGCGCCATCGGCACGGATTCAAAGGCCTTGGCCAAGGCGGAAAAATCCGCCACGTAATGGCCCGGCGAAGCCGACGGCCAAGCTCCGCGCGGGGCCAGCGCGATGGCGCTGACGATGTGGCGCGGCAGCGCGCCAAGCCCGCGCGGGTCAAAGGTGCCTGCTGGCACCACTTCGTCCACCGTCACCAGGATTTTTTTGGCGGCCCAAGCCATGCTGATGTCCAAACCCAGCGCGCCCAGGATTTCGACGTTGCCGGCTTCGTCCGCGCGCGTGGCGTGCAGCAGCATCACATCGACGGGGATGGGCTTGGCCAGGGCAATGCCGCTGGCTTGTTCTTGCGCGGGCAACGCCTTGAAAAAGTCGGAACCCTTGGGTGCCTGATACGGCATGTGCGGCAGGTTCTGCTGCGCGGCGTGCAGACCTTGGATGAAGGCCAGCGCGTTCAATTCATTCACCTTGACTTCATTTTTCTCACAGGCGCGGCGAAACAAGGGCGCCATGCCGAACACATCCAGGCTGGAGAAACAGAAGGTGATTTCCGCCAGGCATCCGGCGCCAAGCAGCATTTCCAAGGGCACGCCGCCGCCCCAGCTGGCGTAATGCAGCCGCTTGGGTTGGCGGGCGGTCACCGCCTGCAGCAAGGCCACCGGGATGCGGCAAAAGTGCAGGCCGCCCAAGCCGACGGCGTCGCCATCGCGCACATGGGCCGCCAATGAATCCAGGGAGGTAAAAGGGGAGGTTGGCATGGGGAGGGGTTAGCGGGCGGGATATTGACGGTACAAGGCGTTCAATTGGGCGATGGCTTCCTTGGGTTGCAACGTGCCGCGCATCGCGGCGACGATCGGCGCCGGCGCCTTGGTCTGGAAGTCGATGTAGTGGTCGAAGCGGGCCCGCAGATAGGCGCCGTCCAGCGTGCCCAGGGTGTCCTGAAAGAACTGGCGGGTTTGCCGGTTGTTTTCGGCGTCCAACCAGGCTTGGCGGTGGCCGGGCTGACCGCCGGCCTGGGTGAACAGGCCGGTTTGGATGTCCGGCGAAGCGCAAAATTGGGCGTAGGCCATGGCCGTTTGCACATGCTTGGTTTGCGTGGAAACCGCCAGCCCGGTGCCGCCCAGGGTGGAGGTCAAACGCCGGCCGTTGCGCGAGACCAGGCCGCCAAAGCGCAGGGTTTTGCGGGCGTAGCCGGGGCGGGCATAGTTGGAATAGCCATAGGCAAAGGGGCAATAGGCCACCTTGTCCTGCAAGGTGAGGTGTTCCCAAGTGTTGATGGGGTTGCGGTCGAAACCTGCCGGATCGCAGGCGTCGGCCAACACCTTGAGCGCCAGCAAGGCCCGGACGCCGACATCCTCCGACACCACCTGGTTTTTATCCGGACCAAAGGGGGTTTCGCCTTCGTTGATGCACATGGGGTAAAAATGCATCAGGCAGTCCACCGGCCAGTTGCAGCTGGCCACCATGCCGCGCTTGGCCAACCGCAGCAGCTCATCCCAGGTTTGCGGCACCTGCTCGCCGGCCGCGGCCAGCAAATCCTCGCGCCAGGCCGCCACCGGGGTGGCGGCGTCGATGGCCAAGCCCCATTGCTTGCCGTTCATTTGATACGACACGTGCGAGTGCCCCACCGCGTTGGCCGCTTGGTCGGTCAGAAAACCGGCCGGCAGAAAATCATCGTAGGGCAGAAACACGCCGTGGGCCGCGGCCTCGCCGGTGGAGGGGTGGTCCACCACCAACAGGTCGAAGCGCTTGGCCAGGTCAGCGATGCTCTCGTCGGCGAAAGCCTGGAGCGAGCGCTTCTCCCACTGGATTTCAACTTCCGGATGCAATTCATGAAAACGCTGGGCGGTGGCCTGCATCGGGGCCAGGCCGCGGGTGTGGTTCCAGGTGATGCCGCGCAAAAGGGTGGACATGGACGATCTTCAAGGAGGCGTGAAAAAGGCGACGCCCTTATTCTGACGAAAAAAAATCCGCCTAAATGCGTTGATTTTGGGTTTATGCCGCGCTTTCGTTTCATCTTGTCATAAAATCCGTCACATGCTGCAAGCCATCGTGCAATCCACCTGTATCAAAGACGCCTACCGGGTTCCCGTGCCGGTTTGGCCCGACGGTACGGCGGCGGATTTTTTATGCTTTGGTTATGGCGAGCACAGCGCGCGCAAAGGCCTGCAACTGGACCATGCCGAAGACGATTTTTGGACTGTCATCCTGTATGAATCCGGCCAAGGCAAAGTGTGGAGTGAGAAACAAAAGTCGCCCTTTGTGCTTGGGCCCGGCGATGTGTTCGTGCTGCGCCCACATGGGCGCTATCACCGTGAAGAATCCTCGGAAAAATTGAGCAAATACCGTTGGTTGGCACTCTCCGGCGCGCGGGCAGGGGAAGTGTTGGCCACTTTGCAATTGCCCGCCGACCGGGTGTTGTACCGGCCGGGGCTGGTGCGCAAACTTCAACCCTTGTTCGATGACATGCGCATCGTGCTGGACAAGGCGGACGCGCCGATGGCGGAGGTTTGCGAATTGGGCTGGCGCTTTGCCCGGGTGGTGCAACCCGCACCCGCACCGGCGCCGGTGATCGAAGGTGGCGGCGACACCCAAAACATGCGCGGCAAAGCCGCGGTGGAATGGCTGCGCACCCACTACCCCGAAGGCTGCATGGTGCAGGATTTGATCAAGGTGATGGGGGTGTCCTCTGCCACCTTGACCCGTTTGTTCCACCAATACACCGGACAAAGCCCCAAGGTGTACCTTGACCATTTGCGCTTGGAACACGCCAAGCGCCTGCTGACCCGCGGCGGCTACACCTCCAAGGAAATCGCCGAGCGTTGCGGCTACCGCGACCACCGCCACTTTGCCCAAGCCTTCACCCGTACCACGGGTGTTTCGCCGCAGGTGTGGGGGCGGCAGGCCGGGTAAGAGACGGATGGAATCGTGTTTTGGTTTGATTCGGATTTGGTTCGTTCAAAACCGGCTCTGGCCATTGGGACGAAATCCCCGCGAAAGCGGGTGTTTTTCATTTACACTCCCCAGCCTATGGCCTCCACCCCGCATTCCATCCTTGACCTGCCCGCTTTTCTTGCCCTGGCGCAAACGGAAGCGCGCCAGCCCGGCGAAAAACTGCTGGTGCCGGTGTTCCGCCGCCTGTTCGACGACACCCTGACCCCGGTCCTGGCCTACCGCCGCCTGGTGCGGCCCGATGCGCGCATGGCGCCGTCGTTTCTGTTCGAGTCGGTCGAGGGTGGCGGCGACAAGGGCGCGCGCTCGGGGCGCTATTCGTTCATGTCCACCCAGCCGGTGGCCGAGGTGCTGGCCTACGGCACGAAGATGGAATGGCGCGACCACAAGGCGCCGGCCAAGTCCCGCAAGTGGGAGTGCGCCGATCCGTTGTCCGAAGTTCCAAAATTGACCAGAAAATTGCGCCCTATTTCCATCGGCGATGCCGGCCGCGGTCTGCCTGAATTTTTGGGCGGCTGGGTCGGTTTTGCCGGCTATGACACCGTGCGTTATGTCGAGGGTGAAAAGTTGGGCGCGGGCCCCAAGGATGACCGCCATCTGCCCGACATCCATCTGCAACTGTATTTGGATTTGGTTGCCTTTGACCATGTGCAAAAGACCGTGCTGGTCATCACCCATGCCATCTTGGAAGACGGCGTGGTGCCGGAAACCGCTTGGAATGAAGCCTGCCAGCGCCTGGATGCGCAGGTGGCACGCTTGGTCACCCCGTGGTCCAGCGGCGCCAAGCGCGAAGAACTGCCGGTTGGCCATGTGGATTTGTCGGCCCCGCCGCCCACGCTGCCCGCCAGCAATCTGGGCGAGGGCGGCTATCAAAAGGCCGTGCTCAAAGCCCAGGAATACATCGGCGCCGGCGACATTTTCCAGGTGGTGCCCAGCCAGCGCTTCACGCTCACGACCTCGGCCGACCCCTTTGACATTTACCGTGCGCTGCGGGTGGTCAATCCGTCGCCCTACATGGTGTATTTGCAATTTGAAGGCGGCATGCTGGTGGCCTCGAGCCCGGAGATTCTCTGCCGGGTGCGCGACAACACGGTCACCAACCGCCCGTTGGCCGGAACCCGCAAGCGCGGCGCCACCGCCGCCGAAGACGCGGCCATGGAAGCCGAATTGATCGCCGACCCCAAAGACCGCGCCGAGCACATCATGCTGGTGGATTTGGGCCGCAACGATGTGGGCCGCGTGGCCCAGCCCGGCACCATTGAAACACCGCACATCTTGGTGGTCGAGCGCTACAGCCATGTGATGCACCTGTCGTCCACCGTCACCGGCCAGTTGCGCCCCGGCACCGACGCTTGGGACGCCCTGCGCACCGCTTTGCCGGTGGGCACTGTCAGCGGCGCGCCCAAGGTGCGGGCGATGCAGATCATTGACGAACTGGAAACCGTCAAGCGCGGCCCCTATGCCGGCGCCATCGGCCACGCCGATTTGGCCGGCAACATGGACATGGCCATTGCCTTGCGCACCATGGTGGTGATGCCGGGCACCGGTGCGGATGCCGGCAAATGGCGCGTGGACTTGCAGGCCGGGGCGGGGATTGTGGAAGCCTCTGATCCGGATTCCGAGCATATCGAAACCGTGAACAAGGCCGCCGCGTTGGCCAAGGCGGTGGATTTGGCGCAGAAGGCGTTTGGGTAAAGACGCCTCAACCCATGGGCGCGCGGCGCAAGCGCTCGATCAGCACCGGTAAAACCGTACGGGTGTGCTGTTCAAATTGATGCAGAAAGGTTTCAAAATCACCGACGGCGGCCTCGCAGGCGGAGTCTGAGATCATGCGCACCACCAGCAATTCCGGCACGCGCAGGCCTTCCTGCGACAGCCGGTGCAGTGCTTGCCACAAGGCGGCGCTTTCCATATCGACGGCCAGTGGTGGGGCATGATGTGCTGCTTGCGGCGAGGGCACGTTTTGACCGCTGACAAACTGGTCTCCGGTGGCAATCGGGCCGCGCCAAATGCGGGCGTCGGCCATGTGGGTTTTGATGGCTTCTTCGGCAATATCCACCCAGGTTTGGGCACAAGGCCAATGCGGACCCGGCAAGCCAGGCACATCGCCAGGCCCCACGCAGCCCATCAGGGGCGCGATATTGAAGTCATGCTGGTAAAGCGCATCGGCCACCACCACATCCCCGCGCCGCACGCCTTGCGCCAGGCCGCCGGCCAAACCCCAGACCAAAAGAATGTCCGCTTGCGCCGCGATGGCCGCACGGGTGGCGGCCACGGCGGCATTGACTTTGCCCGGGCCGCAGATGCAAAACCAATCGGCATTGGCATCGGTTGCGCCAACGGCCTCAAGGTGGGTTGGAATGATCAGGGCGATGCGGCGGGGAGGAATCATGGACGGTAGAGGTTGTGTTCTTGAATGTAGGCGGCCACGCCGAAGCCGACGAAGAGGCCGACATCCTCGCCGACGGCCACGCGTTGGCGGATATCGGTGGAGGAGGTGTCAGAGGGCGGCAGGTTGATCAAGCGGGGTGCCCATTCGGCCGGGTTCAACTCCTTGGGTAACTGCGCCAACACTTCTTCGGGACTCGTATGCGGTGGGCGTACCATCACCACCGGTTCGGCAAGTTCCACCACCGTTTGCCAATCCTTCCACTGGGGGAAAATCATCAGTTGATCAGAGCCGATCAGCAGGCGCAATCTCCGATTTGGGAATTGTGCCGTGAGTGCGGCCAAAGTATCCACCGTGTATGACGGCGTATTTGGGGCGGCCTGTGCCCTGTCCATTTCGAGCGTGCAGGTTTCAGCCCATGGCGCATCCGCCAAGGCCAGGCGCAGCATTGCGAGCCGGTGGTGGGGCGGCGTTTGCACCCGGTCCAACTTGTGCGGCGCTTTGGCTGCCGGGATGTACAGCACGCGGTTTGCGCCGATCACATCTGCCGCATATTTTGGCAGCACCACATGCGCGCCGTGCGGCGGATCAAACGAGCCGCCAAAAATCAAAGTCGTGGGATGGGTGTCAGGCACCCGGATAAGGTAACCAAATGAAAACCCCCCAGTAAAAACTTGGGGGGGGGCATTCGGTTCATCGGCGCTTACTCGGGCTTTGGGGCGTGGCGGTGGTGGGGACGCCCCTCGCCATCACCGTTGCCACCTCTTTCGCCATCGCCCTTTTCGCCTTCGGGGCGCGGGGGAGGTCCGTCTTTTTCGAATTTTTCCCGCTTTTCTTTGATTTCTTTCAGATTGGCATCAAACTGGGGGATTTGATCCTTGGTCAGGATGCCGCGGATTTGCTCGGCTGCTTTTTCAGGGTTGAACAAGCCGGCTTTCAGATCTTCCGGCATTTTGGGGCGGGATTCGAGCAGGGCCTTGAGATCGGCCTGGGCCTTTTGCATGGCTTGGCGGTCCTTGTTTTCGCGGGCATCTTCCATGGCTATGCGCAGTGCCTTGAATTTCTCCTGGTTGGCTTTGCGCCAAGCGCCCATGATTTCATGCTGTTTTTTCAACTCATCCTTGTGGCTTTCAGCAAAGGCCTTGCCCTTGGCCATGTTGTCTTCATGCATTTTTTTCAGGGATTCCTTCTGGGCATCGCTCAGGGTGATGCCTTTGAAGAGTTCGTGCATGATGCGCTCGCCGCGGGGGTGGTCGCCGCGATTTTCGCGCGGACCATCATGCTTGCCTTGGGGGGCCCCTTCATGCGGAGGCGGCGGAGGGGGCGGAGGGGGCGGCGCATTATCGTCATCCACCAAAGCCAGCAGGGCCAAGCCATCATCCGCGCCTTGTTGGGCCTGGGAGAGGGCGGGCAAAGTGGCGGCGAAGCCAAAGGCGGCAATCAGGGCAAGGGATTTGAAGCGGAGCATGGGGTATCCTGGGTATGGAGGAGGGTTGCAGAATGCGGCAACGGCAGGACAACGCCGGGCCTGGAGTGCTTATTGCAGCAAATCAGGGGAAAATTCCGGGGTATGATTCGCGGTCTATGGCCACCCCCACCCGCGAAACGGTTCTTCAGGCATTGCAGACGGTTCTTGATCCGGAACTTCACCGCGATATCGTCACGCTTAACTTTGTTCGCAACCTTGAGATACAGGGTGGCGAGGTGGTGGTCTCCCTGAAGCTCGACAGCATGGGAGGCGGCAAAAAAGCGCAATTCCGTGAAGAGATCGAGGCCGCTTTGGCGGAGGTTGAGGGGGTGGCATCGGTGCGGGTGGAGTTTTCCGCCGGGCTTTCCATGTTGGCCGGCCATGGCAATCCGAAAAAGAAGGAAGAACCCCTGCCGCCGCAGGAGCAGGCACGCAAGGACAACCCCTTGCCCCAGATCAAACACATCATCGCGGTGGGGGCCGGCAAGGGCGGCGTGGGCAAAAGCACGGTATCGGTCAATTTGGCCGTGGCACTGGCGCGCGAAGGGTTCAAAGTCGGCTTGCTGGATGGTGACATTTACGGTCCCTCGATTCCCACCATGCTGGGCATCGGCGGCCAAAAGCCGGGGGTGGAGGGGCAGATCATCATTCCCTTCAAAGTGCATGACCTGGTGGCCATGAGCGTAGGCAGCCTGGTGACTCAGGAGCAGGCGCTGGTGTGGCGCGGGCCGATGGCGCACGGCGCGTTCAAACAGTTGGCCACTCAGACCCGCTGGGGTGTGCTGGATTATTTGATCATCGACCTGCCGCCGGGCACCGGCGATGTGCCGCTGACCTTGGCGCAATTGCTGCCGCTCACCGGCGCGGTGGTGGTGTGCACCCCGCAGAAGGTGGCGCAGGATGATGCGCGCCGCGCCATCGCCATGTTCCGCCAATTGGGCATCGAAGTGCTGGGCCTGGTCGAAAACATGTCTTATTTCATCGGCGACGATGGCAAGGAATACGACATTTTCGGCAAAGGCGGTGCCGAGAAACTGGCGCTGGAAACCGGCGTGCCGTTCTTGGGGTGCGTGCCGATCAACACGGCGTTGCGCCAGAACTCCGACAGCGGAAATCCGCATGCAAATTTCACCGAAGGCGCGCTCGGCGGCGACTTGGTGTCGGTGGCGCGGGCGTTGCAGTTGCAGGTGAGGTTGGGGGAGTAAATAAAGTAGACGCGGCGGCTCGCCGCGTTCACGAAATACAGAATGAAAAACGGCGCGCGCTCCATCAGGAGCGCGCGCCGTTTTCAAATGTTTTTATTCCCACGCGGCGGGCCGCCGCGTCTACTTTTTCACCCGCACTCCCGCTCCACCCTCTCCAGCACATCCTGGCGCAGGTCCAGCGTCATCGGGCCGGGGGCGGCGTTGCCGATTTCGGTTTTTTCCACCCGCACCACGGGAAGCACCTTCCAATTGCCGTTGGTCAAAAACACTTCGTCCGCCGACAGCAGATCGTCAATGGTCAGCATGCGTTTTTCAACCGGAATGCCGCGCACCGCGGCGGCTTCCAGCACGGCTTCGCGCGTGATGCCCGGCAAGACCGGCGCGCGCAGGGCCTGCGGCACTTCTTCGCCGTGGGCAATGGGGGTTTTGAGCACGCCATCCTTGGCCAAAAACAGGTTGGATACGCAGCCGCCGGCCAGGTGGTTGGTGATCGAAAGCAGGATGGATTCCGAGGCGCCCAATTGCGCCGCCGAGCGCAGGGCCTGCAGGCGGGCCCAATAATTGAGGGTTTTATGGCCGCCGCCAGGGTCAAAGGGGTTGGCCAACGGGCCGTGCATCGCCACCGTCACGCCGCGCTCGAAATAGGCCGGGTCAAACACGGTGGCTTGCGAGGGCACGATGGCCACCGTCTGGCGGACGGCGGCTGCGGTTTCGTTGTCTTTGCGCAAAAGCGAAAGGGTGCCGGCAGTCAGGGTCAGGCGCAGGCGGCCTTCTTGCAGGTTGTTGGCGGCAATCACCTGTCCCACCGCTTCCGCCAGCGGCTGGGTGTGCAGCGCTGGGGAGAGCCCCAATTCATGGGCCGATTTTTTGAGGCGTTCCAAATGGCGGTCCAGGCGGAAGACTTTGCCCTGGCTGCAAAAGAAGGTTTCAAACAGGCCGACGGCATGTTGAATGCCGGCGTCTTCGATGGAGACTTTGGCGTCGGCGGCGGGGACGAGTTGACCGTTGAGGTAGATAAGCATGGGGCGCAATTGTAAACTTGCGCCATGCCCAAACAAGTTGCCTTGCGTCATTTGCTTGAAATCACCAGCATCCCCACCGGCGCCGGTCGCGAAGCGCTGGTGGGGATGCATGTGCGGGCCTGGGCCAAGCGCAAGAAACTGCGGGTGCAGGCCGATGCCTTCGGCAATTTGACCATCAAGCGCAAGTTGGCCAAACCCGAGGCCAAGCCGGTGTATTTCACCGCGCATTTGGATCATCCGGCGTTCGTGGTGGAGGCCGTGGAGAATGAAAAAACACTCTCGGCGCGTTTTCGCGGCGGGGTGGGGGACGGGTATTTTGTCGGGGGGAGGGTCGGCTTTAGCCGACCACTGGGCCGGATTGTGGAGTTGATTGAAACTCGTGCCCAAGCCGCCGCCAAAAATCCCCACGCCGACCAGCTGGTGCGCGTGAAATTCAGTCAGCCGCATGCGCGCAAAGTTGGCGATCTGTTGCCTTGGGCCTTGCCCAAGGCGCAAATCAAAAAAGGCCTGCTCCGCACCCCGGCCTGCGATGATCTGGCCGCCGTGGCCGCGGCGATCTCGGCTTACGAATGCCTGCTGGAAAACCCCAAGACGATGGGGGATGTGCGTCTGTTCTTCACTCTGGCCGAGGAAGTCGGCTTCATCGGCGCCATCGGCGCCTGCAAGGCGCAATCTGTGCCCAAGGACGCGCTGCTGATCAACCTTGAAAATTCCAAGGCCCAGCCGGAAGCCCCCATCGGCGCCGGCCCCATCGTGCGCGTGGGCGACCGCATCAGCGTGTTTGACCCGGCACTGACCTTTGCCGTGGGGCAGGTGGCGGAGGGATTGGCCAAGGATCGACCCGGCTTCAAATGGCAGCGCAAGTTGATGCCGGGCGGGGCGTGCGAATCCACCGCCTTTGCGTTGTGGGGCTACCAAGCGGCGGCGTTGTGTCTGCCGCTGGGGAATTACCACAATCAGGATGAGGGAAAGAAGAAGATCGCGCCGGAGTTCATCGCGGTGAGCGACTATTTGGGGTTGGTGGAGTTGCTGGTGGAGTTGGGGCGCAAGTTGAGAACGACGCCGGGGACGGCGGGGTTGAAGGGGCGGCTGGAGACGCGGTTTGAGGGGTGGGAGGGTCGGCTTTAGCCGACCAGTTGCGTGTCGATATTCAAAAAAGACAATGGACTGGCGGAAGTCTCCGCCAGTCCATTGTCTTTTTTATGTGTGATGTTCCATCTGGTCGGCTAAAGCCGACCCTCCATTATCCGCGCGTGACCTTCGGCGCCTTCAACCCCAAAAAATTCGCCAAAATCAGCGGCCCTTCCAGCGTCAAAAACGACTCCGGATGGAACTGCACGCCTTCGAGGGGCGCCGGGCCAAAGATGCCCGGCTTGGCGCGCAGGCCCATGATTTCGCCTTCGTCGGTCCAGGCCGTGATCTCGAAGCGCTCCTTGTCGAAGGACTCCGGGGTGATCACCAGGCTGTGGTAGCGGGTGGCGGTGAAGGGGTTGGACATCCCCTTGAACAGGCCCTTGCCGTCGTGGTGCATCGGGCTGGTTTTGCCGTGCATCAGGCGGTAATTGCGCACCACCTGCATGCCGAAGCCGTGGCCGATGGATTGGTGGCCCAGGCACACGCCAAACAGCGGGATTTTGCCGGCGGCAGCTTTGATCAGTTCCACTGAGATGCCCGCCTCCACCGGCGAGCAGGGACCGGGGGAAATGATGATGTGGCTGGGCTTGAGGGCCATCGCCTCGTCCACCGAAATCTTGTCATTGCGGATGACGCGCAAGTCAAGGCTGGGGTCCTGTTCGCCGATGCGCTGGACCAGGTTGAAGGTGAAGGAGTCGTAGTTGTCAAGAAGAAGAATCATGGCTGGGGAATGGTAGCGGCAGAATGACTTGGCATTGAGAATACATTAGGCGTTCGGTTGCGGCTCTGGTACATTCTTAGTAGCCTTACTTTTCCCTTTTTCCGAAAGTTTGTCATGCGCCATCCCCTGATCCCGCTCGTTGCCGTTGCATCCCTTTTTTCCCTTTCGGCTGTGGCCGATGACGCGCCGTTGAGTGATTGGAACTCGCAAGGCGGCTATGCCGGCATTTCCGGCGGCTTTGCTTGGGGTTCGTCCAACAGTGACTCCAGCGACCTGAACTCCCGCAGATTGCGCTACCGCGACGAGGCCCCGGTGGACACCGGCTGGCAGGGCACTCTGGAAGGCGGTGCGGTGCTGCCGCTTGGCAGAAAAGTGGACTGGCTGCGCCTGCGGGTGGGCGGAGAATTGGGCTATGGCCAATATGACCTTGATACCTACCGCGACAGTTTCAGCGGTGACACGGTGTCCGGTGACTTCAGCTTGCTACGCGTGGGCCCGGCGGCGGCGGTGGACTTCCGCCTGCCCAAAACGCCGTGGTCTTTCACCGCCGGGGTGGGGGCCGGGGTGGGGGTGGTGGATTTGAACAGCACGGTGACCAATGGCGGGACGAGCCGTGGCGGGGACAACCGCACCACTGTTTATGTGTCCGGGTTGATTGCCGCAAACTATGCCTTGACCCCGACCTTGGATCTTTCCTTGGGCCTGCGTAGCATCTGGCTGGCCAACGCCCGCATCAACGGCACCGCCACCACGGTCGGCGGTACTTCCTATTCGGTGCGCCATGAGATACAGCCTGTCAGTGCGGTGGAATTGGGATTGCGGTGGAAATTCTGAAAAACACACAGTTTTCCAATAAAACATCCGGCTTGGTCTGGGTGTTTTTTTAAGCCTTTGTCTTGCGCCCGCGCCGGCGGGTGGGGCGGCGCAACAGCAGCAAGCAGCCCAGGGACAGCAGTGCGGCCGAAGCCGGCTCCGGCACCAGGTAATAGCTCTTGCCGCCGTCCCAGGTGACGATGGACTGGCCCGGCGCCAACCCGCTCACATTGGTCAAATTGCTCTGACCAGCCGAGGCGCCCGCCACGGCGACATTGGATTCAAACAGTTTGATGCGGTAATTCGAGCCGGCCGTGGGGATGGAGCCTGCCGTGATGGTGCCCAGCGTGAAAGTGCCCGCGGTGATGTTCACCGAAGTGGCGCCGGTGATGCTCAGCACATCCCCGGTCAGCGTGGCGTAATTCACATCGAACAGATAGGTGCCGGCCAGCACGCGGCTGCCGGCACCGGCGATGCTCAAGGTGCCCACCGTGCCGAAATCACCACCGGTGATCTGGCCGTCAATGGTCACGGCGCCGGTAGTGTTGATGGTGCCGGTGCCGCCCAATTTGCCGCCGGCATCCACGGTGTAGGCGCCGACGCCGGCATTGTGGGTTTTGTTGACCAGCAAAGTGCCGCCGCTGACGGTGGTGGTGCCGGTGTAGGTGTTCGCGCCGGAGAGGGTGGTGGTGCCTGAACCGATTTGAGTGATGGCGCCAGTACCGCTGATGATATTGCTGACTGTCATCGCATTGCTGCGGTTAAAAGCCAAGGTGGCATTGTTGGTGATGGCGCCAGAGCCCAAAGAGCCAGTGGTGCCACCATTACCCACCTGCAAAGTGCCTTGGGTGATGGTGGTGGTGCCAGTATTGGTGTTGGTGCCAGCCAAGGTTAAGGTGCCTATGCCAGTTTTAGTCACCGCAACAACACCCGATCCGTTGTCAATGATGGCGGCATTGACCAGGATGTCATTGGTGGCGGCAAAGGCCAGCGTTCCTGCCGTGTTGCCTGCACCGCCAGCGGTTAAGGACCCGCCTTCCGCAACTGAAGAGCCTAGGGTCAAGAGATCTGAGCCTGTCGCAGAAGTAATGATTCCAGTCGCACCAAGGCGCAGGATATTTGCGGCGCCATAGGTGGCAGGGCCTGCCTGCGCTTGAATATTGGTGATATCCACTGTCACTGAAGTGCCTGCGGTGTATGCATTCGACAGAGTCTTCATGCCGGTGGTGCCGGTGGTTGAAAGGCCAACTATGTTTACGGTGGTATCGCCGTCACCGATGGTGCCAGTGGAGGTGATGTGTATATCACTGCCAGCACTGTTGGGGATGGTGGCATTTAGCAGGTAATCAGTGGGAACCTTAAGGGTGAGTACGCCAGTTGTATCGACCGCATAATTGGATACATTGCTAGCGGTAAGTAAGGTGGAACCCACGTACACATTGCCATTGACTGTCAAGGCCGTTTGCCAATCAGCGAGTGCCCAGCCTCCAGTGGTGGTGACATTTCCAGACCAATTTGGATCAAAAGTAATTGTGCCCGCTCCGGCGAATAGTCCCGATGTATTGATGCCAGCGCCACCGGTGTTGATGTTAAAAGTCACGGAGCCACCAATGGAGACAGTGCCGCCACTATTGACAAAGATGCCGTCAAAAGAGTTATTGGCACCCATATTTGTCCACGCGCCGCCCGTCAAAATTGCGCTGCCGCCGGCACCAACCTCTAGCCCCAGACTGTTAACCGTGCCGCTAGTCATGACGAAGCTTCCGTTCCCTTGCGGGAAGATACGCTCCCCAGATCTACCGGGGCCAGAGATTGTGCCACCTGCCAAAGTGAGAGTGGTATTGTTGCCGGGGCGGATCAACTGCCCTTCAAGATTGCCACCAATAATGGTGTAATTCAATGTGCCGCTGGTGACATAGATGCCAAAATCATGCTTGGCTCCGCCGCCAGAAATAACGCTGCTACCTGTGCCTTGTGTGATGGTCACTGCGCCACCACCATTGGTGATATTAATGCCGCCTGTGCCAATGGCAGCACTTAGGTCATATTGGGATACCACGGCAGCGGCGGTGATAGACCCATGGTTGCTTGCATTGGGGAATGCGCCAGGTCCGCCGATGGTGCCATCCCAGTCTGCGGCTGCCCCTACATTGCCGTTTGTGGCCAAGGTTAGCGTGGCTGCCTTCGCCTGCGGCGCCACCACCGCCCCGCAAAGTGCCATCATCACTCCCATTGGCAGAATCAAATTCTTCATTTGCATGCGCACAAGAACCGTTCGGTAAGCAAAAACAAGAATCTGGTGCATTGAGGACGTTTGGCCGCACATAGCTTGTTTTCGGTAAAAATTGATATTTTTTAGGGTGAAATATGCGCACAATTAAATGTACAACTCGCAACAATCCACCAATTTTACATGTTTTACGTTCGTTTTTTTTCAATACAATAAATTCGTTCGTAACATATTTAATTACATAAGTTACGAATTAAATGAAGCTGCCAAAAGCAAGCGCTGGGGCTCTTGTTTAAAGCGGGATTACCCCTTTTGGGCATACCGCACGCCTTTTTTGCGGCCAATTTGGGCGATTTTAGCCTCGCGCACCAAAGCTTTGACGGCGGCAATCACATGGGTTTTGCCGTGCTCAAAAGGTAGTTGGCGGGTGACGGCATGAACGAGCTCAAAGGTGGCTAAGCCTTCGGTCTTTTGAGTTTTTTTCAGCACGCCCACGATGATTTGTTTGAGTTGGTTTTTTTGTTCAGGGTTTAGGCGGATTTGGCGGTGGTCTTCAACCCCCAAAGCAGCCGATACCTCGGCCATTTCTTCGGATGCGATGGCGTCTTCGGCTTCCAGCAGCCGGATGGCTTTGCGCAGCACATACAGTACGTGGTGCCTTTTGGCGCGCAATTGCTCGACATCCTGCCTAAGTTGAGAAGGAGGGGCCGATAATTTCTGGTTGCCCAATTGGCTTTGCAAGGCGGCCAGCTTGGTGGCGCGATCATGGGGGGCATAACCCAAGGAGTGCAGCAAAGAGATGACTTCTTGTTGTGTTTCATGCATGGTTGGGTACTTCAAAAGAGTTGGAACTTCTGCCGCGTACTGCGGCCCAATCAGGGAGAAGTCGCTTGGGACCGGTGGGTTGCGCGGCAACATCACGCACTTCGATTCAATATATCTGTACACAATAATGCTGGATTTTAGTGGTTTTTTGTTTGTTTTTCAAGATGTGAATGAATTTTTAGATAACAATTATGTTCGCAAACCAGTTATGTTTGTGTCGCATGATTCCTGAGACAAGAATGGCATTGAAAACAGGGAGCAAGGCCCGGGAACGGATGCATTCCTTGGAGGTGTCGTAATGAGATTTACTTATCCCTTTATTGGGTGCTGCGCTATAGTGGGCGCTTCGTCAGTCTGTAGCCCCTTGTCAAGGAGATTTCATGCCCACTCCCGCCACCTTTCACGCCCCGCTCGTCAAATGGATTGAAAAGATGACCGCCATGTGCCAGCCGAAGGCGGTGCACTGGTGTGACGGGTCGCAAGCCGAGGCGGACGCCTTGCTTGCCCAAATGGAACGGGCCGGCACGGCCATCCGGCTCAATGAAAAATTGCGCCCCAATTCATGGCTGTTCCGCTCCGACCCGCTTGATGTGGCACGGGTGGAGGCGCGCACCTTCATTTGTTCGCAAAGCAAAGAGGCCGCAGGCCCTTACAACAACTGGGTGGAGCCGACCGTCATGCGGCGCAAAATGAAGGAACTCTTCAGCGGTTGCATGCGCGGGCGCACGATGTATGTGGTGCCTTTTTGCATGGGGCCGGTGGGCTCTCCATTTTCCAAAATCGGCGTTCAGGTGACCGACTCGCCTTATGCGGTGGTCAACATGCGCATCATGGCCCATGTGGGGCCGCAAGTGCTGGAGGCGTTGGGCAGCAAGGGGTTTTTCGTGCCTTGCCTGCATTCGGTGGGCAGCCCGTTGGAAGAAGGCCAAAAGGATGTGGCTTGGCCATGCAACCCCGAGCAAACCCACATCGTTCACTTTCCCGAAGAGCGCTCAATTGTTTCCTTTGGTTCCGGCTACGGCGGCAACGCGTTGCTTGGGAAGAAATGCCTGGCGCTGCGCATCGCCTCATGTCTGGCCCGCGACGAGGGCTGGCTGGCCGAGCACATGCTGATACTGGGCGTGGAGTCGCCGGAGGGTGAAAAGACCTATGTCACGGCCGCTTTCCCCAGCGCCTGCGGCAAGACCAATTTCGCCATGATCATTCCACCCCAAGCCATGGAAGGTTGGAAGGTCACCACCGTGGGCGACGACATCGCCTGGCTGCGCCCGGGGCCCGACGGGCGGCTGTGGGCGGTCAATCCGGAGTTCGGCTTTTTCGGCGTGGCGCCGGGCACCTCGGAGAAAACCAACCCCAACGCGATGGCTGCCTGCGCCAAGGATTCCATCTTCACCAATGTGGCGCTCACGCCCGAAGGCGACGTGTGGTGGGAGGGCATGACGGACACGCCGCCGGCGCAGCTGACCGATTGGCTCGGTCAGCCGTGGACGCCCGGCTGCGGACGGCCCTCGTCCCACCCGAATTCACGCTTCACCGCGCCGATCGCCAACTGCCCGTGCCTGGACGAAAAAGCCAACGATCCGGCCGGCGTGCCGATCAGCGCCATCGTGTTCGGCGGCCGGCGCGCGGCCGACATTCCGCTGGTGTTCCAAGCCTTCAACTGGTCGCACGGGGTATACCTTGGCGCCACCATGGCCAGCGAGCAGACCGCTGCGGCGGAAGGCAAGGTGGGCGTGGTGCGCTCGGATCCGATGGCGATGCGGCCATTCTGCGGCTACCACCTTGGCGATTACTTCCGCCATTGGATCGGCATGGGCCGGGCGGTGGACGAAGCGCCGCGCATCTTCCACGTCAATTGGTACCGCAAAGACGCCGGTGGCAAGTTCATCTGGCCGGGCTTCGGTGAAAACATGCGCGTTCTGCGCTGGATTGTCGAGCGCGCGCGCAACCGCGTCCATGCCAAGGAGACGGCTTTGGGTTGGATGCCGGTGCAGGCCGACCTGGATTGGCGCGGCTTGGAATTGCCGAAGGAAAAGTGGGACGAGCTCATGCGGGTGGACCGCGAGGCGCTGCGCAAAACGCTGCCGCTGCAGCATGAGGAACTGCTGCTGACGCTTGGCGACCACTGCCCGCGCGAAATGCGCTGTGAGCGCGAGTTGATGATCGCAAGGCTGTAGCAGCCTGCCGATCCGGCGTGGCGCCAATTCAAAAGCAAAGCACGCGTGCCAAGTGGTTGGCGCGCGTGCTTTGCTTGTGAACTGGGAGCCACCCCTTTTATTCCCCCTTGAAGGGATCCTGCATCTTCCACAACGCCCCCCCGCAGGCTTCCTTTTTGATCTTCAACTGTTCCACCACCACGGGGGGCAGCAGGCGCCCCAGGCGGTCAATGTCGCCGCCGCTGGCGATCTGGCGGATCAGGGTGGAGGAGGTGAAACCCCAAGCTTCGCCCGACATGACGAACACCGTTTCCAGGTCGGCGATGGCGCGGTTGGTCAGGGCGATCTGGAATTCGTAGTTGAGGTCCGACACGTTGCGCAGCCCGCGCAGGATGGCGGAAGCGCCGATTTTTCTGGCAAAATCCACGGTCAGGCCCCCGTAGGTGGCCACCGTCACATTGGGCCCGCAATTTTCCCGGATCAGGCCCTGGATCATTTCCAGGCGTTCGTCGATGGAAAACAACTGGGATTTGGCCGGATTGTGGCCGATGGCCACGATCAGTTTGTCAAACAGGCCTTGGCCGCGCTGAATGACATCCAAATGCCCGTTGGTGATGGGGTCAAAGGTGCCGGGGAACAGGCCGATTTTCGGGGCGGATGAGGACATGCCGGTAAGGTATCCGGGGAAACGGCGTGACGCCAATAAAAAGTCTGCGGACGTTCATTTTGTCAGGGCTGGACGAATGCCCCAAGGTTGGCCGTGTGTCGGCAGCGCGATTGCTCCGGTGAAATGACGGCGGGGCTTAACGCGGGAAAAAGGTTTCCAGCACGGCGGCGCCGTGGGCGCCGGCCTGCGCCGCCCGCTGCGGGGCCACCGCCGGCCATAGCAGGGTGTCACCGGCCTTGAAGGCCTGCCCATCGGCCGTAGCCAAGGATCCCCAAAGCACCATCCACGCCACCGGGCGCTGGTCACCGGGCGCATTCAAGGTTTCGTCGGCCGCCAAGCGTACATGATCTGTTTGGAAGAAACTGCAATCCACCACCGTGGCGCGCCCAGGGCTGGTGGTGGCTTTGGCCATCGGCGGCAGGGGTTGGCCGGAGAAATCAATGCAGGCCAAGGCTTGTTCCACATGCAATTCGCGGCCGATCCGGCCCCAGTCATAGACGCGGAAGGTGGTGTCGCTGGGCGTTTGGATTTCCGCCACCAGAATGCCTGCGCCAAGGGCGTGGCAGGTGCCGCTTGGCAAATAATGGCAATCGCCGGGTTGGACCGGGATGGTTTCCATCAAGGGCAGCACGGCCTCATTACAGTTGCGGGCCAAAGCCGCACGCATGTCGGCGGCACTGACGCCAGGCTTCAGGCCTTTGTAAATGACGGCGCCGGGCTTGCAGTCCACGATGAACCACGCTTCGCTCTTCAAATGCGCCTGCGGGTGGGTGGCGGCATATTCCGGTGAGGGATGCACCTGCACCGACAGGGCGGCATTGGCATCCAGATATTTGAGCAGCAGCGGGAAGCCGCCGGTGGCGGGGTTGACTTTCAAATCACCCATCAAATCCTTGCCGTAAGCCAGGCGCAATTGCGCCAAGGTTTGGTCGGCGAAGGGGCCATTGGCGATGGCCGAACGGGCCGAACCGTCATCGGGGGAACCGGCGGGGAAGTCGCAGAGTTCCCAGCTTTCGCCGATGGGGTCTTTCTCCACCGGCAAGTTGCGCCCGAAGCGGGAGGCAAGGGTGGTGCCGCCCCAGATGCGGGCGCGGTAACGGGGAGTGATGGCAAGGGCGGAGGTGAGGCTGGGCATGGGGCAGAAGTTTAGCGGGGCGGACCGCGAACTTTCAGTTCGCAAGGCTGTGGCGGGCGGGGAGGGGGCGGATGCTTTTTGGCTTGCGAACTGAAAGTTCGCGGTCCGCCCCGGGTCAATGCCTGACGTAGGCCAGCATGGTGCCGCACTTCTGGCCAACCGACTTGCCGTGGGGGCGGATGGTGTACTTGCCCACGGCCGCCGGCACGATGAAGGTTTCGGCGTAGTGGACGACGTAAGGCGCAAAGGCGCGGGTCGGGCTTTCGACGATGGCCTCGTCACCTTCGATCAGGTTGAGCACATGCACGGAGCCGTTTTCAATGCCGCCGGTGTCGTGGCTGACCGGGCCGGTGAACCAGTGGCGGCGGGTTTCGATGAATTCGCGTTCATGCAGGCCGGTGCGTTCTTCCACCCAGCCTTCGCCTTGGCCGACGACTTCCACCGCGTTGACCAGATGTTTTTTGGTCCACTCGGTGTCGCGGTCCCACTGGATGACATGCTTGCCGTGGTCGATGTGGCAGTGGCGCGGTTTGCCGTCCAGGCCCATCCGGTTCCAGTCCCACAATTTGAAGGTGAAGATGTAGGGGGTGGCGCTGATTTCCAGCACCATTGAGCCGGCGCCCGAGCAGTGCACGGTGCCGGCGGGGATCAGGAAGTGATCGTGTTTTTTGGCGGGGAAGCAATTGCCGTACTTGTCGGCGTCGAAGGGCACATAGCCGTCCTGCGGCGACTTTTGCGCCTGCTTCAAATCGGCGATCATTTGCGCCTTGTCCACGCCGGGCTTGAGGCCCAAGTACACGCAGGCACCTTCCACCGCGTCGAGCATGTAATAACTTTCGTCCTGCGTGTAGTGCATGCCGAAGTTTTCCTGGATGTACTCGGTCAGCGGATGCACTTGGAAAGAGAGGTGTCCGCCGCCGATGGTGTCGAGGAAGTCGAAACGGATGGGGAATTCCGCGCCAAAGCGGCCATGCACCGGATCGCCGAGCAATTCGCGCGGGTGGGCATAGACCAGATCCATCGAAGGGATTTCAAAGTTCGTCACCGCGCCTTCACCTTCGCCAAAGCCAAGCAGCAGGCTGTTTTCCTCCGGCACGCAATCAAAGCACCAACCGTAATTGGGCATGGATTTGTCCAGGTCGCAGACATCCTTCATCCACTGGCCGCCCCAAGGCGCCATGTCGAAGAAGGGGACCACGCGCAAGGGCCGCTTGGTCGCTTGCGCCAAGCCGGCGCGCACGGCGGCGCCATCGGCCATCTTGGGGACGCGGTCGTAGGTGTAGTGGGTGTCAAGCACGAAATCGGCGCGGGCGAGCAGCGGGCGCTTGAAGCGGTCGCACACCCGCCAATCGATGAAGTAGCTGCGTTTGTATTGCAGGCTGGCTTTGAGTTCCTTGTTGTTGACACCCAGATTGCTGACTTCATTGCGGCGTTGGCGCAATTGGCCTTCCCAACGGGCCATGTCGACATAGACCAGGATGTCGCCGGCGTGGACCAACGCGGCGCCGGTGCCGATGACCAGAACCAGGCCGTCTTTTTGCGCGTCCACTTGCGCCTGCAAGGCCGCCACCTTGGCGGCGTCGAAGAAGGCCGGCAGGGTCAGGCCGTTGATGAAGCCGAACACCGGATCGTCGCCGCCCAAGAAGGGTTCGACCAGCGCGTCCACTTGCGCCTCGGATTTGAAGGCGGTTTCGGCGTTGATGACGAGGGCGGGCTTGAGGCGGGCGGTGAGTTCCTTTTGGATTTCATCCACATCAACACCGGTGTAGCACTCGACCACCAGCACGGTCCTGCTGCTGCGCCGGGATGCGGCAAGGCGCAACTTTTGGGCGATGGCATCCCAGCCGCAAACGCAGGCGTCGGCGGCGGAAGGGGCCTGAACGAAAGGAAATTTATCGTAATTTGGGGTGCGCATGGGGGAGTGGGCAGGGTGCGGGTTTTTAACTCGCAAGGCTGTGGTTTTGGATTGGATGGCTTTGCGGTGTTTCAGGCATTTCTTCCCAGCCATTCACACCCCAGCAATGCCGCGGCATCACCAAGTTGGGATGGCATCACCTCCACCTTGCCCCACGGCGTCAGCGCATGGGTGTGGATGTGTTTTTGGATGGCGGGCAAGACTTCCGGCGCGTTGCATATCCCGCCGCCAATGATGACGCGGGCGGGGTCGAAAGCCAGCACCAGATTGGCGGCGTGGGTGCCCCAGACCAACAAACTGTGATCGCGCAGGGCGGTGGCGCAGGCATCGCCGGCGGCGGCCAGGCGGAAGACGGCGGCGTAATCAAGGGTTCCTTCTTTGGCCAATGCACTTTGGGCAAAGCCCGGCGTTCTTTGCGCCATTTGCGGCAACACCGAGGTGGAGGCTTCGCGCTCGGCGCAGCCCAGATTGCCGCAGAAAGGACAGCGTTGACCTTGGTAGGCAATCGAACTGTGGCCGGCCATGATGGCGGCTTGCCCGTGGCCCCCGCGCAGCGGCACGCCGCCGCACAGCGCCGCGCTGCCAAGGCCGGTGCCCAGGGTGATCATCACCAGGTCATCGCAGTTGCGCCCCGCACCGTATTGCCATTCGCCGATCAAGGCGGTGCGGGCATCGTTGTCGATGGAAAGCGGCAGGTTGAATTGTTGCCTGGCCCACGCCTTCAAATCCAGGTCTGGCGCGTCGGCAAATTTTCCGAAATGGGTCAGCACCCGGCCCGAGGCCGGATCCATGATGCTGGGAAAAGAGATGCCGATGCCGCCGCAGGCTTCAAGGGGGGTGCCGGCCGCCAAGCACAATTCCCGCCAAGCGTCGGCAACGGCCGGCAGACGATCGGCCAGTGGCCGGTCGGAGTGGGCTGGGATCACGCTTTGGGCCAATACTTGGCCGTTTTGCACGATACCGAGTTTGATCAGGGTGCCGCCGGTGTCGGCGGCCAGGATGGGGGCAGGTTGCATGGGGGCCTTTTTATTTCGACCAGGAGGAAGAGAATTTCCCCAGTGTACGGCCTTTGGTTTCAGGGAGAAGGAATGGCGCGAAGCCGAAGGTAAGCGACGTCCCCAAGAGTCCGCGCCATTTCGACAATGCGGAATCATACTAAAAATTGTCTAAACAATAAATGGAAATGGGTTTGCTATCCTTTACGACCCATGCCCATTCTTCCCGCTTCTGTCCGTCTGGAATCCGCCCCCATTCCCCATTTTGTCGTCAAAAATGCCTTGGCCGAGGCGGTCATCTGTTTGCAGGGGGCGCAAGTCATGCATTTTGCGCCGGCTGGCCAGCATCCCTTGCTGTGGGCGGCCGACCCCGCCCATTGGGGGGCCGGCAAAAATCTGCGCGGCGGAGTGCCGGTTTGTTGGCCGTGGTTCGGCCCGCATCAAACGGACAAAGGCCTGCCCCAGCATGGTTGGGTGCGCCAAAGGGAGTGGCGGGTAGAGGTGTGCGAGGAGTTGCCCGATGGCCGGACCCGGCTGGTTTTCAAGGCGCCGGGCGCCGGCGAACTTGCCGATTGGCCGGCGGGCCTGTCCGTTTCGCTGGAAATCACCATCGGCCACACCTTGCAGTTGCGGCTGACCTCGCGCAACGGAGGGGATTCCCCGGTGCGGTTCGAGGACGCGCTGCACACCTATTTCGCCGTCAGCGATGTGCGCCATATCACGGTGCACGGGTTGGGCGGGCTGCCTTACCAGGATCAGTTCGACGGCATGGCGCGCAAGATGGAGGCAGCCGGCGCGGTGCGGATTGCCGGACCGGTGTGCCGCACCTACCTTGGCCAAGCGCCGGTCTGCGCGATCGAGGATGCTGCCATGGGGCGGCGCATCGTCATCACCGCCACCGGCAGCCGGTCCAGCGTGCTGTGGAATCCAGGTGAAAAAATCGCCGCCACCATGGCGGATTTGGGCAGCCAATGGCCGCGGATGGTGTGCTTGGAAACGGCCAATTGCCTGGACGGTGCACAGGTGCTGGCGCCGGGGGCGGAGCAGGTGACGGCGGCAACCTATGCCATCGAATCGTTGTAAGGACGTGGAAAATTCGCTTGGGGAGCGCATTTGTTTTTGATGCGGCTATTTGCCGGCAAGGCTCTTCATTCCTTCACCGCCTTCACCCCTTGCCCGCCACCGGTCAGGGTGTATTGCTTGCCGTTGAAAACCACATGGCGCAGGGTGCCGGTGAAGGGGCGGGGAGTATTCGGGTCGGCCAGCATGCGTTTGCCATCAGCGTCGGGCGAGAATCCGAAGAAGGTGTTGATCACCACATCGTTGAACGCCGCGCCGCTGACGCACTCTTTCATGCAGCCGCCGCGCGCGGCCACCCGCACCGGGGCGTCGAAGGCATTGCGGGTCGGACCGTAAAACTCGCGGGCTTGGGCGAAGGGGCCTTCGGCCGTCACCGAGGCGGTGCGGGTGTAGAAGTCGTAGGCCGACCGGGGGTCGCCCAAGCGCCACATCACGCCGACGGTCAATGGGATCCAGCCGTCGTAGGCGCCCATCGGACCGTGGTCGGGGCGGTCGGAGCGGGCGGCGGCGGCATCCTTCTGGCTCATGGCGCGCATCCAGTCGCGGGCGAACAGCTCGCGCTTCACAAAGGCGTTCATCTCGGTTTTTTGCGCGGCCGACAGGTCTTTGCCGATGGCGTTGCCGATGTAGATGAAGTCCACGCAATGGCGCAATTCCACTTTTGTGCCGTCGGCGTGGTAGGCGTTCCACACGCCGTCGCCGGGCTTGTACAAGGCCATGACCTTGGGCAGGAAGGCGGCGGCCTTGGCGCGCAATTCGGCGGCACGGGCGCCGTCGCCATGCAGGGCGCGCCAGTCGGCGGCCGACCGCATCATGCCGACGTTCTGGGCGTTGAGCGAGGGCACGCAATGGATGTAAGCCGGGGCGCATTCCAAGAGGTTGGCGTTCTCGCCGTAATTGCGCAGGCCTTGGGGGCCCTGCGGCAGGGTTTCCCAATCGGTGGCCAGGGCGTCCATATTTTCGAGGACCGTTTTGCCGTTCTCCAGTTTTTCATCCAGAAAGGCGCGGTCCTGGGTCACGCGCAGGTAGTCGTTGGCGGCTTGGAACAGGTTGCAGGCGGTGAAGGCGTAGCCGCCCATGCGGTCGTGGTGCCTGGCGTCGAAACCCTTGGTCTGGCGGATGTCGATCACCACGGAATTGCGCGGGTTTTGCACCAGCCACCGGCGCAGGGTGGCTTTCATGCCCGCCGGCTCCAAGAGGGCCCAGGTGGTGGACTCCATCGCGGCGTCCCAGAAAAACTGGGTGCCGTCATCGCGCTCGCCGCTGGTGATAAAGGAGCGGGGAGACACGGGAAACTGCGTGCGTTCCAAGGCGAGGAGTGTTTGCGCACCCATGTAGTAATTGCGTTTGAGCGCCGCGTCGGGCGTCTCCAAAACCGGCAAATGACCGGAGAAATGCACGTTGCCGGGGGTGAAGGCGTCGGCCCAGCGGTTTTCCCACGCGGCCTTGCAGGCGCCCATCTGGGCGTCGAAGTCGCCGGCCCATGCCTTCACTTGCGCCCGGGTTTGCTCCGCCTTGGCGCTGCCCTCATCACCGGCGACGAACCCGATGGAGGCCTTGGCGCCCGCCGGCAGGGACAGCTTCCACTCCCACACCACCGCATCCTTTTCCGCTTTCACCGCGTCGGGTTTGCGCGAGGGGTTGACGCAGGAGGTGGTGCCGCCGCGCTGGATGGTGTTGATGACGCCGACGCCGTCGGCCTGCAGGGTGCCCGGCACCCGCAGGGAGAGGGTGAAGGCGCGCGCCATCCGCGTGGTGTTGGCGGCGGTGACGGCGCACAGCACGCCGCGTTGTTCGTTGATCATGCGGGTGTCGGTTTCGACGGACACCCCGTTGCAATGGACATTGCGGCGCAGTGCACGATAGGCGTAGCAGCGGGCTTCTTGGGCCGGGTATTCCCGGCCGTCCACCTGCAACTTCACCATCGGGTAGCCCTGCCGCCATGGATACAGGCCGCCGGGATTGCAGAAGTAGGAAGTCAGGTCGCGGTTGACCACCAGCATCTGGTTGAAATTGTGGACCGCCGGCGGATTGGCCACTTCACCCATGTCGATCCAGTCGCCGGCCATCTGGTCCAAGGTGGGGATGCCAAGCGCCAGAGCGCGGGATGCCGCACCCGATTGAACCGCTGCCGGTTCGGCATGGCAGGCGGCGATCAGGAGCAGGAAGGACAAAGCGGCAGGGGATGGAATGCGCATGGTTCTCGGGGTTGGCGGGTAAAATGTTCAATCAATTGGACGGCGCCGCGGATCAAACATTACAGTTGGCCACAAAAAAAAGGCACCCTGAAAGGAGGTGCCAGCCACGTCATTTCTTCATTGCCTTGGATTCCAGCGTTAGCGCGTAACGGTCGCTGCGGCACCAGTTAAGGTTCACTTCCAGCGGCCGGTCGGCCGTATCCAAGATCAGTCGGCGGCGCAGGAGGACCGGGTCGCCGGCCTTCAGCCCCAAGGTCGCGGCCACCTCGGCCGGCGCCGGCAGGGCGCGGATTTCCTCTACCGAGCGGGCGGGGGCCACGCGGGCCACCCGCTGCAGCACATCGTAGAGCGGCTCGCGGTCGAAATCTTCCGTGCCGGTCAGCGGCAGGCGGGGGGAGAGCCAGGACTCGGCCAGGATCGCCGGCTTTTCTTCCCAACCGCGCAGGCGGGTCAGACGCCAGGCTTCCCCCCCCTCGGCCAGCGCCAGATCGGCGCCAATATCGGCGGCGGGAATTTGTTTTTCAAGCACGGTGTGGAAATTCTTGACCACGATGCCGCGGTCACGCATTTCGCGGGTGAAACTGGTCCACGCGCCGATGTCGCTGCGCACCGGCGCGGGCAGCACGCGCGTGCCTTGCCCAGCCACGCGGCGCAGGCGCCCTTCAACCACCAGCTGGTTGATGGCCTGACGCAGGGTGTTGCGGCTGATGCCCCATTTTTGCGCCAAGGTCACTTCGTCCGTGAGGAATTCCCCGCCCAGGGTAAAGCGCTCCTGGGCAATCAGGGCGCGCAGGCGGGCCTCGGCCTGAATGTGCAGGGGCAGGCCTTTTTTGCGTGACAAAGCCATACTGCGGGGCTTGGGGGGATTGGCGGAGCTGGATTTTGGAAGGGTGGTTTTGGACATGCCGGAAGATTAACCGTTTGCCGGCCGTTGTCACGCGGCGGGATGCGCCATTTTATTTTGTTCCCGTGGTCGGCCAGCCACGCTGTGGGTGCCAAGGAAGATGCTTTCGCAGGAGTCCTGTTCGTATTGCCCAAAACGGTTAAGCGGCGTATTCAACTGTTTTTTGACGCGCCGCCTGGGAACTGAAAGCCTGCCGGTCAAGCTTGAGTTCCTTGAGGCGTCTTTCGGATTCGGCCCGTTTGGCGATCATCTCCTCGAAATATTCCACCGACAGGTTGGCCACCGACTTGACCACGCGGTCGGGCTGGTAGGCGAAGGAGGGCAGGCTCTTTTCGGTCGTGCCGCCGGAGAGCACCAAAATGGTGTGGTAGCCCAACTGCAGGCCGCCCAGAATGTCGGTTTCCATGGTGTCGCCGACCATGAAGGTGTTGGCGGCGTCAAAACCGAGGATTTTGCGGGCATCGCGCATCATGATGGGGTTGGGTTTGCCGATGCTGAAGGCCTTGATGCCGGTGGCCTCCTCAAGCAGCCTGACGATGGCCCCGCAGCCCGGGCGGGTGCCGGTGGCGGTGGGGCAATTGGGATCCATGTTGGTGGCGATGAGTTTGGCGCCCCTGAGCACCAGGTTGGTTGCCTGCTCGAGCATTTCAAAGGTGTAGGTGCGGCCTTCACCGACCACCACGAAATCCGGGTCCTTGTCCACCAGCGCAATACCGCAGCCGTGCAGGGCGGTGGTCAGGCCGGTTTCACCGAGCACAAACGCGGTGCAGCCGGGCTTTTGACGCGCCAGAAAGCGGGCGGTGGCCATGCCGCAGGTGTAGACCTGGTCGGGGCCGACCTTGAAGCCCAGGCGGCTGATTTTCATGGCGATGTCAAGGTGGGTGCGCTGCGAGTTGTTGGTCAAAAACAGGAACGGCACCCGTTGCTCCACCAAGGTGTTGACGAATTCAATGGCCCCGGGAATCGGATCCGAACCGCGGTAAATGACGCCATCCATATCAATCAGTACGCCGAACATGGGAAACTCCAAAGGAGGGACAAAAGGTGAAGAATTCAAGAAGGGGAATCCGGCCGAGCCACCGATGCTTGGGAAAATGGACGGCCATGGGTATGGTACGGTTCAAGCCTGCTTGGAAGCGCAGTTGGCTAAGACTCGCCTGGTGGCGCTGCGGCGCCATATGCGCAGCAGGCGGTAGGCAAAGACAAACAGGCTGTCACCTGCCGGAGCCGGCTGACGAAAGGCGGGGAAGGCTGTGTAACTAATGGGATACATGGGATTACCTGTGGCGTGGAAGGGTGGGATGGAAACAGGTGATGCGTTTCGCGGTCGGACCAGCGGACAACCCGGGGCTGCTTGCCCCGCAGAAGCTGCTTCAAAGTGGCCGACCGTCAATCATCTAAGCAATTGGCGTGCCAGAATTCAAAAAGGCGAAACCCTCCCCCAAGTCATACATATTTCGCCGCTTTTCGAGGCAGTTTTTAAAACGCATCCCAAAAAGGAAGCAGGCGCCGGCTCCGACCAAACGCGGCGAGATCCCGGATGCCCGCACGCTGTGGTGGTGGGAGCGGGTTAGGCCGCCAGATCGCCCGGCCTGACCGCTTACCCGTTGCTGGCCGCGATCTGTCGCGCAATGGGCGTGATCAAATACGGGATGACCCGGTCCTGCGCCAATTGCTCGGCACTGGTGAACATGGCCGGCAGGGTTTTGGTCAGGTCTTCAAGGTTGTGGAAGGGGGCCAGACGGCGCAGCGACAACACCACGCGCAGCGGCTCGTTGGCGTAGCGGCTGGTGCTGCCGCGCCGGCTCTTGCGGCGGGTCTCCACCGCCATCGAGGTCTGCATGCGGCCGTCGCGCGAAAGGGCGAAGGAGAACAGCGGCTGCAATTCGATCACCCGCACGCCGGCCAGGGCCTCGGCCAGGGGCGAGCCTTCAAACAGGGCATTTTTGACGATTTCATCATGGTCGCCGGTGGCTTCCATCTCAAAGACAAAGGTCATTTCAAACGAATCGATGTCCAGCGGACTGATGCCCAAAAAATCGGGCGCAGTCTTGAGAATCAAATCGTGCTGCTTAAGGGCATCTTCGATGGATTCGGGATTGACCACGCTGCAGCGCAGCATGCGTTCGCGCAGCGAGACATAGCGGTAAGGCGTGTCAAAACCCATGCTCTCTTCGGTGGGCTCGCCGGTTTCTTCGTCGTAGTGGCGGGCGGTTTCCAGGATCAGTTCGTTTTTGATCTTGCGGAAACGATCCATGGTGGGGATGGTTTTTTTGATGCGTTCAAAAAAGTGCATCACCGTGTCGCGCTCGCTGGGAAGCGGCATCTTGACGGCCAGATTGGTTTCAAAAATGAAGTCGGTGCAAAGGGCGCCGTAGGAGGTGGTCATGGGAGGTGCTTTCTGAAATGGGCCGAAATCAAGTGGGGCAGCCGTCTTAAAACAAGTGTGGGCGGCCTTGGCCGCCCCACTGGTTTAAGTTTCACCCGGCGACGAATTCATTGCCCACCTTGCGGGCGCGCTGGGGTTTGTCCACATTGATGTTAAGCGCGGTGCCGACTTCCACCAACAGATTCCAGCCGGCGGCCATGTACGCATAGCCGGTCAGGTCGCCGCAATCCTTGACCAGGATGGTGGGGAAGCGGGTGGGGCGGGTGCTGATGGCGATGACCTTGACGCCGGCGCCCTGCACCAGCACTTTTTCAAATTTCTCTTCCTGGTCGGCGATGGGATCGACCCAGATCACCACATCCTTGTCGGTCATCACTTCTTCCACGCCGTGGGCGGCGTAGGTGCCTTCAAAGAAGTCGCTGCGCTTGCGGGTGATTTCGTTGGTTTTCAGGGTCAATTCTTCGGCCACGCCGTCGTTGGGGCCGGCCCAGGAGATGACCGGGGCTTCGCACACGGCCTTGATGATGTCGGCCGAGATCGGGGTGGTCAGGGCGGCATCCATGGCATCGGCGATTTGCGCCAAGCGGCCTTTGAGGCTGCTTTGGCCGGTGGCGGCTTCAACCAGCGCCTGGCAGTTGAGTGCCTGTTCCACCACGCTCTTGGTGGCGGCCACGGCGCCTTCCTTGCCGCAGGAGAGCACGGTGCCCTGGTTGGAGAAGGATTCCAAGGTGGAATCGGCAAAGGCGGTGATGGAGAACAAGCTGGTGTGGCCGGCTTCCTTCAACTGCTTGAAGAGTTGGATGACTTCAGCAGTGCGGCCGGAGTTGGACAGGCCGACCACCGTCCAGTCTTTGAGTTGGTAGGACTGGCTCTGCTTGCCGGCTTCGGTGTGCAGTTGCAGGGCGCCGGCGCCGCGTTGGCGGGCGACTTTGATGGCGTGCTTGGTGGGGAACAAACGCGAAGAACCTTCGCCGGTGAAATGCAATTTGCCGGTCTTGGCCGCCGCCGCGCCGGCATTCGCGCCCTTGGCCGGGTCAAACGAACGCACAAAGCCGGGGGTGGCCAACATGTCGGCAGTGAGATTGAACTGGGTGTAGCGCGGGTCGGTGTGGTTCATGGCGGATAAAGAATGGGTGCGGGTCAAAAAGGGGGGATATGGTAGGCGAAAGCGCCTATTTCGGCCATTTCGCCAGCGCCAAGGCCACGGCGGCGACCGGGTCGGCCTTTTTTTGCCATTGGGCCAGCATGAAACGGGAGGCGGTGTGCCAGTTTTTGGGCGTGGCAGACACCTGCGCCATGGCGGCGGCGAAGCGGGTGGTATCCCCGGGGGGCACCAAGTATCCATTGTTGCCGTCTTCCACCAGTTCCACCGCCGCGCCCACCACCTCGGTGGCGACGATGGCCAGGCCGGCGGCGCATGCCTCGTTGATGACCAGGGCCCACGGCTCGTAGTCGCTGGGCAAGAGCAGGCAGTGGCAGGCCTGGTAGCAGGCCACCGTTTCATTCATTTGCAAAAAGCCCAGAAACTTGACACGCGGGCGCATGCAGACCGGCACGCGCGCGGCAAGTTGCGCCCGCAGGGGGCCGTCGCCGGCCAGCACCAAATCCCAGTCGGGGTGGGCCTTTGCGATGGAGAGGAAGGCGTCCAACGCCACCTCCACCCGTTTTTGCGGCACCAAACGGCCGCAATAAAGGAAGCGCTTGCGCTTGGCGTCCAGGTGGTGCCTCACGCAAAAGGTGGTGCGCTGCTGCGGGGTCACGCCTTCGATGGCGGCGTAATCCGGCTCGTAGGGGCAGATGAAAGACGGTTTGAGTTGGCCACCGTACAAATCAAAATAGGCTTGGCCGCACGCACCCATGGGCATCAGGCCGGCGGCTTTTTGAATGGCCCAGCCGACCACCCGTTTTTTCAGGAATTTCTTCCATTTCGGCAGGCCGGTTTCGGAATGAATGTTGGAGTCGCCGCGCAGCACCACCGGCAGGTTGCGCGCTTTGGCCCAGCGCAAAAGCAGCAGACGGGTGAAGTCGGCGTAACCGTCCAGGATGACCAGCTCAATGTTCTTTTCAACCAGAAAGGCGCAAATGCGCTTGAACAACCGCCATTGTCTGGGCAGGTCGCCGGAGTTGGAGGTGAGCAGATCACCCTCAAAAAAAACGGCGCCGATTTCCGGCGGCATGTCCATCCGCCACTTGGACGGGCCGGACACGGCATCATCATGGGTGAACAGGCTGTGCAGGGTGACCGGCAATTCACGGGCGATGCGCCGATGAAAATGCACGCGGTAGGGCGTGGGCACCGGCGAAATGATGGCAATGGGGGTGGGAACGGCCATGGGCAGGTGGGAGAGTATATTCCCCAGCGTGCCACCCCCTTCCCCCTTGCATGTCATCCACTATTTGCCGGCCGTCAACCTAGCGCAAGGCGGCGTGGTGCGCGCGGTGCTCGACCTGTGCGCGCTGACGGCCGCGCGCGGGCACCAGGTGACGCTGGCGACGTTTGACCCCGCCGATGCCCCGGCGCAAGCGCCGGAAAACATGCAGGTCCTGCAGTTGCAGGACAAACAGGTTTCCTTTGGTCTGCTGCCGGTGGCAGCCTTGGCACAAATGCATCTGGCGTTGGCGGAGGCCTCGTTCCTTCACCTGCACGGCCCGTGGGATCCCGCCCATGTGCAGCTTGCGCGGGCGGCCCGCGCGGCGGGCGTGCCTTACGGCGTGACCGCCCACGGCATGCTGGATGACTGGTCGATGGCGCAAAAGCCGCTGAAGAAAAAAATATTCCTGGGGCTGTTTGGCCGGCGTTTGCTCGAGGGCGCCGCCTGGCTGCATTGCACGGCAGAAGGCGAAGCCGCGCAGGTCCGGCGCTTGCTGCCCAAAGCCAAAGTGGTGGTGGCCCCGCTGGCTTTTGACGCCCGCCCCTTTGAAACCCTGCCCGCGTCCTTTGCCCCGTCGGAATTGAAGCGCGTGCTGTTCCTGTCGCGCATCCATCCCAAAAAGGGCCTGGAAAAACTCATCGCCGCCTGCGCCGTGTCGGCCAAGCGCGGCCACCCGGTGGCCCTTGGCGTGGCGGGCACCGGCGAAACGAAATATGTGGAGCGGCTCGAAGCCGAAACCCGTTTGCGGCAGGTGGACGCCGAATTTCTGGGAATGGTTTCCGGCGCGGAGAAAATCAAAATCCTGCGCTCGGCGGATGTGTTCGCCCTGCCCACCTCGCAGGAAAATTTCGGCCTGGCGCTGATCGAGGCGATGGCCTGCGGCACACCGGTGATCACCACCAAAGGTGTGGACATCTGGCCGGAACTGCAGGCGGCGGGGGCGGAAATTTTGGAAGTGGATGCCACGCCGTATCAATGGGCCGACGCCATGGACGCCATGCTGGGCTCAACCGATGCTGCGAAGGAGCGCGGTGCGCGGGGGCGGGCTTGGGTGTTGGAGGCGTTGGCGGCGGAGCGGGTGGGGGGGGGGTATGAAGAGCTTTACAGTTAAAGTGGCGGGACAGGATCACTCCCCCCCAAACCCCACCAACAACTCCTGCAATTCCCCAAGCGCCTTGCCATTGCCATCCGCCTGCGCCTTGGCAATCCCCATTTCGGCGGTGAAGATGGCCGCGTCCAGCATGCCCAGCCTGGATTGCGCCTTGGCTTTTTGGAAATAGGCGTAATGCAGCGAGGGATTGGCGGCCAAGCCTTTGTCGAACCACTCCACGGCGGCGATGTCGTTGTCGGTTTTGGTGTGTTCCAGGGCGATCATGTAGCACAACTCCCCGTCTTTGGGGGCGGCGTCATGCAGGGCGAGCAGGGCCGGCAAACGGCTCAATGCTTGGCTCCGGGTTCGCTGCGCTTGACCGCCGCGGTGGCGGGGATGGCGTGCCCGATCAGGTAGCCGGCGCTGAGCGTGCCGCAGGCCACGGCGAGCAATGCGGTCCACAACGCCCATTCGTGGCCGGCGGTCTGGTGAACGCGCAGGCAAGCCAGGGCGGCGATCAGCAAACCCAAAGGAATGAGGGCGGTCAATTGGGCGGTGCGTGTGTGCGGGACGGGCATGGACTCTCCCAAAGAGGCAGGCGGCGAATTTTGACGCCCGCAGTATAGGTCCGGTGGCGGTCCGGTTCAAAAAGTATTTTTGGTGTCGTAACCGGCCTTGGGCGCCCACTCTTTGGGCCACAACCCGGCCTTGGACATGGTGCAGGAAAGCATGATTGCCACTGTGTTGCCAAGGTTGTAGGACCGCACCTGGCCGGGAATGGGGATGGACAGGCCCCGGCCGGCAAAACGGGTGTGGACTTCCGCCGGCAGGCCCTCGCGCTCGGAGCCGAACAAAAACACTTCTTCATCCACATAGGCCGGCTGGTCAAAGCGTTGGGTGCCGTGTTTGGTGATCAGCCAAGGGGTCTTGTTTTCTTGGGCCAGCCAGGCGAAAAAATCCTCCGGCGTGGCGTGCAGGGTGAAGCGCAGGTCGTCCCAATAATCCAAGCCTGCCCGTTTCACCGCCTTGTCGTCAAAATCAATGATGGTCGGGCCGACCACATGCAGGTGGGCGTTCATGCCCACGCAGGTGCGGGCGATGTTGCCCACATTCTGCGGGATGATCGGTTGCCAGAGGGCGACATGGAGCATGAGGTAGCACAGGCTTCAGCCTGTGGGGAAATGGAGGCACAGGCTTCAGCCCGTGGGGGAAAACACAACTTGCCAACGCACACAGGCTGAAGCCTGTGCTACTTAATCCGCGCCGGTGTCCAACACCGACATGAAGGCGCCCTGGGGGATGTCCACGGTGCCGATGCGCTTCATGCGCTCCTTGCCCTTTTTCTGTTTTTCCAGCAATTTGCGCTTGCGCGACACATCGCCGCCATAGCACTTGGCGGTCACGTTCTTGCCGACGGATTTGATCGTCTCACGGGCGATGATTTTGCCGCCGATGGCCGCCTGCAAGGGGATCTCGAACAGGTGCTTTTCGATTTCCTCCTTCAGTCGCTTGAGCAGGTAGCGGCCGCGTTGCTCGGCCTTGTCGCGGTGGACGATGACGGCCAAAGGTTCCACCGGTTCGCCGTGGACCAAAATGTCCATCTTGACCAGGTTGTCGGCCTTGAAGCCGATCACGCGGTAATCCATGGTGCCGTAACCACTGGTGATGCTCTTCAGTTTGTCGAAGAAGTCGAAAATGATTTCGGCCAGCGGAATTTCGTATTCCAGGATCTGGCGGTCGCCGTTGAGGAAGCGCTGCCCCTTGTACACGCCGCGGCGGTTCTCGCACATGTGCATGATGTCGCCGATTTTGTGGGTCGGCGTGATGATTTCGGCCAGCACAATGGGCTCGCGGATTTCGTCCACCTGGCTCATGTCCGGCAATTCGGCCGGATTGGTGATGGTGATGGTTTCCGGCTCGCCGGGCTTCCTGTGCTTGCTCATGGCGATCTCGTAGGTCACCGTGGGGGCGGCCTGGATCAGCGACACGTTGCCCTCGCGCTCCAGGCGCTCCTGGATCACATCCATGTGCAGCATGCCCAAAAAGCCGCAGCGAAAGCCGGAGCCCAGCGCCTCGGAATTGGTCGGCTCGAAGGTGAACGAGGCGTCGTTGATGCGCAGGCGGGCGATGGCGTCGCGCAACTCGTCGAACTCGGTGTCACCGGAGGGATAAAAGTCGCAGAACACCATCGGCGCCGGGTTTTGGTAGCCGGGCAGGGCTTCCTTGGCCGGGTGCACATCCGAGGTGATGGTGTCGCCGATGTGGACGTCTTCCAGGGTCTTGATCTGCGCCACCATGTAGCCCACATCGCCGGCTTCAAAGGGTTCGTCAAGCGCCACCATGGTCGGGCGGAACTTGCCCAATTCGGTGATGTGCCAGGTGCGGCCGCCCTTCATCATCAGCACGCGGTCGCCCTTTTTCATACGGCCGGACATCACGCGAAAGTACACGATGACGCCGCGGTAATCGTCGTATTTGGCGTCGAAGATCAGGGCCTTCAATTCGCCGTCGGGGTCGCCCTCCGGCGGGCGCAGGCGCGAGCAGATGGCGTCGAGCAATTCACCCACACCAATGCCGCTCTTGCCGCTGGTGAAGATGCAGTCCTCCGCCGACAGGCCAAGGACCTCTTCGGTTTCCATCGCGCGCCGCTCGGGCTCGGCCGAAGGCAGGTCCACCTTGTTGATGACCGGAATGATGTCCAGATTGGCATCCACCGCCTTGTACAAATTGGCCACCGTTTGCGCCTCGACGCCCTGGGTGGCGTCCACCAACAACAGGGCGCCTTCGCAGGCGGCCATGGCGCGGCTCACCTCGTAGTGGAAGTCCACATGGCCCGGGGTGTCGATGAAGTTGAGTTCGTATTCCTGCCCCTGGTAGGTGTGCAGCACCGAGACGGCGGCGGATTTGATGGTGATGCCGCGCTCGCGCTCCAGGTCCATCGAGTCCAGCATCTGGTCCTGCATCTTGCGCTCACTGACGGCGTTGGTGCGCTGGAGCAGGCGGTCGGCCAAGGTGCTCTTGCCGTGGTCAATGTGGGCGATGATGCAGAAATTGCGGATGAAGGGGTTGGCGGGCATATTGGAGGGTCGGCTTTAGCCGACCAAAAACTGACGGGGCTGGTAAGGAGGGGAGATTCTATCGGACAAAAGCCCTCCGGCGAATTGCCTTCCCAAGGCTTTTCCAAGCGTGCGGTCGGCTAAAGCCGACCCTCCCCCAAGAGCGCCCCCTTAATGCGTGTCATCCAAGTTCTTTTGCGAAGTCTTGATGGACAGGGTGAGGTTGGCGGTCACCCCTTGGCCGGGCTGGGATTCCAAGGTCAGGGTGCCACCGTGCTCTTCGGCGATTTTCTTGGCCACCGGCAGGCCAAGGCCGGTGCCGGCATAGCCTTTGGTGGACTGGAAGGCGGTGAACGGGTTTTTGCGCACCGCTTCGGGCAGGCCCGGGCCATTGTCCTTGACCTGCAGCAGCACCAAGGCCTGTTCCTGGATGTATTTGGCCGACAAAATGACCTGCCCGTTGGCCAATGGTGCGGCATCAAGCGCATTGGACAAAAGGTTGAGCAGCGCCTGATGGATGCCCTGCGGATCAAAAGGGATGGGGGGGATGCTGGGGGAGCATTTGATGATCAGACGGCAGTCGCGGGTCAAAAAGCGCGGGGTCAAGGTAGCCCCCAAATCGCCAAGCAGGGTCTGCAGTGAATGCAGTTCCACCTCCGGCTTGCGGCTTTTGGAGAATTGCAGCATGTTCATGGCCAGGCCGTAAAAGCGGTCATGGCTGCGCGAAACGATGTCCCAGCCGTTGACCACCAACTGGTGCGATTCCTTGCGCAGCCCCATGTCCACCAGATCCGACCCGCTGCGCATGGCCTGCAGCATGTTTTTGATCGAGTGCGAAAGCGAGGCCACCGCCTCGCCCACGGCCATCAGCCGGGCCGCCTGCACGCGCTCCTCGCCCAGGCGCAGGTTGTTGAGGGCCAACCCGATCTGCTGACCGATGGCCGACATCAGCGTGAGCTGGTCGCGGGTGTAGGAGTAATTGACTTTGGCCGAGTCCAGTTCCAGGATGCCCCAGAGCACATCCTTGTGCTGGATCGGCACCGCGATCACCGAGCGCAGGTTGAAGGCATGGATGGAATCGCCATGGTTGAAGCGCGGATCGCTCATGGCCGAGGCCGACAGCACCGCCTCGCACTTCGCAAGCACCCACTGCACCACCGACTTGGAGAAGAGGAAGGGCCTGTCCGGCGGCGGCAGCGCGCCTTGCGCACGCACGGTCACCGGATGCAACTCCGAGGTGATGTCGCCGGGGGTTTTGAGCAGCAGGATGAAACCGCGGTCGGCGGTGAAGTGCTTGAATAGCAGGTCCATCGTCTGGTCCAGCAGCATGTTGCGGTTCTCCGCGGCGCCGGCCAGGTTGACCATCTCGTAAATGATGGCGATCTGTTCATGGGCCGCCTCGCTGGGGTTGGGCCAGGCCATGATCATGGATTCATTGCCTGAAGACGAGGCCGACGCCGTGGCTTCGATGTTGGCCTCCAGCTCATGTTCGTCGGCCGGGCGCAGGATGTAGGAGAGCGGGTTTTCATCCCGCACTTCGCCGTAGGCGAGCAGGGTCTGCCCGACCTGGATGCAGTCGCCCTGGTACAGCAGCGTGGCGTGTTCGGTGGGGACGTTGCCGTCGTTGATGTAGGTGCCGTTGGCCGAGCCCAGGTCGCGCAAATACCATTGGCCGTGGCCGTCTGGGGTCAGTTCGGCATGGCGGCGCGACAAACTCATGTCGGTCAATTCGATGGCCTCCGACGAGCGCCCGATCATCTGCGGCTCATCATCGGGCAGCGTGAAGCGTTTTCCCCTGTCGGGGCCCTGGATGACGGTGAGGATGAGCATGTGATACAAGGTAGCGGCAGCATCACATCGCCGTCAAACAAAACCCAGTTAAACTTCCCGCCCTATGAACCGCATCGACGCCACTTTTGCCACCCTCCGCCACTCGCCTGCGTCTTTGAAGCGCAAAGCGCTGATGCCCTTCATTTGCGCCGGCGACCCCGGATTGCCGTGCACCGAAGCCCTGCTGCCGGCCCTGTGCCAGGCCGGAGCCAGCGTGATCGAGGTCGGCATCCCGTTTTCTGACCCGGTGGCCGACGGCCCGGTGATCCAGGCCGCCATGACCCGGGCCCTGTCCAAGGGCCTGCGGGTGAGCCAGGTACTGGAAGCGGTCGCCCGCGCCCGGCCCAAGACCAAGGCCGCCTTGGTGGCGATGGTGTCGTATTCCATCGTCTACCGCTTGGGGTTGGAGGCCTTCTTGAAAGACGCCACCGCCGCCGGCTTTGACGGCATGATTTTCCCCGATTTGACCATTGAAGAAGCCGACGACGCCCGCGAGGCCTGCGCCAGGCACGGGGTGACCCTCAGTTTGCTCATCGCGCCCACTACCCCGATTGAGCGGGCGGAAAAAATTGCCAAGGCTTCCACCGGGTTCATCTATGTGCTCTCGCGTGCCGGCATCACCGGCGCCAGGGCCGAGTTGCCCCCCGAATTGCCCGAGCGCATCCAGCGCCTGCGCCAGGTGACGGACCTGCCCTTGGCGGTGGGCTTTGGCGTCTCCGACGCCGCCCAGGTCAAAAGCGTGGTGTCGGTGGCCGATGCCGCCATCGTGGGTTCGGCGCTGTGCAAGCGGATTCATGAGGCGGCCGAAGGCGGGCGCGATGTGGCGGGGGAGGCGGGGGCATTTACGCGGGAATTGGCGGGGGGGTTGGGGTGAGGAGAAATACAGGGGCAATAACAACATAAAAACAATGCGCGCCCCGTCCCGGGGCGCGCGTTGTTTTGTTCTTCATCTCATCCCAGGCGAATAACCGCCGCGTCCACTTTTCACCCCATCACCGCCACCGCCAGCTTGTCCAAAATTCCCCGGTCTTCCAGCGTGGACACATCCTGGCCCACCGCCTTGCCGACCACCACATCCTTGAGCAAGCGGCGCATGATTTTGCCGGAGCGGGTTTTGGGCAAGGCTTCGGTGAAATAGATTTTGTCGGGCACGCTGGTGGGGCCGAGCTCGCGGCGGACATGGGCCAGGATTTCCTTCTTCAGGGTTTCGGCTTCGGCGCCCGTCGGAATGGCGCGGCGCAGGATGCAGAAGCAGGCCAGGGCGTTGCCCTTCACATCGTGGGGGAAGCCAACCACCGCCGCTTCCGCCACGGCCGGGTGCGAGACCAGACCGGATTCCACTTCCATGGTGCCGATGTTGTGGCCGGCGACGATGATGATGTCGTCGATGCGGCCCATGATCCAGAAGTTGCCGTGCTCGTCCTTGCGGGCGCCGTCGCCGGCGGTGTACATGCCGGGCACTTTGCTCCAGTAGGTTTCGATGAAGCGCTCGCGGTTGCCGTAGACGCCGCGCAGCATGCTGGGCCACGGCTTGCGGCAGACCAGAATGCCGCCTTCGTTGACGGGGACTTCCTGGCCGGTTTCATCCACCACTGCCATGTCGATGCCGAGCATCGGGCGGGTGCAGGAGCCGGGGGTGGTGGTGGTGGCGCCGGGCAGGGGGGTCAGCATGTGGCCACCGGTTTCGGTCTGCCACCAGGTGTCGACGATCGGGCATTGGCCCTTGCCGACGACTTCGTGGTACCAGATCCAGGCTTCCGGATTGATCGGTTCGCCCACGGTGCCAAGCAACCGGAGGCTGGACAAATCGTGCTTGTCCACCAACTCGCGGCCCCACTTCATGAAGGTGCGGATGGCGGTGGGGGCGGTGTAGAACTTGGTCACGCGGTGGCGTTCGATGATGTCCCAGAAACGGTCTTTGTCGGGCGCGTCGGGCGCGCCTTCGTACATGATGCTGGTGACTTTGTTGGGCAAAATGCCGTAGACCATGTAGGAGTGACCGGTGATCCAGCCGATGTCGGCGGTGCACCAGTACATGTCGCCGGGCTTCAAGTCGAAGGTCAGTTTGGCGGTCATGGCGGTGTGCACCATGTAGCCGCCAACGCTGTGCATGATGCCCTTGGGCTTGCCGGTGGAGCCGGAGGTGTACAGCACGAAGGCCAAGTCTTCGCTGTCCAAATGCGCGCACGGGCAGTGGTCGCTGGCGGCATTCACTTGCGCCTCCCATGCGAGGTCGCGGTGCTCGACATGCAGGGTCTTCACATTGCAGCGGTTGACCACCACCACATGCTTGACCAGTTGCGCCGCATCGCTGCCGGCTTTGAGCGCTTCGTCCACGTTTTCCTTGAGCGGCACGATTTTGCCGCGGCGCCAGCCGCCGTCGGCGGTGATGACGATCTTGCTCTGGCCGTCTTCGATGCGGTCCTTGATGGCTTGCGCCGAGAAACCGCCGAAGATGACCGAGTGCACCGCGCCGATGCGGGCGCAGGCGAGAATGGTGATGGCCAACTCGGGGATCATCGGCAGGTACACGGTCACCACATCGCCCTTTTGCACACCCAGGCTTTTGAGCATGTTGGCGGCTTTGGCGGTTTCGCGCTGCAGGTCTTTGTAGGTCAGGCGGCGGATTTCCGGCTTGCCGTCGGGGGTGGGTTCGCCTTCCCACAGGATGGCCACCAAATCGCCGTGGCCTTCCTCCACCTGGCGATCCACCGCGTTGTGGCACAGGTTGGTTTTGCCGCCGACGAACCATTTGGCGTCCGGGCAGTTCCATTCCAGCACCTTGTCCCATTTTTTGAACCAGAACTGCTGCGAAGCCTGCTCGACCCAGAAGGTTTCCGGTTCGTTGATCGAGCGGGCGTGCAGGGCTTCGTATTCGGCAATGCTCTTCACGTGGGCTTGCGCCGAGAATTCGGCGGCAGGCGCAAAAAAGCGGGTTTCGTGGAGGTTGGACTGGACATTGCTGGAAGGTGTTTGGCTCATGCTTGAAAACCCGGGGGAAAGGAGGCACCCAATTGCGGATGGATGCAAAACTGGCAGGGGGGAAAGGGTAAACCAAAGTCGAATTGCAGGCAAGGGCTCAGGACGCTATAATTCCGCCCCTTCTTTTTTTTCCAATGGGTCTGCACTCCCCAGACCCCATTCAACAAGGCATCCCCATGCGCGACGGCATTCACCCCGGTTACCAGCAGGTCCTCTTCAAAGACGTTTCCTCCGGCGAGTTCTTCGTCACCGGTTCGACCATGAAGAGCAAAGAAAAAGCCGTCCACACCGACGGCAAGGAATATCCCCTGATCAAGGTGGACATTTCTTCGTCCAGCCATCCCTTCTTCACCGGCAAGCAGAAGTTCGTGGACGCCGCCGGCCGCGTCGAGAAGTTCCAGAAGAAATTCGGCGGTGGCTACTTCGGCAAGAAGGCCTGAGTTTCAAATCCAAACGAAAAAAGAACCGCACACCCGTGCGGTTCTTTTTCTTTGGCGGTTTCGCTCACAAAGAAACCGTCAAGCCGTCATACGCGGGCGCCACCCCATCGGGCAACTCCCCGGCCAGCTGCGCGTGCGAGATGTCATGGTTGAAGTGCGTCAAAAGCGTGCGTTTGGGGCGCAATTGGTTCGCGACGGCCAAAGCCTGCTCCACCGTGAAATGCGTGGGATGATGGCGGTAGCGCAGGGCGTCAAGCACCAGCACATCAAGGTCGCCAAGCCGTGGATAAGACTCCGGTGGAATGCTCGACACATCCGTGCAATAAGCCAGGGATTTGCCGCCCACATCCACCCGGTAGCCGATGATGGGCAGGCGCCCGTGCAAGAGGCGGATGGGGGTCCACGTTCCGCCATGGAGTTCGACGGGCTGGGCCACCTGAACCGGCAGCGGAATCAGGCTGGCGACATAACCTTCGTTGATGTTTTTGTGGCTCTCGAAGATGTAGGGGAAGGTCGTCCGCAAGTTGTTTAGCACGCGTTCTTCGGCATGGATTTCAATGGCCCGTTCCATCACCGTGTTGTAGCGGCGCAGTTCGTCCAGGCCAAAGACATGGTCGGCATGGGCATGGGTGAACAGCACGCCGTCGAGCCGTGCCAGAACCTCCGGCTCGCGCAGGGCCTGCTGGCGAAGGTCCGGCGAGGTATCCACCAAAAAAGTGCGCATAATGGGCGCTTCGGCTCGCTCCAAGCGCGGATCGGCGTAGCGCACCGCCACGCTGGGGCGCAACCGCCTGTCGCGCGGATCCTCCGACCGGCACACGGCACAATGGCAGCCGATCATGGGAACGCCGGCGGAAGTGCCGGAACCGAGAAAAGTAAGTTCAAAGGTGCCCATGGGCTCCAGCATAGCGTGACGGATGCAGCGTGTGATCACAATTAGGGGATTGTTTTGTCCTGATTTGCATTTTATAAAAGATTTGTTTATCCTTTTACCTGATTTATCTTTCCCAAAGGCCCCATTCTCACTTCCCATGAGCCAACCCCTGCCTGCCAACGCCACGGTCGCCCGCCTTGAACGTTTTTCCTACGACGATGCCATCGTCCGCAAGTTCACCCTGGCCATGGCCGGGTGGGGGATGGCCGCCTTTTTGATCGGGTTGCTGGCAGCCTTTGAACTCCTGCTGCCGCCTTTGCGCGACCGCTTCGGGGATGGTTCGGTCGGCTACAAAGTGCTGGATACGCTGCTGTCCTGCCCTTACCTCCAGTTCGGGCGCATCCGGCCCCTGCACACCAACGCGGCCATTTTCGCCTTCGCCGGCAATGCGATATTCGCGGCGGTGTATTACTCCACCCAACGCCTGTGCAAAGCGCGCATGTGGAGCGACAAACTTTCGCGGTTGCATTTTTGGGGCTGGCAGTTGATCATCGTGCTGGCGGTCATCACGCTGCCTTTGGGGATGACGCAGGGCAAGGAGTACGCCGAATTGGAATGGCCCATCGACATCCTGATCGCCGTGGTGTGGCTGGGGTTCTTTGGCACCAATTTCTTCATGACCCTGATCAAGCGCCGCGAGCGCCACATGTATGTGGCCCTGTGGTTCTACATCGCCACCATCGTGGCCGTCACCGTGCTGCATGTGTTCAACAACCTGGTGATCCCGGTGTTCGGGCCGTATTTGAAGTCGTATTCGATTTACGCCGGGGTGCAGGACGCCTTCATGCAGTGGTGGTACGGGCACAATGCGGTGGCCTTCTTCCTGACCACGCCCTTTTTGGGCCTCATGTATTACTTCCTGCCCAAAGCCGCCGAGCGGCCGGTGTTCTCCTACCGCCTGTCCATCATCCATTTCTGGTCCATCGTCTTCATCTACATCTGGGCCGGTCCGCACCATCTGCATTACACCTCCATTCCGGAATGGTGCCAGTCGGTGGGCATGGTCTTCTCCATCATGCTTTGGATGCCAAGCTGGGGCGGCATGCTCAACGGCCTGCTGACGCTGCGCGGGGCCTGGCACAAGGTCGCCACCGATCCGGTGCTCAAGTTTTTCGTGGTGGGCATCACGTTTTACGGCATGGCGACCTTTGAGGGCCCGATGATGTCCATCAAATCGGTCAATGCCCTGTCGCATTACACCGATTGGACCATCGCCCATGTGCATGGCGGGGCCTTGGGCTGGAACGGCATGATGGCTTTCGGCATGATGTATTGGCTGTTGCCGCGCCTGTTCCAAACCAAATTGCACAGCGTCAAGCTGGCGACCCGCCATTTCTGGTTCGCCACCATGGGCATCCTCCTTTACATCATCCCCATTTACGTGGCCGGACTGATGCAGGGCCTGATGTGGCGCCAAATGGACGAAGCCGGCCAGCCGGTCAACGAATTCATCAAGGTGATGTCCGCCATGCAGCCGATGTACGCCCTGCGCGCATTGGGCGGCGTGCTCTACATCCTTGGCGCGGCCATGGGTCTGTGGAACTTCTACAAAACATGGCAGGCCCGCCCCGCCACCTACGATGTCCCGGTTCATGAAGCTCCCGCGCTGGCCCGCGAATACCACGACGACCCCGCGGCCCCCGATGCCGCCCATCTGGGGCCGGTGACGGATTTCGCCAAGGACATTTCCATTTTCTCCACCATGTGGTGGCACCGCGCCTGGGAACGCAAAGCCGTGTTTTTCTCGGTCATGGTGGTGGTGGCGGTGGTGGTGGCTTCGCTGTTTGAGATCGTTCCGACCTTCGTCATCCGTTCCAACATCCCGACCATTGCGTCGGTCAAACCCTACACCCCGCTGGAACTTTACGGACGCGACCTGTACGTCAAGGAAGGCTGCTACAACTGCCATTCGCAGATGATCCGTCCGATGCTGGCCGAGGTGAACCGCTACGGCACGTATTCCAGGGCCGGCGAGTGCGTCTATGACCACCCCTTCCAGTGGGGTTCGCGCCGCATCGGCCCCGATTTGGCCCGCGAAGGCGGCCGTTTGAGCAACCAGTGGCACCTGGAACATCTGCGCGACCCGGCCAGGAAATCCACCGGTTCCATCATGCCGCCCTACCGCCATCTGTTGGTGGACAAAATCGACTACGACTCCATTCCGCTGCGCGTGCGCGCCATGCAGATCCTGGGGGTTCCCTACAGCCGTGACGAATTGAACCATTCAAAGGAAAACGCCAAGGCGCAGGCGGCGGCCATGCTGGCCAAATACCTGTCGGACAGCGGCAATGCGCCGCTGGACCGCTTTGACCACAACGGCGCGCGGGTGGGGGTGTATGACCTGGCCGACACCGATTCTCTGGCCTTGGTCGCCTATCTGCAGCGCTTGGGAACCGACCTTAACCGCAAGGATGAGCCCGCCAAAGAACCGTCCAGCGAACCCGTCAAAGAGGAAGCCGGACCGAAGTCTGTTCAACCCCAACCCGCCCAAGGAGCCCGATGATGCTGAAAGAAACCCTGAGCCACCTCAATCTTTACGGCTTGACCGAAGCCGCCACCCTGATTTTTTTGGCGGTGTTCGTGGTCGTGGGCATCGTCACTTTGCTGCGCCCCCGGCGCGACATCGATCAGATGGCGCAATTGCCCAATGAAGAACTTCCAAAACTCTGATTTTAAAAATCCCATGAGCGACTCCCCCAAACAATCCCCCGACACCACGCCCGACACCGGCCATGCGTATGACGGCATCCGCGAGTACGACAACCCGCTCCCCGGTTGGTGGGTGTGGATTTTCTGGATCACCATTTTCTGGTCCGCAGGCTACCTGTTCCTGGCTTTGTTGCCGCCCAAAATATTTTCCGGAGAAACCTCCTTGGCCGTTGAAAAGCAGGAAATCAACCAGCGGCTGTTCGGCAACCTGCCCGAACTCAAGATGGATGACGCCACCGTTCTTGAATATTCCAAGGATCCAAAATGGACCGCCATCGGCCGCAGCGTGTTCACTTCAAACTGCACCCAATGCCATGGTTCGGAGGCCCAGGGCATGGTCGGCTCCGGCCCCAATCTGACCGACAATTTTTACATCCATGTCAAAACCCCGGCTGACATATGCGATGTGATCGCCAAGGGGCGCAAAAACGGCGCCATGCCCACATGGGAAAAAACCATCGAAAGAAACAAACTGGTCATGCTGGCCGCTTATGTCGCTTCGCTTCGCGGTGAAAACCGGCCCGGCAAGCCGGCCGAAGGCGAAATCCCCGCAATGAAGTGGGGCAAGCAATAAACCGGCGGCGCATCATGCGGCCGCTTCCCGGGTTCACCCTTCATTTCATCGGGCGGCAAAACGCCCGTTTCACCCCATGGCTTCATCCCTCCCCTTGCCGCCGGAATCCGAAGTGCTCTCCACCCTTGGTGCGGACGGGCACCGGCGCTGGCTGTATCCCAGGGTGGCGGTGGGGGGATGGTTCCGCAAGCGGCGCATCGCGGGGTGGTCCCTGATCGTCCTGTTCAACGTGCTGCCCTTTCTGCGCATGAACGGCGCGCCGGTGTTTTTTCTGGATTGGGTGGGGCGCAAGTTCCATCTGTTTGGCGTCACTTTTCAGGCCGCCGACGCTTTTTTGCTGGCGCTGCTGGCACTTGCCTGGTTCCTGGGTATTTTTTTGGTGACCGCCATGTTTGGGCGCGTGTGGTGCGGCTGGATGTGCCCGCAGACCATTTACCTTGAATTCGTCTACCGCCCGCTGGAGCGCCTGTGTTTCGGCCGGCGCGGCGTGGGGGGCAAACCCGCCCGCGTGGCCTGGTGGCGCCGCGGGCTGCTGTGGATCCTTTACGGCGTGGTTTCGTTGTGGCTCGCCCATGTGTTTTTGGCCTATTTCGTCGGTGCGGACAGCCTGTTTGGCCTCCATGGCACCACCCCGTGGCTGCTGCAATCCCCGCTGAAAAACCCGGGAAGTTTCTTCCTCGTGGTGCTGCTGACCTGCGCCATGGTGTTTGATTTCGCCTTCTGGCGCGAGCAACTGTGCACCCTGGCCTGCCCTTACGGCCGCTTCCAGTCCGTGCTGCTGGACAAACTCTCGCTGGTGGTGGCGTATGACGCCGGGCGCGGCGAGCCGCGCGGCAAGCCGGTCAAGGCCAAAAAGGGCAACGTGGCGTTGCCGCAGTTGGCGCAAACGGCTGCGCGCGGCGATTGCGTGGATTGCGGGTTGTGCGTGGCGGTGTGCCCGACCGGCATCGACATCCGCAAGGGCCTGCAGATGGAATGCCTGCACTGCACCCAGTGCGTGGACGCTTGCGACGGCGTGATGAAGAAATTCGGGCGCAAGCCGGGATTGATCCGCTATGCGACCGGCGCCGAAATGGCGGGTGAAAAAACGCGCCGCGTGCGCCCGCGCATCATCCTGTATCCCATGGCCATCGCACTGGTGCTGGCCCTGTTCTTTTTCAACCTCTCCGGCGCCACCGGCGTGGGGATGGAGGTGCGCACGGCGGCCCGCACCACCTACCGGCTGACCCCCGACGGGCGGGTCGAGAATGTGTTTCTGATGGAGCTGGTCAACCGCAGCGCGCAGCCGAAAAAATGCATTTTGGGCGCCACCGGCGCCGAAGGGCTCACCTGGCAATTGGACGGCCTGCCGCTGCCGATCGAATTGGCCCCCGAGGCGCAGGTGAAATGCCAGTTGCGCATCCAGGTTCCCCGCGCATCCTTCAAAACCACGCTGCCGCACGTGACCCTGAGCCTGATGGACGACCAAAACAGGGAACAGGTCCGAACCCTCCGGCTTTCCGGCCCTTTTGATTCAAATCCCCCTTCCGCCGAGCATCCATGAAAACTCCCCCCGTCGCACCGACTTTTTTTCAACGCTGGTTTGGCATCCTGCTGGTGCTGACCATCCTGACCCTTGGGGTGGGCATGGCGGTGGTGGGGGCCGCCCTGGCCCTTGGCAAAGGCTCCGAAGGCAACGCCCTGGTTCACTGACCCTTTTCGCCGCGCCCCATGCCTGCCCTCCTCCTTTCCATCCTTGCCCTGTCTTTGGCCGGCAGCCTGCACTGCGCCGGCATGTGCGGCGCTTTTGTGGTGTTCGCGGTGGGGGGGGAGGATGTCAAAGCGGGGGGGCAATGGCGCACCCAGGTCGCCTATCACGGCGGACGCCTGCTGACCTATGCATTGCTGGGGGCATTGGCCGGGGGCATCGGATCCCTGGTGGATCTGGCGGCCAGCCAGGCGCAACTTCAGCATGTCGCCGCCTGGCTGGCCGGCGGCGTGATGGTGGCCGTGGGCATGGCGACCTTGGCCCGCCATTGGAGCGGCCTGCGCATTGCCTCTTGGAAGCCGCCGGCCGCCTTGACGCGCCTGCTTGCCACCGGCCACCGCGCCGCCGCCGGATTGACGCCGGTGCGCCGCGCGCTGGCGATCGGCCTTTTGACCACGCTGCTGCCGTGTGGCTGGCTGTGGACCTTTGCGCTGGCCGCCGCCGGCACCGGTTCGCCTTGGCGCGGCGCCGTGGTGATGGCGGCATTTTGGACCGGCACCGTGCCGGTGCTGGCCGTTCTTGGAACGGGCGTCAAAAAAGCGATGGGCCTGTTTGGTCCGCGCCTCAAACTGGCCAGCGCCGTGGCCGTGATTGCGCTGGGCCTGTGGATGATCGTGTCGCGCGATGCGGTTTCCATGGTGCCTTGGGTGAAGGGCAAGGAGGCCGGGTGGGCGCAAGTTTCGGCTGAAACGCCGGAAAAATCCGTGCAGGTGGATTCCCAGTCAGATGACTGCCCGTATTGCCACGGCAAGAACCCCGACCGTCAGGGAGGGGACAAGTGAGCATCGCCCTTTCCAACGCGTACACCTGTCCCCTCCCTGACGGTCGGGGTTCTTGCCATGCCTGCCTGTGTTCCCATTGCTCTTTGCCCGTGCCGTCCGGCCTGTTCAATCCCGGATCCATGGAGCAGTTCTGCTGCGCCGGCTGCGACACCGCCTGGCAGGTCATCCACGGATCGGGCCTGGAGGATTTCTACCGCCTGCGCGCGCAAACCCTGGACCAAGGCAAGGCGCAAAAAGCGCAGAACACCTTTGGGAAATACGGCGCGTGGGACGACCCGGCCTTTCTGGCCGCCCATGCCCGCGCCACCGGCGACGGTTGCCTGCGCGCCGACCTGGTGGTCGAGGGCATCCATTGCGCCGCCTGCGTGTGGCTGCTGGAAAAAACCCCGCGCCTGGTGCCCGGAACCGTGTCCGTACGCGCCAGCCTGGGCGGGCGCACCCTGCGCATGGTGTGGGATCCGGCGCAAACGAAGCTCTCCGCCATCGCCAGGATGCTCGACACCCTGGGCTATCCGCCAAGCCCCGCGCGCGCCGGCGAGGCCAAGCGCGCCAGAGGCCGCGAAGAACGCCGCCAGTTGGCCGCCTTGGGTGCCGCCGGTTGCATCGCCGGCAATGTGATGATGCTGTCGGTGGCCCTGTACCTTGGCGACCACTTCAAGATGGAGGACGACACCCGCCGCCTCTTGCGCCTGGTGAGCGCCGCCTTGGGGCTGCTGGCCCTGCTCTGGCCCGGCCGCGTGTTCTTCCGCGCCGCCTTGGCCGCCCTGCGCACCCGCACGCCCAACCTGGATCTGCCGATTGCATTGGGGCTGGCCATCGGCGGCATTTCCGGCATCGTCAACACCTTCACCGGCCGCGGCGAACTGTGGTTCGACACCCTGGCCATGCTGACCTTTCTCTTGTTGGTCGGCCGCTATTTCCGCTTCCGCCAGCAGAGGCAGGCCGATGATGCGGTGGCCCTTTTGTTCTCGCTGACGCCGTCGTCGGCCAGGCGTTTGCTGGACAACGGCCAGATGGAGGAGGTTCCGTTGGAAGCCCTGCATCCCGGCGACCGCCTGCGCGTCCTGGCCGGCGAGCGCGTGCCGGCCGACGGCGTGGTGGAGGAAGGATCGGCCCGCGTGAACCAGGCCCTGATGACCGGCGAATCCGATCTGCTGCCCGTGTCCCAAGGCGCACGTTTGCTGGCCGGGTCGGTGATCGAGGGCGCACCCATCGTCATGCGCGCCACCGCCTGCGGCACCGCTTCCCGCGCCGGCCGCCTGATGGCCGAAGTCGAGCGCGCCGTGCACGAACGCGCACCCGTGATGGAATTCGCCGATCGCGTGGCCGGCCGCTTCGTGGTCTTCGTGCTGCTGGCCGCAGTTGGAACCTTCACCGCCTGGACTTGGAAAGACGGCTGGTTCACCGGCATGGAAAACGCCGTGGCCCTGCTGGTCGTCGCCTGCCCGTGCGCCTTGGGTTTGGCCACGCCGCTGACCTTCGCCGCCGCCATCGGCCGCCTGGCCAAACGCGACATTTTGGTCAAAGGTGCCAGCGCGCTCGAGCGACTGGCCGGCAGCGGCACCTTGGTGCTGGACAAAACCGGAACCCTGACCCAAGGCCGCCCGGCGCCGGTGCGCGTGACGGGCGACCCGCACACCCTGGGCCTGGCCGCCGCGCTGGAAAAAAACAGCCTGCATCCCTTGGCCAAAGCCATATGCGTCGCCTGGGGACATTTGCCAGAGGCGCAATTTCCCGCCGAAAACATTGTGGAAACAGCAGGGGCCGGCATCCGCGGCACCGTGGGCGGCCACGAAGTGTTCGTGGGCGCACCCGGCGGTGCGGGCGTCCACGAGCACCATGAAATTCAAATTCAGATGGAGGGCCTGACGCCAGTCATCATCACCGTGGATGGCGAACCCAAAGCCAGCATCGGCTTTGGCGATGCCTTGCGGCCGGAAGCCGCGAAGTCCGTGGCGCGACTGGAAACCATGGGTTGGCGGCCGCAAATACTCTCCGGCGACGCCGACGCCGTGGTGGCCCGTGTGGCGCGGGAAATCGGCATTCCCGAAGCGCGCGGCCACGCCACGCCGGAGGACAAGCAGGCGCATGTGGCGCAACTTAAAGCCAACGGCTGCGTCGTCATGGTCGGCGACGGCGTGAACGATGCCGCAGCCTTGGCCGGCGCCGATGCCGGCATCGCGGTGCACGGCGGGGCCGAAGCCAGCCTGGCCGCCGCCGACATCTACATCGCCAAACCCGGACTGGCGCCTTTGGTCGAACTGTTCCAAGCCGCCCGCCGCACCCGAAAAGTCCTGCGCGTGGCCTGGACCGTCAGTCTGGCCTACAACCTGTCTTTCATGACCTTGGCCGCCGCGGGCATCCTCAAGCCGTGGATGGCCGCCGTCCTGATGCCGGTGAGTTCCATTTCAGTGGTGCTGATCGCGGTTAGCGCCCACCAACGCAAGGAAATCCCATGAGCGTCTTGTACATTCTGATTCCGTTGGCCTTGCTGATGGGCGGGGGGGCTTTGATCGCTTTTTTGTCCGCTCTCAAACACGGTCAGTTTGATGACTTGGAGACGCCGGCTTGGCGGGCGATCTTTGATGATGAAGAAGAGGGAAGGAAAAACAAAGAATAAGGCCTGGGGCTTGGATTAGCCCATACTTATGAACTATATTCAATTATACATAACGTACATTATAGGACGCTAAAGAAGGGGTGATTTAATGTTTTTTTCGGCCCTTTATCAATCCTGCACACTTCCGATCATCCCTGTTTTCTCAGAAGCATCAAAGTTCCCCATGTCGGTGGATTTTCCAAACACCCCGACCGCGTTGGGCGATTCGGTCTGCGCCGATTTGATGGGGATTCCGCCGTATCTGAGATTCTCAAACACATCCAGGTGGCCGCTGGCAAACACCTCGTTGGTGGTCGAACTATCGCCGCGCACCACGGTGCCCCTCCATTTGCCGCTGCCTTCCTCCGTCCACACGCTGTTGAAGGCTCCGGACTGGTTGCCAAAGATCAGGCGGGTGCCCAACACGATGGCCTCCTGGTTTTGGTTGGATCTCCATTCCGGCTTCAAACCGACCCGGCCATAGGCGAGCATGGCGAATGACAAGTGGCAGTCTTTGACTTCGCCGGCGGGTATGTCGGATGCCATGTCGCCCATCGGCTCCGCCGGAGTTCCAGGTTGGCCAATGGGAGTAGCCATTTGGATCAAGGGCTTGGCTTCGCCGTGGCTGGTGGTGTTGGTTTCTCCGGGAGAAACCAGTTGCTGCGGGGTGACCATCCCTTCATCCAAAAGTTGCGCCATGGCGAGGTTGGCACCGGTGGACAGGGTGCAGCCGGCGCCGTTTTTCTCGTTCTGCGGATTGCTGGCGTTGGGCATGGCGCTATGGTATTTCCCCTGAAATTTGGTTGAAATGTAATCACCCTTGCTGGTCAAGCCGGGGAACCAATCCTTGTTGGTGGTGCCATAGGTCGCCATCGCCGCATGGATGTTGCGCAGGTTGACGGACTCTTTCATGATGTTGCCGCCGTGGCAACGGGGCTGTGTCGCATAAAACGCGAACGGCATCACCACCATCAAGACCCCCACCGCCGCCAAGACCACCAACAACTCCACCACGGTAAACGCACGGGGGTATTGCTTACGCATGGCCGGCCTCCTTTTCCACCGCGGGCAGCGCCCGCTTGCGCGCGCCCAAGCGGCTGATCAGCGCGCCGACGCCCAGCAGCACGAAGGCCCCCACGAACAGCACCACACCCCAGCCGGCGCGCGTGGTGGGCACAGAAACCGAGAAAGTCCGGCCAAGCCAATCCCACAGCAGGCCGACATGGGCCATTGCCACTTTCATGGAGTGTCCCAACAGGAACAAGCCCGAGGCGCAAGTGGCCAGGAACAGCAGGACTTTGTGCCGGTTCATCCGCCAAGCACACCAAAGCAGGGCCGCCGCCGCCAGGGTTGCCCCGCGCATCGGGCTTAGCCCCAGCCAGGTTTGCTCGCGCAAAACATTCCAAGTCAGACCCATGTCGTCACCCAACGTGAGCAGCACGCCCAGCACCGCCAAGGCCCCCGCCCACTGGATGGCCAGACCGGCGGGCCACAGGTTTTTGCGCTCCAGCCCCAAGAGCAACGCCGCGCCGCCCAAGGCCAAAGGAGCCAGATGCGCACCGCCAAAACGAATGTCGTACACCCACTGCACCGAGGCGCCGTGGGCCGCCAACGACGCCAAAGCGACGGCCGGGGCCAACCACGCCAAGGCACGGGTGAGGCGGCGCGATTCACCGGCGGCCATTTCGGGGTGGCGCCAGCGCGCGGGCAATCCGTGCAGGGCAAGCAGCAGGCCGGTCGCCACGGCCACCCCCAGCAGGGCCAAGGCCATGTTGGCTTTGTCGGACAGCAGCCGCATGGCCAGCGGCATCAGGTGGATGGCCAGGAAATCCGCCGCCAAGATCCACTGGCCGGCCTGGGTCAGCCGAACGCCAAAGCCTCGCAACAGCCAGCCCACCACCGCCAATGATTGGGCCGCGCCAAACAGGGTGGCAATTTGCGCGAAGTCCTGCCGTTCGGTGGCCGCCTGGCTGTAGAAAAAAGTGAAGTCGGCGGCCAGAAAAATCACCAGCACCGACACGATGGCGGCATCGCGCCCGAATGCGCGCTGTCTGGCCAGCCACAGCGCCAGGGGCACCGCCAACAGTTCATACGCCACCAAGCCGGCGATCAAAGCTGACAGCCCCGGCAATGACTGGCTGGTGTGGCCCAGCAACCAGCAACCCAGAATCAGGCAAACGGCGCTGAGCAGATAAAACGGATTGCGGTCGGCGATCCAATGCAAATGGCCCGGATGCCACCAGGCAAACCCAGGCACCGGCGTGTGGCTGGCGGCCACCGATGCCCCCGCTTCGGATGAATGCAATGATGCAGGATCACGGGATGCCGGTTGATCGTCAGAACTCATGGCGGATCCTTGTTATTGGAGGCGGTGATGCAGGGTGATGCTGGATGCAGGATAGATCCGGGGTGTGAAAAAACAAAAAAGAAAAA
>CAZKVP010000010.1:0-27313 GCA_964556215.1 uncultured Phycisphaeraceae bacterium
TTCCATGTTGTGTCTTATATTCGCATCAATTCAAATCTACCGGACACTACTGATGCGGCATGGCAAACTATAATCCCAGCATGCAACAAGCCATCTCCCCCGCCATTGACCGAGTCTTGGCCCACAACCTGGGCTATGCCGAAACCTATTCCAAAGCCGGTATGTCCCCCGCCCCCTCGCGCGGGCTGGCCGTGGTCGGCTGCATGGACGCCCGCATCAACCCCATCACTTCGCTGGGGCTGGAATACGGCGAATCGCACATCCTGCGCAACGCCGGCGCGGTGGTGACGCCGGATGTCCACCGTTCACTGATCATTTCCACCCAGAAATTCGGCACCCGCGAAATCATGATCATCGGCCACACCAAGTGTGGCCTGCTCAATTTTCCGGAAGCTGAATTCGTGGCGGAATTGGAAGTCCAGCATGGACCCAGCCCGGCCGCCCCGCGCGCCTTCTGCTCCTTCACCGATCTGGAGGACAACGTTCACCGGCAACTGCGCATCATCCACGATTGCCCGTGGATCCACCCCGACGCGGTGGCCCGGGGTTTCATCTTTGATGTGGATACGGGGCTGCTGGCGGAAGTGAAGTAATCGGCACGGAAAACCAATCAAACGGGGCGCCGACGGCCCCGCGAGAAAAAAGTTCGAGGCCAATGGCCCGAACTTTTTTTTTGGAAGAGCCCGATTCACTTGGCGGCAAGCGGCCCCAACGCGGGGCACCCAAACTCACCGCCTGGTCTTGAATTTACCGCCCAGTCCACGTTTGGGGCTGGCACCTAATGGAATGACTCCGCCTGGAAACATGTGAGCGATCTGCTCGGGCGTCAAACCGCCGGTCACCGGGCCGGACACCACACGGTCGGCGGCGGTGGTGATTTTGTCCTTGTTGGCCGCGTCGCGATCGCGGCGCTCGCGAATGTCGGCCGGCGGCGGACCGGGCTTGAAGTCGGGGTATTCTTTCTTGGGAATTTCCACCCCGGCCAATTTCTCGATCTCAGTCAGCAACTGGCCTTGGTCCGGACAGACGAAACTCCAAGCAGTGCCGTGGCGGCCGGCGCGGGCGGTGCGGCCGATGCGGTGGATGTAATTTTCAGGATCTTCAGGCAGGTCATAGTTGATCACGTGCGAAATGTGGTCCACATCCAGTCCGCGGGCGGCCAGATCACTGGCGACCAGCACATCGAGCTTCTCATCGCGCAACTGCTGCATCACCTTGGTACGGGCACCCTGGGTCAAATCGCCGTGGATGCTGTGGGCTGAAATGCCCTTGTCTTTGAGGTAATCGGCCACTTTCTGCACGGTCATTTTGGTGCGGCAGAACACGATGGTGGCGGCCGGCGCCTCATGGCGCAAGAGATGCAACAGCAGCGAGCGTTTGTCCCATGGCTCCACCGGCAGGTAGGACTGATCCACCTGCGAAACGGTGAGCGAGCCGGTGACGGTGCGGATTTTCACCACATCTTCGTGCAAATGGCTGCGGGCCAGACTTTCAATTTCCGGACTGATGGTGGCGGAGACGAAAATGGTCTGCTTGCCCTGCGGGCACAGGCGCAAAATCTTGCGGATGTCCTCGCGGAAACCGATGTCCAGCATGCGGTCCACCTCGTCGAGCACCACAAAACGGATGCGGCTGAAATCGATGATGCCGCGGTCTTCAAGGTCCATCACGCGCCCGGGCGTGCCGACCAGGATCTCGCCACCTTTTTGGTACAGCTTTTGCTGGCTGGCAATCGCCTCGCCGCCAATGATGGACACCACGCCAAGGCCGGTGAACTTGGCCAAAGCCTGCAATTCGACCGTCAACTGCACCGCCAGTTCGCGGGTCGGCGCCAGCACCAAGCACTGGCCCTTGATGCCCGGCTCGCACAGATTCATCACCGGCAGACCGAAGGCCGCCGACTTGCCGCTGCCGGTGCGGGCCTGGCCAATGGCATCATGGCCGGCCAGGACGGCGGGAATCAGCTCGGCCTGGATGTCGGTGGGGTGCTCGAACCCGTACTGGGTGATGCCCTGAAGGACTTCGGGTTTGAGTCCCAACTGGTCAAAACGGATGTCGGTGCGCAAAGCGGTGGAAGACATGGCAGACTCGCAAAGGAAAGGGGCAACGGCCCCAAGACGCTGTCCGGCACCCAGCGGGGGCCGGGCCAGCTCAAACGCGAGCCGGCGGACGTGGAGAATACCCGAACACTTGATAGGGCTTATCGGAATTGAGGGAAGGCGAAATTTAGGAACAAGACCTTGTTCGCAATCCATTCATCCCAAAAAAACCGGCCTGAAAGGGACCGGTTTTTCTTGGTTTGATTTGACCGGTCAGGCATCATTGCTTTTTCGGATTGAGCCGCATCAACTGGCCGTCTTTGCCGACCAGAATCAATCCGGCATCCGGCAGCGGCACCACTTCCTTAAGCGGCATGGCGGCCACGCGGGCCAACTCGCGGCCGGAAGGCATCTCCATCAGGATCAACTCGCTTTTTTCCAAGTCCTGCAGGAGCAGCTTGCCATCCACCGTGGCCAGTACGGGGCGGGCCGGCGTGGCAATACGCGCCACTTCCGTGCCACTGACGCCGGACAAAATGCGCAATCCCTCGCCGGGAATGGTGAGCACGATCAATGACCCGTTTGTGATCACAAAGGGCGGGGCCCCCAGCTGGCTTTGCATGTCAGCGTATTTCCACATGTCTTCGCCGGTGGAACGATTGATGCCGTACAAGGTGCCGTCGGTGCAGGGCACCACCAAGGTGTCCTTGAACTGCACCGGATCCACCAGCACCGGCCCCCACGTGTGGCCGGACCATGCCTTTTCCCGGCGCTCGACCGAGAGCATTGCGTATTTCCCTTGGCTGTCCACGGCAAAGGCACTTTTGCCGAAAATCACCGGATGGGTGCGAATGGAAGACGGCAACTTGTACTGCCAAGTGGGGTAGCCCGTCCTCATATTGAAGAACACCACATTGCCATCCAAGCCGCTGAACACCAAGTAGTTGTCCAACACGGCCGGATCGGCGGCCACCGGGGTGTGCAATTCCACCGTGTTCCGCTCATAGCCGGTGATCGCATCGATGCTGTGCAGGCGGCTTTCAGTGTTGACATAAATGGTATCGCCGCTGCGCACCGGGGCGTACAGCGGCTGGAATTTTTCACCCACGCTGCGGGTCCAGCGGTGCTCGCCGGAACGGATGTCCAATGCGACGACATGGTCCCGGCGGCGCTCCACAAACACCAGCAGATCACCCAATGCGCGCACATGACCCATGGTGTTGATGCGGTCTTTTCTGCCGTCCTTTTCGCCGAAGCTCGCCACCCAACCCACGGCGTAGCCAAGCTTGGCGGCCGGCCCCGGTTCAATGGGCAGACCGAGCACGGGAATGTCCCCCAGATTCTTTGGGGTGGACATTTTTTGGATTTGTTGGGTTTGGCAGCCCGCCAGCGACAGGGCGATGGCAAGCAAAGCGGACGTGGTGGCAGCTGGCAGACGGGGGGCGCGGGTCATCCTGGGCTCCGACGAAGGGAAAGACGAAATGAAAGAAGTGGACGGACGGCAAACCGGCCGGCGCTGGCGGGAGTATCAAGGCAAAACACCGGCAGGTCAAGGGGTAATTTCAAAGAAAAATCTCTGGAAAAGCCAAAAGCCGCGCGATTTATCTGGAGACCAAAACCAAGATCAGTGCAAGGAGCAAAACCCCGGCCACCACCCACCCCATCACCATCGGCCAAAACAGGGGCTGCTGACTGGCAGGCAACGGCCCGCTGTGGTGCATATGGCGCACGTTGCCCTGTTGGTCATCGGAATCATCCAATTTGGCAAATGAGGCCACGTCAAAATTTTTGCGGGCAATATGGGGCGGCTCCCCCTGCGACACCGCCACCAAATCAGCCAGCAAATCTTCGGTGGTGGCATAGCGGGCCTCGGCCTTTTTGGCCATGCACACTTCGATGATCTCGCTGATGCCTTGGGAGAGTTTGGGATTGACTTGGTCGGCGGGCTCCAACTCGTCACGCAGATGGCGGTACATGACGGCCGTGGGTGTGGCCCCGTCAAAAGGCACCTTGCCGGTCACCATGTGGTACAGGGTGGCGCCAAAGGAATAAATGTCGGCCCGGTGATCGATGTGCATCTCACCCTGGATTTGTTCGGGAGCGATGTAATAAGGGGTGCCGAATGCCTTGCCCTTTTCCGCTTCGGCCGCTTCGCGGTCGGAGATGGCCCGTGCCAGCCCCATGTCGGCCAGCTTGGCGGTGCCGGCTTTGGTGATCATGATGTTCTTGGGCTTGACATCGCGGTGGACAAACCCCTTCTCATGCGCATGGGCCAAGGCCTTGACCACGTCAATGGCCACTTCCAACGCGCGCTGCTCCTTGTATTTGCCGTCCTTTTCGATGTCATCATGCACGGTCCAGCCATCGACATATTCCATCACGAAGTAGTAATACTCGCCGGCATGACCCACATCATAGGCCTGTACGATATGGGGATGGTTGAGTTGGGCGGCAGCCTTGCCTTCATCATAAAAACGCTTGACGAAGGCGGCATCGGAACTGTATTTTTTGGGCAGGATTTTGACCGCCACCGTGCGGTCCAAGCTGATCTGTTTGGCCTTGTAAACCGTGGCCATCGCGCCGGCGCCGAGTTTGGACAGCATCTGGTAGCCGGGAATTTGCTGGGAAGAATCTCCGGCAGCGCTGCCCCCCTTGGACTGTGAGCATTCGGCCACCAACCGTTCGCCCTGCTTGGCGGTGAGCACGCCGCCGTCCACCAAGGCATGGGCCAGGGTGTAATCCTCATTGCCACCGGCTTCCCGGCGCATGGTCACCTGCTCGCGGGCTTCCTCAAGATCGGCGGCGGAAGCCAACCCGCGCTCGACCACAAGGCGGGTCAATGTGGAGTCATTGATTTCAAGAGGGGAAGAGTTGGACATAAAGTTGCACCGAATTTGGACACGAATGCCGCCGACCGGGGGAACGGGGCGGTTGCAGTGTAAAGCACGGCCGCATCAAAAGAAAGGCCTTGCCACTAAAATTGCCCCATGGCCGTCCCCCACCCCACCCCCGCCAATGAGGCCGCCCTGCACTTGGCATTGGCCAAAGCCCTGCATGAGGCTGACCATGACGATTTGACCGGCCTACTCAACCGGCGCGGCTTGCGCCGCAGGCTGACGGACCTTGGGCAGGCGCAAGTGGCGGTGGTCATGCTGGACTTGGACGGACTCAAACACATCAATGACACCGGGGGACACGGTGCCGGGGATGCGGCCCTCACCCGCGCCGGTGGCGCGCTGGCCGCCTGCGTGCGCCCCCACGACCTGTTGGCGCGCTGGGGCGGCGATGAATTTCTGGCCGTGCTGGTTGGCGACCACCGGATCGGCCCCACGCCCGAAACCGTGGCCGTCCGCTTCGCCCGGGCAGTGGATAACTCACTGCCGGCCGGCCAATCAGTGCGGCTCTCCCTGGGCCTGGCCACCGGACCGGCCGCCGACTTCACCCGTTTGCTTGACGAAGCCGATGCCCACCTGCGCCGAAGCAAGCAAGGAATGCGATGATTTCCTACTGCACCAACGTCCACGCCGGCACCACACTGGCCCAGTGCATGGCCAATCTGCAGACCCACGCGGTGGCGGTCAAGGCGCAGGTTTCGCCAAAGCACCCCTTGGGCGTGGGCCTGTGGCTGGCCGCCGATGCCGCCAAGGAAGCGGCCGCCGGCGATGGCGCAAAAAAGTTGGGTGATTTTCTCACCATGCGAGGTTTGGTGGCGTGCACGTTCAACGGCTTTCCCTTCGGCAATTTTCATGCTGACAAAGTCAAGCACGCGGTCTATCTGCCCACGTGGGCCGACGAATCACGCCTGCGCTACACCCTGGACTTGGCGAAAATCCTGGCGCAATTGCTGCCCGAAGGGCAAGGCGGCTCCATCTCCACCCTGCCATTGGGTTGGCCGCCGGCCGCTGAAACCGCCTGCGGTAAAAATTTGCGCCTCTTGGCCGAGGAATTGGACCGCCTGCACCAACACAGCGGCCGCCTGATCCGCGTGGCACTGGAACCCGAGCCCGGCTGCGCTTTCGACACCGCCCCCGGCGCGGCGCGTTTTTTTGAAGCGCAATTGAATGACCCGCTGTCGCGCCAATACCTTGGCATCTGCCACGATGTCTGCCACAGCGCGGTGATGTTTGAACCGCAGACGCACGCTTTGCAAGCCTACCGCGAGGCGGGCATCGCTTTGGTCAAAATCCAACTTTCCAACGCCATGGAAGCCGATTTCTCCACCCGTTGCCCGGAAGCCCGCGGCGAAATGCGGGCGCAATTGAACGCTTTTGCCGAAGACCGCTACCTGCATCAAACCGTGGTGCAAAGTGCCAGCGGCCAAACCCATTTTTTTGAAGACCTGCCGCAGGCCCTGGCCGCCGCAGGCCGGCCGGAAATTGGCACCGGTTGTTGGCGCGTTCACTTCCATGTTCCGCTGTTTTTGGAAAACTTCGGCCTGCTGGACACCACGCAGGCTGAAATTGCGCAGTGCCTGAATGCGCTTGCGCCTGGCGAAAACCCGCATTTGGAGGTGGAAACCTACGCCTGGGGCGTGCTGCCGGCAGGATTGAAACCGGCGAACCTGGCGGACGGGATCGCGAAGGAGATCCTCTTCGCGCGGCAGCGCGCAGGTGTAAGCGACATTTTGTCGCTTACCGGCCAAAGGCCGGATCCTTCACCCAAACGCATCCAGCATGCCTTTCTCCGCCCGGATGAAGCCGCTGAAAAACGCCGAGCCAACCTCCCCCACTGGCGCCAAGACGCCGTGTCCTATTTCGTCACCTACCGTCTGGCCGATTCCCTGCCCGCCGAAAAACTTCTCCTCTGGCAGCGCGAACGCAGGGATTGGGAATCCAAACACCCCCAACCTTGGTCGCCGGAAGAACACGAAGAATACGACACCCTGTTCACAGAGCGCATGGACGCCTGGCTGGATGCCGGACATGGCTCCTGCATCCTCAAGAATCCAGCCTTGCGCGAGATCGTCGCCAACGCCATGCACCACTTCGACGGCGAGCGCTATGCCTTGGGAGCCTGGGTCATCATGCCCAACCATGTTCACACGGTGGTGACCCCCCATCCCGGGCAGGACATCTCCAATATTTTGCAGTCCTGGAATTCGTTCACGGCCAAGGAAATCAATAAACAATTAGGGAAAACAGGCACAGTTTGGCAAAAAGAGCCGTGGGAACGCATCCTGCGCAATTCCAAGCATCTGTTCCATGTCCAAAACTACATCCGACGCAATCCGAAAAACCTTCCCTCCAACACCTACTCCCTGAACACACCCTGACCCACCGCGCGGCAGCGCGCAGGTGGAAGCGGCATCCTGCCGCTTTCTGCTTATCCTTCAACCCTCCTTGCCGCTGCGCGGCAACAAGCGACAAGATGTCGCTTCCACCTGCGCGCTGCCGCGCGAATGTTTATGTCAAAAATAAAAACACTTCTGGAACTCGCCCGTATCTCCAACCTGCCGACGGTGTGGTCGAATGCGCTGGTGGGCGTGGTGGCGGGAGTTGGCTGCGGCATCGCACTGAATGCCCCGGGAACATTGCGTCAAACCCTGCCGCTGATGTTGGCCATGAGCCTGCTCTATATCGGCGGCATGATCCTCAACGACGCGGTGGACGCCAAGGTGGACGCCAAGGAGCGGCCTTCGCGGCCGATCCCCTCGGGGCGCGCACCGCGGAGCCTAGCCTTTGCGCTGGCCATTGTCTGCCTAGGGGGCGGGCTGGCGACCTTGGCGGCGAATTGCGGCATGCGACCGATGCCCATGATCCTTGGTGCAAGCCTGGTGGCCTGCATTGTTGGCTACAACCTGCTGCATTCAAAAACAGCGGCCAGCGTAGTGCTAATGGGGGCATGCCGTGGGCTGATCATTTTGACTTGCGCCGAGGCGGCGGCACCCGGACAGGGATTCACCCGCATCCCCTTGGCGTTTGCCCTCGCCTTGAACTTCTACACCATCGGCCTCTCCGCCATCGCCCGCGGCGAAACGAAGATCCCCGGCACCCCGAAACTCATCATGGGCCTGATCGCCGCCATGTGTTTGCTCGACGGCGTATTCCTGCTGATTCTCGGCCAATCCACCCTGATTTTGTTCGCCGTGGGTTGCTGGCTGCTCACCACCTTGGCCCACCGCCGCATCCTGGGCTCGTAACCCTTTCCTTGCTTCCAAACAAAAACCCGGCTTGCGCCGGGTTCTTTGCTGATTTTCACGGGGTTTACTTTGCCGTCGCCTTGCTGGTCAGCACATGCACGCGGTTGTCGTCGATTTTGTAACGCGCCTTGAGTTGCTTGACCAACCAATCCAATTCCTGAAGTTGAGCCTGATCAAAGGGCTTTTTGCGGTCATCCCCGATCAGGCAGATACCGATGGATTGAGTGTTCCACATTTTGGCCACCTTGGGGTCCTTGTCAAACACAAAGGCGCCGAACGCCTGCTGGCGCCACCTTTCACACACCTCGATGCGGCCGGCGCCGTCGCGGCGGATGACAAAGTGGAAGCCCGCCCCGCTCGGCACCTTGACAGTGTTGCGGAAGAAAGAGTCCAACTCAGCCTGACCGCCTTCGATGCCGCGGCTGTCGTAGATGATGATGTCCTTCCACGCCCGGCTGGGGGCGGTGTCGAACAGCATCGCCTCCGGCCCGCTCAGGGTGGCATTGGAATCAAATGCGGAAAAGGCCATGTTGGAGGGGCGCAGGGCCGGACCGGGCTCCAGCGCAAACAGGACGCTGCTCACGACGGTGACGCCCGCGACCAGGGCTCCCAATACTTTGATGGTTCTGCTCATGGGGTGGACTCCTTGTCCGGGATGCGCCCAAATGGCGCCGCCGGACTCCTTGTCCGGCAATGGTGTGGAAGGATACAAGACGACCGGCAAGAAATCTACGGGGGCTCAAACAGTTCGTTTTGAATCGCTGCTTTTCACTACATCGGCAAACAATGCCGGCCGCTTGAGTAAAAAAACAGTTTTTAAAAAAATGATTCTATGGGCCGCTTATTGCGCCAACAGGCGCCCGCGCAAATTGGGCTTGGTATTGCCCAAGGAATCGTCCACCGTAAGCGGCGGATCATCCCCGCGCAGTTCACGGTAGTGCGTGCTTGGCGTGCGTGGCTGGTCATCATCCAGCGGCCCCGATCCGGTGCATCCGGCCAAGAAGGCGGCGCCGGCCGCCAAAGCGGCGGCCAACCAAGAGAAGTTCAAAGAGTATGGGGTGCGGGCCATGTTTTCTCTGCCAAGGCATCTGGAAAAGCGCAAATGATAGCATTTTGAATCCGGTTCAGCCGGGCTTGCCAACCAAACATGCATTCCCACCCAAAAAAGGCCTATCCATAATAAATCCTAAGATTTATCTGTCAAGATTTCCACAAGCGGTGGTGGTGTCAATGCCCAATCACCCGCCGGCAATGGCCGGGATGATGGCAATCTCGTCCTTGGCCGACACCGGTGTTTCCAGACCGTCCATGAAGCGGATGTCCTCGTTGTTCACATAGACATTGATGAAGCGGTTGAGTTCGCCGTCGGCCTTGTACAGGCGAGCTCCAAAAGCGGGGTACTGCACCTTGAGCTGGGCCAGGATGGCGCCCACGCTGGCACCTTCCACGGAAATTTCAGACTGGCCGTCCACTTGCGGACGCAAGGCGGCGGGGATGGAGACTTGGGGCATGGTGTTCTCGTTAAAAAGGGAAGCGCGAAATGGGGGGAACGCGGACCTGACTTGCAAGCCTTGGGGACATCAGACTTGGGCCGGCGCGGCGTTCATCATGTCCTCAAAGGCGGACATCTTGGGTTCGATGGGCTCCACATGGGGGAAGCGCCCGTTCATCGCCTCGATGGTTTTCAGGCCGTTGCCGGTGATGCAGATGCACACCGGTTCGTCCTTGGGAATGCGGCCGGAGTTGATGAGTTTGATGGCACAGGCCAGGGTGGTGCCACCGGCCGGCTCGGTGAAGATGCCTTCGGTGCGGGCCAGCAACTGGATGGCGTCAATGATCTCGCCGTCGTTGGCGGTGGCGGCAAAGCCGCCGGTCTTCTTGATGTCCTTTATCACATAGTGGCCATCGGCGGGATTGCCGATGGCGATGCTCTTGGCGATGGTGTTGGGTTTTTGCGGCTTGAAGTCGTCCTTGCCTTCGATGATGGCCTTGGCCACCGGGCAGCAACCCTCGGCCTGCGCGGCATGGAACACCGGCTGGTTGTCCTCCACCAAGCCCAGCTCGATGAACTCCTGGTAGCCCTTGTAGACCTTGGGCAAAATGGTGCCGCCAGCCACCGGCAGCACGGTGTGCTTGGGCAAACGCCAGCCCATCTGCTCGGCGATTTCATGGCCGTGGGTTTTGGCACCTTCGGTGTAGAAGGGGCGTAAATTCACGTTGACCAGGCCCCATCCGTATTTGTCGGCGATCTGCGAGCACAAGCGGTTGACGTCGTCGTAATTGCCCCTGATGCGCACCAGGTTGGGGCCGCACACGCGCATGGCGACAATCTTGCCTTCTTCCAAGTCGTAGGGCACCATCACATATGAAGGCAAACCCGCGATGGCGGCGTGGGCCGCCACCGAGTGGGCCAAGTTGCCGGTTGAGGCGCAGCCGACGGCCTTGAAACCGAACTCGATGGCTTTGGTAATGGCCACCGCGACCACGCGGTCCTTGTAGGAGAAGGACGGGCGGTTGCCGGAGTCATCCTTGATGTACAGTTCTTTCATGCCCAGCTCGGCGGCCAAACGGTTGGCGCGAACCAAGGGCGTCCAGCCGGAATGGAAGCCGGTCTTTGGGGCGCCCTCGATGGGCAGCAGGTCCTTGTAGCGCCACAGCGATTGCGGGCCCGCTTCGATGCTGGCACGGGTCACCCTGCCCTTCATGCGCGCGTAGTCGTACACCACCTCGACAGGGCTGAAATCCACATCGCACAGGGTGCGTGGGGTGATGGGGTATTCAACACCGCTCTCTTTGCCGCGCAGGCACTTGACATAGGACATGGTGACTCTCGTGATGGTGATCAAAGACTGGCCAAGGGGGTTAAATTGTACGAAAGAAAAAAGCCTTCGCGCCATGGACGGAAGGCTTTTTTGAAAAAGCTGTTTTCAGGTTCGAGCCGGCGCACGGCCGTCCGCCGCAATTACCATGCAAAGTGGGCAAATGCCTTGTTGGCTTCGGCCATGCGGTGGACCTGCTCGCGCGTGGTCATCGCCTTGCCTTCGCCCTTGGATGCGTCCAAGAGCTCCTTGGCCAAACGCTTGGCCATGGGCTTGCCTTTTTCAGAGCGGGCGGCAGCCAGGAGCCAGCGGAAGGCGAGGCTCTGCTTGCGCTTGGCCTTCACCTGCATGGGCACCTGGTAGTTGGCACCGCCAACGCGCTTGGAGCGCACTTCAACGGTCGGTTTCACGTTCTCGATGGCCTTGTTGAAAATTTCCAAGGGCGAGGTTTCGCCGCTGACCTTGGCGATTTCATCCATGGCGTCGTACACCACGCGTTGGGCGGCGGCTTTTTTGCCGTCGTACATCAGGCAGTTGATGAAGCGCGCCATGGTCTTGTCGTTGAAGCGGGCGTCGGGCTTGAGCTGGGTTTCGGATGCGGTGAACGAGGCCATGAAAGGGATCCTTGTGCTTGGGGATTTTTTTCACCGGCGGCGCGGGCCAAAAAGGCCAAGAGCGCAAAGGGTGTCGCCGATTACTCCCCGGGGGGAAAAACAAACCGGCACGCGCCGGTCTGTGAAGATTGGATGTCAACTTGCCGTCAGCGCAGGGGCTTATTTGCCCTTGGGACGCTTGACGCCGTACTTGGAGCGGCCCTTCTTGCGGCCATCCACGCCCAAGCAGTCGAGCGAACCGCGCACCACATGGTAGCGCACACCGGGAAGGTCGCGCACGCGGCCGCCGCGCACCAGGACGATCGAGTGCTCCTGCAGGTTGTGGCCTTCGCCACCGATGTAGGCGGTGATTTCTCGGCCGTTGGAGAGGCGCACGCGGGCCACCTTGCGCAAAGCCGAGTTCGGCTTCTTGGGGGTGACGGTCTTGACTTGCAAACAAACGCCGCGGCGCTGGGGACATTGCACCAAATCCTTGGTTTTGGACTTGGCGGTCTGCATTTCGCGGGGCTGACGGACGAGCTGGTTAATCGTGGGCGACATGGAGTTTCGCGATTCGGTAAACGGAGAAGAAGAATAGGGTCGGAAAGTATAGCCATCCGCAAGCCTGCTTGCAACCGGCCCCGGAGATTTGCCTCAAACCGCCAAGGAAAGCCCGTAAGCCCGCATCAAAAGCAGCTCCACCGGGATCAGGCGCCCGTCGCTGTTGGACACGGCAACCGCCGCCTCCATCATGCGTTGACGCTCGGAATCCCCCCCTTGGCGCAAGGCGTCAAGGGCGGCATCCAAATCCGGAAACCGGCAGGTTTCCGCCGGCACCAATGCCTCCTTGGACAGCCCCATTTTGGCGGCCCCGGCGGCAAATGCCCGCTTCACCGCCGAAGCATTGCGGCTGCCGGCATGGGCTAGGACGGAGAGCGCCAGGGCGGCTCCCCCGGTTGTTTCAGCCGCCCCCTGCCCCGTCAAAGGCACAGCCTCGATCAAAGCCATCCGCAGGATGCGGTGGACCGCCCATTCATGCAGGCCGGGATGGGGCGCCTCCGCCAGCACCGCCTCCACCCGGGCCAAGGTGCGCTGGCGTTCGCCGGGCGGCAATTTCCGCAACGCAGCCAGACACTCCTCAAGCGCCGCCAGGCGCCCATCCTCGGCAATTCCCAAGACCATGTCGGCGGCTTGGGAAAGGCGCGCATCCCCCCCGATCTGCGCCGCACGCACCCGCGCATCTTGGCGGTCCAGCAACAGGGCGCAGGCGACGGCGCAAGCCATGCCCGGATCCCCCGCGCCCTCCGGCAAAGGTGAAACGCCGGGGCGCCCCACGCGCAGGCCGTCGGCCCGGTAGCCCGCGCGCTTGCCTTGGAAAACGCGCGGGGCCGGCAACGCGCCGTCCCATGCCGGATCCAGGCGGCGGATGCGCTCTTCAAGTGGCGGATGGGTGGCAAGCAGCGAGGTCAAATGCGTGGCGGAAGAACCGAAAAACATGTGGCCCGCCTCCTTGGAGTGGCTGCTGTGCACCTGGCAGCCGGACGCACCGATCTGTTTGAGCGCGCCGGCCAACCCTTCGGGATTGCGCGTGAATTGCACGGCGGAGGCATCCGCCAGAAATTCACGCTGGCGCGAAATGGCCGCCTGCATCAACTGGCCAAAAAAGGCGCCGACATAGCCCATGACCAGCACCACCAGGCCGATCAGGGCCAACGCGGCCGTGCCATCGCCCTTTCTGCTGGAGCTGGAGCGGCCGCCGGAGCCCATCTGGAGCAGCAAGCGCCCGACAATGGCGAGCGCCAACAGGCCGAAGCCCAGCCCCATCAGGCGGATGTTCATGCGCATGTCGCCGTTCAAAATATGGCTGAACTCATGGGCGACCACCCCCTGCAACTGATCGCGCGACAAACCCGTGATCGCACCGCGGGTGACGCAGATCACGGCGGAATCAGGCGCCCAGCCGGCGGCAAAGGCGTTGATGCCCTCCTCATCGTCCATGACAAAAACGCGCGGCATCGGCGTGGCGGAGGCAATGGACATTTCTTCCACCACATTCATCAGCTTGCGCTCATCCGGATCGGCCCCGCCCTGGAATATCTCGCGACCCCCCATGCCTCCCGCCACACCGGCGCCGCCGCCGGAGCGCAACTGCATCGTGCGCACCCATGAGGCGCCCAGCACCACCAGCGTGGTGGCGCCGGCCACCAAGGCGAACATGCCGGGATTCCAGAAGGACGGAGCCTGCCGGACGGGCTCGAAATGCCGCCCCCCCTGCCCCACCTGGGTCCAGACCAGCATGATCAGCACATAGGTGACGGCGGTGATGGCCAGCAGCCCCGCCGCCAACAGCATCACCAGCCGGCCGGTGTTGCGCCGCGCGTCATCCTGCCGCTTGAAGAAATCCGTCACCATGGCGCGCTCCGCTTGAAAAACCCCAGCCAGAAGCCGGGGTCGGGTGTTTCAGAAAATTCAAAACTGCACCTTGACCGCCTGTTTTTTGGCAGGATCGTCGACCTCAAAATACGCGGCATCCTGAAAATTGAACATGCCGGCAAACAGGACCGGTGGGAAAGTCTTCTTGTAGGTGTTGTAGACCGTCGCCAAGTCGTTGTAGGACTGGCGCGCGAAGGAAATCTTGTTTTCAGTGGAGGTCAGTTCCTCCATCAATTGCGCCATGTTGCCGTTGGCCTTGAGATCGGGGTAATTTTCCGACACCGCCAGCAGGCGGCCCAGCGCGCCGGTCAGTGCGCCTTCCGCCTGGCCCAGTTGTGCCATGCCGGCGGCGTTGGTGGGATCCGCATTGACCGTCACGCGGGCCTGGGTGGCGCTGGCGCGGGCGGTCATCACGGCTTCCAGTGTGCCTTTTTCATGGGCCATGTAGCCCTTGCAGGTTTCGACCAGGTTGGGGATCAGGTCGTAGCGGCGGGTCAACTGCACGTCGATCTGTGAAAAACCGTTGCGCGTGCGCTCGCGGCCCTGCACCAGGCCGTTGTACACGGAGGCGCCGTAGAGCAGGACCAGCAGCAGAAGACCGGCCACGGCGCCAGCCGCAATCAGGGCGATCATCAAACCGGAAAGTTCAGCGAGGGGAATCATGGGATTTCCTTGTGGGAGGCGCGGGTGCCCGAAGGTGGGCGGGCCCGGAGAGAATTTTACCACGCGCGCTTTCGCGCCCGCGCGAGCGGAACCGGCATTTTCCCCAAACCTGGGAATTGTTGTCCCGCAGCACGAAAACACCCGGTCGCCCGGGTGTTTTCGTGCCGTCATTCAATGTCGGTGGTGGTGCCGCGCACCGCCCTGATTTTTGGCGCGCCGGATTCGCTGCGCGACAGGAATCCCTCGCAGTTGCGCATCATCAATTGCGCCTCAATACGCTGGATGAAGTCGAGCGCCACGCTGACGCAGATAAGCAGGCTGATCCCTCCCAAAAACTGCATCACCTGCGGGTCGTTGACCTTCATGCCGTGCGAGGCCAGATTGGGCAGCACCGAAATCACGCACAGGAATGCGGCCCCCACGTACGTCAGGCGTTCCATCACCGCCTCAAGGTATTCCGCCGTGCGCGGGCCCGGGCGCAAGCCGGGGATGAACGAACCGCCATCGCGCAATTGGGTCGAAGTCTCTTCGGGGTTGAACTGGACCGAAGTCCAGAAATATGAGAAGAAGTAAATCAGGCCGATGAAAACGAGCAGGTAAAGGAAGCCCGCATTGATCTTGTTGCCCTGCAGTTCCTCCGCCAGGAAGGAAATGGTCTTGTGGTAAGCCAACCCCAAACCGTGATACTGATCCGCCTTACCGAGCGTCTTTGCCAATGCGCCAAGCGCCATGGCCGGAAACATCATGAGGGTGCTGGCAAAAATCACCGGCATCACGCCGCCGTGGTTGACCTTGAGCGGCAGGTACATCTTTTGGCCGCCGACCACCTGGGCGCCCTTGGTGTGCTTGGCCTGTTGGATCGGGATCTCGCGCTGAGCCTCCGTGATGATGACCGAGCCGGCCACCACCAGGATGAACAGGGCGACGATGAAGGCGGTCTTCATCGCCTCGTCGCCGGTGTTGTTGCTGGTCTGGAACGCCGTGATGATGTTGTTGATCGCCGAGGGCAGCGATGCCACAATGCCGGCGGTGATGATGAGTGACACGCCGTTGCCCATGCCGTGCTGGTCGATCTGCTCACCAAGCCACATCAGGAACACCGAACCGCCGGTCAACGCGGTGATGCAGCCCACCCAGTAAATCCATGAATTGGCGAACTCCGGGTAGACCAGGGAACCCCCGCCGGGCAACTGCATGACGCGCATGGCAGTCAGCCACATCACACCCTGCACCAGGCACAGCGCGATGGTGAGATAACGGGTGTATTCCATGATCTTCTGCTGGCCCGAAGCGCCTTCCTTGCGCAGGGCCTTGAGCTGCGGGGAAACCGTGGCCAAAAGCTGCAGGATGATCGAGGCCGAAATATAGGGCGCCACGCCCAGACCAAAGATGGTGGACTGCTGCAGAGAACCGCCGGTAAAGGTGGAAATATAGGAGATGACCCCGCCGAAAAAGCCGGAGGAATTGGTTTCCATCACGGATTTGAGCGCTTCCGGATCCACCGTCGGCAGCGGGATGTGATAGCCGATGCGGTACACCACCAGCATGGCCAAGGTGAACAGGATGCGGTTGCGTAATTCAGGGACGCGCCAAAGATTCAGGAGTGCTTGCATAGGGGGTTTACTGTATATAAAAAAAGCCCGCGAATGTTTCGCGGGCTCGAAAAATATTGGATCAAACTCAGAGAGTCGTGACCGAGCCGCCCGCCTTGGTGATGCCCGCTTCGGCAGCCTTGGAGAACTTGTGGGCACTAACTTTGAGGCTCTTCTTGAGGTTGCCCTGGCCCAGCACCTTGAGCGGCAGCTTGGTGTCGGCCAAAAGGCCGATCTTCACCAGCGCGTCAATGGTGACCTCGGCGCCGGCGTCAAAAGCGGCCTCCAACTCGTGGAGGTTGACCACGGCGTACTCCACCTTGAACTTGGCATTGGTGAAGCCGCGCTTGGGGAAGCGCTTGAAGAACGGGGTCTGGCCGCCTTCGCGCGAGGCGCGGATGGATCCGCTCCAGCCGGAGCGCGAACCCGCGCCTTTGAAGCCGCGGCCCGAGGTTTTGCCGGTGCCGGAGCCGGGGCCGCGACCAAGACGCTTGCGGTCTTTGTTCTTGCTGGCATTGGGAGTGATTTCATGGATCATCATGGCGATGTTCTCGTTTCACCGGCTTGGGCCGGTCATTTGTCAAAAGGGGAGGGAAAGGTAACCGTTCTAACCAAAACCGGATCGGCTGCATCAGGCCGCGGAGTCGGCCTTTTCAGCCTTGCCCTTGGGGGCGGCCGCCACCGTGGCGGCAGGCTGGTTCTTCTTGTTGGCATTGAGCACCCGCTCGATGCGGCTGGCGCCGATCTTGACACCGCGCAGGGCTTCAACGCTTTCACGGGTTTGCATGGACTGCAGGCCCGCGACCACGGCTTTGCAAAGGTTGGCTTGGTTGCTCGAACCATAGGCCTTGGTCAGGCAGTCCTGAATGCCGGCCATCTCAAGCACCGCGCGCACCGTGCCGCCGGCGATGACGCCGGTGCCGGGAGCAGCAGGGATCAGGCGCACCGAGGAGGCGCCGAAAGAAGCCGAAACGGCGTGCGGCAGGGTGCCGTCTTGGAGTTTGACCTTGAACATCGCCTTCTTGGCGTACTTCTGGGCTTTTTCAATGGCGGTCGGCACGGCGCGGCTCTTGCCGTAACCGATGCCCACATTGCCGCGGCGGTCGCCGACGACGACCAGAGCGGCGAAGCTCATGCGGCGGCCACCCTTGACCGTGGCGCAGGTGCGGTTCACGGTGACGGTGGTGGATTCCATGCCGGAATCATCAAGCATATCGGTTTTCTTTTTTTCTGCCATGGGAGTGTCTCGGAATCGGGGGGCTTGGGAATTTCACCTTAAGCCAGGAAATAGGTTGGAAAAAATCAAACAAAACTCAGAACTTGAGGCCGCCTTCGCGGGCGCTGTCGGCCAAGGCCTCCACGCGGCCGTGGTACTTGAAGCCGTTGCGGTCAAAAGCCACGGCATGAATGCCGGCAGCCTTGGCCTTTTGGGCCAAATCGGCGCCCACCTGCTTGGCCGCGGCGATGTTGCCACCGCTCTCGACGGACAAGGACAGCGTGTTGGCGGAAATCAGGGTGATCCCCTTGACGTCGTCCACCAATTGGCCGTAGATGTGCTTGCTGCTGCGGAAAATGGAAAGGCGCGGCTTCTCGGCGGTGCCGAAAACCTTTTTGCGGATGCCGGCCTTGCGGCGCTGGCGACGGACTGCGTTGAGTTTGGTGCTCATGTTTTAGCCTGTAAAAGGGGGCTAGGGAGTGGTCTTCATCTGCGTGCCCAGGCAACAGGCCGGGACACATGAAAAAAAACTCCAAGGATAGAAAAGATGAAACAAAACCGACAAGGCGCGGCTTAGGAACCGAAGGCCTTGCCTTCCTTGCGGATGATTTTTTCGCCGACGTAGCAGATGCCCTTGCCGTTGTACGGCTCCGGCTTGCGATGGCTGCGGATCACGGCGGCAACCTGGCCCACCAGCTGCTTGTCAACACCCAAGACCTTGATGCGGGCATCCTTGATTTCACAGGTGATGCCGGCCGGAATGGCGACCTTGCGCACATCGGCGTAGCCGACGTTGAGGTGGATTTCCTTGCCCTTGAGCTGGGCGGTCCAACCCACACCGATCACATCCAATTCCTTGAGGTAGCCTTCGCTGGCGCCCTTGATCATGTTGGAGATCAGCGAACGGGTGGTGCCGTGCATCGCGTTGGCAAAACGGGTGTCCGAGTTGCTGCTGACGGTGATCTGGTCGCCCTCGACAGAAACGGACACTTCGGGACGCAGGTTGATCGTCAGGGTGCCCTTGGGTCCGGTGACAGTGAACACATCGGCGGCCTGTTTGATGGTGACGCCCTTGGGAAGGGAAATGCTTTTTTTGCCGAGACGACTCATGGTGGATCCTTGGTCAGGCGGCCGGAGCCTGCCTTAAATGGAGAAAACAAAGGGGAGGAATGCTAACCTAAATCAGTTGGTTTATCAAGCGACGGTGCACAGAAGTTCGCCGCCGACATTGAGCTCTCGGCACTTGCGGTCGGACAGCACGCCCTTGGGGGTGGTGACGATCGAAATACCCATGCCGTCCATCGGGCGGGGCAGTTCGGTGACGCCCTTGTACACGCGGCGACCCGAGGTGGACTCGCGCTTGATGATGTTGATGAGTTTTTCACCGTTGGGGCCGTACTTGAGCTTGACCTTGAGAACGCCTTGGCGGCCGTCCTGCACAAGCTCGTAGCCCAAGATATAGCCTTCGTCCTTGAGCGTGTCGGCGATGCCGCGGCACACTTTGGAGTTGAGGCAGTTGACGGAAGATGCTTCGTTGCGAACCGCGTTGCGGATGCGGGTGAGCATGTCGGCGATGGGATCGTTGATGGCCATGTTTCGGGTTCCTGTGACGGCGCTTGGCGCCGTTGTACCTGCCGGCTAAAAGTGCCAGGGGTTTACAAAGTCTGAGGGATCTGGAGGGGAGACGACGGGCGGCGCTGGATTACCAGGAAGCCTTGCGCATACCGGGGATTTTGCCTTCAAGGGCGAGTTCGCGCAGCTTGTTGCGGCAGAGTTTGAATTTCTGGTACACGCCCTGACTGCGGCCGGTCAGCGCACACAGGCTGCGCACACGGGTCGGGCTGGCGTCGCGGGGGAGCATCTGCAGGCCGATGTAATCCTTCTTGGCCTTGAGCTCGGCGCGCTTGGCGGCATACTTGGCGACGGTTGCGATGACGCGCTTGTTACGTTCGATGGTGGAGGTGGTTGCCATGGTTTTTGGTTGGGGTCAGGGGCGCCGGGTGCAGGTTGGGCAACCGGTAGATCCGCTTAGCGGCGATCGTCCTTCTTGCGGAATGGGAAGCCCATCTCGGTGAGGGCGTACTTGGTCATCTCATTGGTCGAGTTCTTGAACACCATGGTGATGTTCATGCCGTGGGTGAAGAAAGCATCGGTCATGTCGACTTCCGGGAAAATGCCCTGTTCCTGGATGCCGAAGGAATAATTGCCCCGGCCGTCAAAGGAGGTGTCGGACACGCCGCGGAAGTCCTTGATGCGCGGAATGGCCAGCGAGACCATGCGGTCATAGAACTCCCACATGCGGCTTCCGCGCAGGGTCACGCAGCAGCCCACTTCGTAGCCGGCGCGCACTTTGAAGTTGGCGACCGACTTGGTGGCCTTGCGCATCACCGGCTTCTGGCCGGAGATAACGGTCAAATCCTTGATGACCTGCTCGCGGGCCTTGGGGTTGATCTTGGTGCCTTCGAGTTGCTTGCCAAGGCCGACGGAAAGCACGATCTTCTGCAGGCTGGGGACCTGCATCTTGTTCTTGAGGCTGAACTGGGTCATCACCTTGGGGGCGATTTCACCAACGAATTTTTCCTTCATGCGGGGCTGCATGGTGTTCCTTTGGGGGGCGAAGCGGTCTGAAAAATGAATGAAACCGGATGTGGGTTTCGGGAACGGAGGGCACAGGAACGGGCCTGGCACTCTCCGAAGCAATGGATGCCTGATTTACTTGGCCTTGACGACCGCGCGGATCGGGGCGCCGATGGGCTGGCCGGTCTTGACGGCCACGCGGATCTTGGAGCCGTCGGCCTTGGTTTCAAAGCGGACGCGGGTGGGCACCACTTTGCCGTCCACCGTGACGGCGGGCGACACGTTGGACCAGTGAATGGGGAATTCCTTGCGGACTTGGCCACCCTCGGGCTTGGTCGGGCTTTTCTTGATGTTCTTGACGTGGATGTTCACGCCTTCGACGAGCACTGCGTCCTTCTTGGTGAGAACGGCGAGGACCTTGCCCTGTTCGCCCTTGTGGGCGCCGGCGGTCACGATCACCTGGTCGTCTTTGCGGATATGTCGAGCCATGATTGGTTGCTAAGTGAGAGGGAAAAACGGGAAACTGACAACGGCAGCAGATAAGGGTCTTAGACCACTTCCTGGGCCAGGGAAACGATTTTGGCGTAGTTTTTTTCGCGCAGTTCGCGGGCCACGGCGCCGAAGATGCGGGTGCCCTTCGGGTTGCCTTCGGCATCGATCAGCACGATGGCGGTGCGGTCGAAGCGGACATAGGAACCGTCTTCACGGCGCAACGGATACTTGGTGCGGACAACCACGCCGGTGTGCACGGTGGCCTTCTTGACGTCGCTGCCGGGCATGGCCTTTTTGATGACGCACACCACGCGGTCGCCCACGCTGGCGGTGCCGCGGGTGAAGTTGCCGGCCAGGGAGTGTTGGCCGAGCACTTTGATCACCATCGCCTCTTTGGCGCCGCTGTTATCGGTGACATCAATCGTGGATTCATTCTGGATCATGGGGTCGTTCTCGGGTAAGCCCCACCGTTTCGGGGGGCATTGGGGATTTCAATGAAGAATCATCCGAAAGCGGGGCAAGCCGCCGCGGATGAAAAAATCAGGCAACCAAGGCGGCATTCTGAACGGCGCCCTTCTGGACAACGCGGACCAGGCGGAAGCGCTTGGTCTTGCTCATCGGACGGCACGGAACGATCTCGACGCGGTCACCGTTCTGGCTCGCGTTGAGTTCGTCATGGATGTGAAAGCGGACTTCGCGGGCGATGCGCTTGCCGTACTTGGGGTGGACAAAATAGGCTTCGACCGCGACCGTACGGGTCTTGTTGCGGGCGTCGCTGACCACCACGCCAATTTTGGTGGAGATAAGGGCGGGGGCTTGATTGACGGCGGGATTGCTCATCGGGTTCCTTCAGCTTCAGGTCCGGCTGCCTACGCGGCGGCGGCCTGAAGTTCGCAAGGGGGAATTGAATGTGGGGCGGAAATGATACTGGAAACGAACGATTCATGCGCCCCTTGGCGATTGAAATCTTTTGTTTCCGAAAAACCCGGATTAGGCCGGGCGGCGCTCGACGAAACGGCAGCGGAACGGCATCTTGTAGGCCACGCGGGCGAAGGCGGCCTTGGCGAGTTCGGCGGATACGCCGGACACTTCGTAAAGGATCTGGCCCGGCTTGATGACGGCGGCCCAGAATTCAGGCTCGGCCTTGCCGGTACCCATGCGGGTTTCCAGCGGCTTCTTGGAGATGGGCTTGTCGGGGAACACGCGGCAGAAGAACTTGCCGGACTTTCCGACGTACTGGCGGCAGGCGACGCGGCCGGCTTCAATCTGGCGGGCCGACAGCCAGCCGCCTTCGAGCACCTGGACACCGAAATCGCCGTAAGCGACGTAGTTGCCACGGGTGGCGTTGCCTTTCATTTTACCGCGCTGCTGCTTGCGGTACTTCACACGTTTGGGCATCAGGGACATGGCTTGTGCTCCGGCGGCCTAAGAAAGTGGCCGCGTTAGTTGTTGAAAATGGGAACGGACGGACGAAACTGGCGGGAAGGGTCGCGGACCGCTTAACGGCGGCCACGGGCGCGGGGGCGGGCACCGGCGGCGCGCGAGGTCACTTCTTCGTCGCGCACTTCGTGGTACATGCCTTTGAACACCCACACCTTGATGCCGATCTTGCCGTAGGTGGTGTTGGCTTCGGTGAAGCCGTAGTCAATTTCAGCCTGCAGGGTCTGCAGCGGAACCGCGCCGATGCGCACGTCTTCGGTCTTGTGGATGTCAGCTCCGCCCAGGCGACCGGAGAGCTGAATCTTCACACCCTTGGCGCCGGCGGACATGGCTGCTTCGGCCTTCATCTTCATGACGCGGCGGAAGGAGGCGCGCTTTTCGATCTGCTCGGCGATGGAGATGGCCACCAGTTGCGACTCGACATCGGGGTTGGTCACTTCCAAGCAGGAGATGTTGACGTTGCGGCCGGTCAAGCGCTGCAGTTCGCCGGTCAAGCGGTCGATTTCGGCACCCTTGGGGCCGATGACCAAGCCTGGACGGGCGGTCTTGACGATGACCTTGAGTTCTTCGCGGGTGCGCTCGATATGGATATCGGAGACGGCGGCGAAGGGAGGCTTGCGGTTGAGCTGATGCTCGAGGAATTCGCGGATGCGGAAGTCCTCGATCAGGAGTTCGCCGTACAAACCCTTGGGGGCGTACCAGCGGCTCTTGTGAGCTTCAGTGATGCCGACGCGGAAGCCGAATGGATGAACTTTTTGTCCCATGGTGGTCTCTAAATGACGGGATTGGTGGCAAGATTGTGAAAAGGCGACTTACTTGGACTTCTTGGCGGCCTTTTCGGCAACCGAGATGGTGATATGGCTGGTGCGCTTGAGGATGTCGTGGGCGCGGCCGCGATCCTTGGGCTGGTGGCGTTTCATGGTCGGGCCGGAATCGACGCGGGCGTCAGAAACCACCAGCTTGCGCAGGTTGGCTTCGCCGCGGTCGGCGTTGGCGATGGCGGCACGCAGAGAATTCTTGATGAGAATGGCGCCGCGGCGCTTGGAAGTCTCCAAGGCGACGAGGGCCTCGTCGATGGACTTGCCACGGATCATGGTCGTCAGCTGGCGAACCTTGCTGGGACTGATGCGGGCGGTGCGATGGATGTTGGTGTATTCCATGGTCGTGTTCCTGCCTGGGTGTTCAGGCAAAAGGGATGATTAGATGGCGCCCGCGGTGCGCTGGGCCTTGGTGCCCGTGGTGTGGGCACGGAAGGTGCGGGTGAGGCTGAATTCGCCGAGCTTGTGGCCCACCATGTCTTCGGTGACGAACACATTGAGGAAGCTCTTGCCGTTGTGGACCAGAAAGGTGTGGCCGACAAATTCAGGAACGATGGTGCAGGCGCGAGCCCAGGTCTTGATGGGGTCGCGGCGGTTCTTCTGGTTCAGGACCTCCACCTTGCGGTAGAGTTTGAAGTCGACGAAGGGGCCTTTTTTCAGGGAACGGGCCATGATTCAGCCTTAAGGGAAGGTTCGCGGGGGCGAAGGGGAAGACGAAGGAAGGACGGAAGGGCCAACCGGGGTTGGCGATACGGGGCGAAGATTTTACTTGATCTTCAATTGGCCGTAGCGTTTCGAGACGCGGCGGCGGACGATGCGCTTGTTGGACGGCTTACCATGCTTGCGGGTGCGGCCGCCCTTGGCCAAAACGCCGGTTTTGCTGGCGCCCTGACGGTTGTGCTTCGACTTGCCGTCACCACCGCCGGTCGGGTGGTTGTGGTGGTTGCGGGCCACGCCGCGGACGCGGGGGCGGATGCCAAGCAGGCGGGTCTTGCCGGCCTTGCCGAGAACGACCTTGTTGTGGTCCGGGTTACCGACCACGCCGATGGTGGCGCGGCAGTCGACCGAGACCTGGCGGACTTCACCAGAGGGGAACACCAGGGTGGCCCAGTTTTCTTCGCGGTTGGTCAGGCGGGCAAAGGTGCCGGCCGAGCGGCAGAGCTTGGCGCCGGAACCGGGCTCGAGTTCGATGCAATGCACCGAGAGGCCGGTGGGGATGTACTTGAGGGGCATCGCGTTGCCGACGGACGGCTCGACGCGGTTGGCCGAGGATGTCACCTTGGCACCGTCGGTCAGGCCGGCAGGGGCGATGATGTACGCCTTCTTGCCGTCGGTGTACTCGATCAGGGCGATGTGCGAGGAACGGTTGGGGTCGTATTCGATGCCGACCACGGTGGCGGTCACATCGTCGGTGATGCGCTTCCAGTCCATGATGCGGTAGCGGCGCTTGACGCCCCCACCCTGGTTCCAGTTGGTCTGGACGCCGTGGTGGTTGCGGCCGCCGGTCTTGGTGTTCTTCTCGAGAAGGGTCTTCTCGGGGGTGGACTTGGTGACTTCCTCGTTGGTGTTCACCGAGGCGTTGCGGCGTCCGGGGCTGGTGCGCTTGTAGATGCGAATGGCCATGGCAGGATCTCAGGCTTGGGACGGCGGCGGAATTGCCGCGCGTCGGGGTGAAGAATTTAGAACAGGTCGAGTTTGAACTCGGGCTGAAGGTCGACCAACGCCCGCTTCCAAGCAGTTTCCTGCTTGAAGCCATTGCGGGTGCGCAGGATCTCGCCCTTGCGGGTCTGGGTGCGGACTTTTGCAACCTTGACGTTGTACTGCTTCTCGATGGCTTCCTTGATTTCGCTCTTGCGGGCGAGCAGGGCCACCTCGAAGGTGTAACGGTTGAGGGTTTGGCCCTTGCGCGGGCCGCCGGTGGCCTGGTGGGTGGCCTGCCAGTTTGCCTTTTCGGTTTGGATCGGGCGTTTGATGATGCTGTTGGTGTGGGACATGGTGTCTCCTTAAGTCAGGCTTGGAGCAGGGGCAGACGCTTAGGCGTTTTTGGAAGCGCGGTCGATGTAAGCTTGGAAAGCTTCCTTTTCGGCCACAAAGTAACGGTGGGTCAGCAGATCGAACGCGTTGAGACGGTCGATCTGGGTCACGCTGATGTTGTCAAGATTGCGGGCCGAGACGCCGGCGGGGGTGCGGGTGTCCTGCATGGCGAACAGGCAGGATTTGGCGACACCAAGAACATCGACGACCGACTGGAACTGCTTGGTGCTGGGCTTTTCAAAATTCAAGCCTTCGACCAGTTTGATCTCGCCGTCAATGGCTTTGGCGAGGATGGCGTTGCGGTTGGCAAGCTGGCGCTGCTTGCGGGGCATGTCGAGGCGCCAATCGTGGCCGACCTTGGCTTTGCCGTGGCCGCCGCCGCGCAGGATATTGGACTTCTTGTCGCCGCGGCGGGCGTTGCCGGTGCCCTTTTGCTTGTAGAGCTTGCGGGTCGAACCTTCGACCATGCTGCGGGTTTTGGTGGTGTTGTTGTACGAGCGCATGTTGGCGTGGTAACGCACATACGCCAACTTGAGCAGTTCGTGGCGAACTTCTCCGCCAAGGATGGCTTCGTCAACCTGAATCTGGCCGGTTTCTTTGCCGGCGATGTTGTAAACGCTGATCGAGATCATGGTTTTACCTTGCTTGGCCTGACCCTGCGGTGGATCACCGTTTCGACGGGTTCCGGGCAGGAGGCGGGTGGGATGGACAAAAGCGAAGAGTTCGCAAGAGCTGGGGATGTCGTGACGAAGGAGTTTCATCCGGAAAGCCGCACTCTCGCAAAGGGAGGACGGGTGATCCGGCACCGACTTACTTCGCCTGGGCGGCCACGAGTTTGGCCTTGGGTTTCCAGAGACGTTTGGCTTCCTTGACCAGGAGCAGGCCGTTGTTGGCGCCGGGCACAGCGCCCTGCAGGAGCAACAAACCGCGTTCCTTGTCAATGCCGAAAATTTTGATGTTGCGGGTGGTCACCTGCTCGCCACCCATGCGGCCGGGCATGCGGATGCCGCGCTTTGGCGGACCCCAACCACGGTTGCTGGCGCGACCGGCGATGGAACCGGGCGAACGGTGCTTGCGCTCGGTGCCGTGCGAAGCACACAGGCCCTTGAAGCCGTGGCGCTTCATGGCGCCGGCGAAGCCCTTGCCTTTGCTGGTGCCGGTGACGTCCACGAACAAAACGCCTTCCATGACGCTCGTGTCCAACTGCTGTCCGGCCTGGTAGGCGGACACATCAGCGGTACGAATTTCACGGTGAAAGCGCTGGGGAGCCACGCCGGCCTTGGCATCATGGCCAATGACCGGGATGGTCGAATTGCGGGGCTTGATGGTGTCAAAACCGATCTGAACGGCTGTGTAGCCGTCCACTTCGGCGGTCTTGATCTGGGTCACGAAGCAAGGGCCGGCCTGGACCACCGTCACGGGGACGCTGGCGCCCGCCGGGGTGAAGAGGCGGGTCATACCGATTTTTTTGCCGAGAAGGGCTTTGCTCATGGGAGTCTCCTGGGTGTGGCGGTCTCACCGAACTCGATGGAGTTTTGGTGGAGGACCTACCCGTTTGATCTGGGGGGAAGAATTTGAAAGAACCGCGGAAAGCAGGTTTGGATCCAAGACTTAGGCCTGAACCTTGACAAACACGCCGGCGGGGACAACCAGACGGTTGAGGGCCTCGACGGTGCGGGCGTTGGGGTTGGTGATGTCGATGATGCGCTTGTGGGTGCGAATCTCGAACTGCTCACGGCTCTTCTTGTCCACGTGGGGCGAGCGGAGAACGGTGTAGCGTTCAATGCGGGTGGGGAGCGGAACCGGGCCGGCGACGGCGGCGTTGGTGCGCTTGGCATGCTCGACGATTTCCTTGGCCGAGGCGTCCAGGGCCTGGTGGTCGTAAGCTTCCATCCGAATGCGAATCTTGCCTGTGTTCATTGTGAAAGAACCTGTTGGGGTTTCTGAAAAGGGCCGAGCATTGTACAGACCCCAAAGCCCTTGTCAACCGGGCACCCCCCTGTTTTTCAATTTCCGTTCGCAGGCCCCGGTTAAAAAGTCGGCGCCCCTCCGCCTTCCGGCGGCCCCTAGCCCTCAACCCACAGGGAATCCTCGACCAAAATCGGGATTTCCGTCCCGGCCGCCAAGGCCAAGGCATCGCTTGGCCGGGCATCCAGATCAATCTCGCGGTTGCCTTGGCGGATCAGCACCCGCGCGAAAAACACGCCGTTTTCCGCCGAAACCACCGTCACCTCCGCCACCTCGCCCCCCAGCGCGTACAGCGCCGAATCGAACAGGTCATGGGTCATGGGCCTGGGTGGCGTCTCGCCGGAGAGCCGCCGCATGATGGTTTGCGCCTCCAAAAAACCGATCACGATCGGCAGCGTGCGCAGGCCGTTTTTCTCGGCCAATTCGACCAAAAAGGTCTGGTCGGTTTCGCGGATGAGGACGCGTTGGATGAGGGCGGTGGTGAGCATGG
>CAZKVP010000010.1:27413-47991 GCA_964556215.1 uncultured Phycisphaeraceae bacterium
GGGTGGTTGAGCCGAGCGCAGCGAGGCGACACCACCGGAACACGAAGAAAGCGGACGCACCCCGGCAGGGGTGCAAGACGCCATGGCATGTTTTTGCGCCTGTTGGCACAGCCACGCGAGGCTGGCATCCCTGCCGGGATGCTGGATTTCACCCGGCGTCCCGGTGGTGTCGCACGCCGTTGGCGTGCTCAACCACCAGCTACAAAGTTCTTCACGCCTCCGGCGTGAAATCCGCCACCTTATCCCCTACCCCCTCAATCCCGCCAGCCTTTTCCATTGCGCTTCAAACGAAGCCGGCAATAACCCCAGCGCGGCCGACATGCTTTCGACGGTGCCGGCCCATGCCGGCGTCGCCGGCGCCAAAACCTGACCCGGCGCATCCACCGGCAAACGACCAGCGGCGGCGGGCATCGAGCCCGCCACCGCTTCTGGCAGACTGAAGTCCGCCCTCCCAGTGGACAACCCGCCACGTCTACTTTGCGACCCCAAACCTTGACCACGCCCCCCGCTTGGCCGCCGCCCTGGCTTCCCGCCAAGCCTGAAACAGCCCCCACCACACGGCGGGCTGGCGCCACGGCTTTTTCAGGTTGTCCGCCAGCAACACGCTGCGGCGCAGCAGGCGCCACCCCAGATACTTGCGCCAGGGGGGGCTGCCGTACTTCACAAAAAACAGCATCGAGGCGTAAATCTTCTCTTTTTCACTGCGGCGCATTTTGGCGTCCGACATGCGCAATCCGCCGGCCGGGGCTTGCAGGTGGATCAGCCATGCCTCCGGGTCATACACAAAGGTGCCCCCCGCTTCACCCAGCCGAATGGCGAAGTCGTAGTCGTCGCCGTAGGCATTGCCGTGGAAAGATTCGTCGAAACCGCCGACCTTGAAAAAAGCCACCCGGGTGCAGGAACTGTTGCAGGTGCAAAAGGCGATCGCGTGGTAACGCTCCGGGCGGGCACGGTCAAAACGCAAAGCCTGATCGCGCGGGGTGCCGGCAAAGGGACAACCCAACCCCGTACGATCGGCCGACCGCACATCCGCCGGCGGCGGGGCAATTGGCGGTAGCGCCTGGTTTTTGTAAATCTCTTGGCCGATGACCGCATCCACCTGCGGATTGGCCGCGTAATTGGCCGCGTGGCGCGCCAAAAAATACGGGTCGGGAATGGCCACATCATCGTCAATGAACACAAACACTTCGCCACTGGCGGCCTCCACCGCATCATGGCGGGCCGCCACCACCCCGGGCTTCTCGCGCAACAGCCAATGGATGCGCGCATCGGCCGCCAATTGCGCCTTGCGGGCCTGCTGCTCCTGCGGCCAGGCCGGATTCTGGTCCACCACGATGATTTCAAACTCCACATCGCGCTGGGCCAGCACCGCCTCCAGCGTGTCAAGCAGCGGCGCGAAGCGGCGGAAGGTGGGGATGATGACGGAGAGGCGCATGACGGGGGAATTAGAACAGCTTCGGCCCCATTCCGCAGGCCCGTGCGCAAACGCCTTTGGCACGGCGCCCCCGCTTCTACAATCCACCCATGCCCCTGCCCCGCCGCTTTTCCCCGGCCCTCATCCCGCTGGCCCTGGCCGCACTTGCGCTTTCAAGCGTATCGGTGGGGGTGTTTTTTTTGATGTCGGCAAAAGTGGCGCGGGCGCGGGTGGTGGCGGATGAATTGCGCGGCAGCTACGAAGTGGCCCAGCGACTGATTCAGGCCCGGGCCATTCTGGTGCTGGGGCAGGCCGATGATTGGCCCAAGGCCGGCGCCCGGCTGGCGGCGGCCGATGACATGCTGGCGGCCTCGTTGCCCCCGGCGGCGCTGGCGCCGGTGCGGGCCGACATCACGGCGGCCCGGGCGCACCTGGGCCAAGGCGATACGCCGATCAACCATGCGCTCAGCGTACTGGCCGACGCGGCGGCGCAATTGCGCCAAGAAGCGGTGGCCTTGGACCAATCGGCGGCCAGACTTTCGCTCTGGGGGGCGGTGGGCGTGGTGGCGGCGGTGCTGGCCACGGCGGCGGCGATGTTCGCCGGTTTGCGCGCCTTGCAAAAAAATTTGGAGGACAAGGTGCGCGCCCAGGCCGGCGAACTGGCGCGCGCCGAACGGCTGGCCTCGGTGGGTTTTTTGGCCGCCGGGGTGGCGCATGAAATCAACAATCCGCTGGCGGTGATCGCCTCTGAAGCGGAATTGGCCAAACGCCAGGCGGACAAGGGCCAAGCCACGCCGGAGGCGCTCAACATCATTTGCGAAGAAGCCTTCCGTTGCAAGGCCATCACCGAAAAACTGCTGGAAACCGCCCGCAATGGCGGCGGCGAGCGGCAAACACTGGATCTGCTGACTGAGGCGCAAATGGCGGCGTCTTTGGCGCAAAAACTGGATCAGGCCCGCGGCTGCCGGGTACAGGTGCTCGGAAGCAAGGCGGTCGTGCGGGCCGAGGCGGGTTCGTTGCGTCAGGTGCTGCTGAATCTGGTGGTCAACGCCATGGAGGCCGCGCCCCAAGGTGAAGTGCAGGTGAGGGTGTCGGTGCAAGCGGGGCAGGCGCAATTGGAAGTGCGCGACAACGGTGCAGGAATTGCAGCCGTCGACCTGCCGCGTGTTTTTGAACCATTCTTCACCACCAAACGCAATCCGGCCACGCCCGGACTGGGTCTTGGCCTGTCCATTGCGCATGCGATTGCGGCCAGCCAAGGCGGCTCTTTGCGCGGCCAAAGCGCAGGCCCGCATTTGGGCTCGGTTTTTATCCTGGAATTACCCCTTGAAACGGAAAGCCCCGCATGACGCCTCGCGTTTTGATTGTCGATGACGAACCGCGCCTGCGCGATGTGCTGGTTCGTGCGGTCAAAGGCATGGGCTTCGCCGTGGCCGGCGCGCCGTCCGCCGAAACAGCGCTGGTTCATTTGGAAAAAGCCGCCGCCGACATCGCCGTAGTGGACCTCAATCTGCCTGGCATGGGCGGGCTGGAACTTTTGGCCCAATTGCGCCTGACCCATCCGGCCTTGCAAGTCATCATCCTCACCGGCTACGGCGCGCTGGAGGCCGCCCAGCAAGCCATGCGGTTGGATGCGGTGGATTTTTTGAGCAAGCCCTGCCCGTTGGGCGATCTGGAAAAGGCCTTGGCCCGCGCCCAGCGGCGCATGCGCCCACCGGAGATCAAGCCCCGCCTGGCCGGCCTGCCGCCCGCCCCGCCACCGATGGACGATGAAGAATCGTTTGAAGCGCAATTGCCGTTTTGCCCGGCCCTGCCAGCAGGCGAAGGGCCCGGGCCGGATGCGCCGCTGGCCGACGTGGAAAAATTCCACATCCTGCGTTCGCTGGCCGTCCATCAGGGCAACCGCCGGGCGGTGGCCGACCAATTGGGCATCAGTTTGCGCACCCTGTATTACCGGCTGCGGCAATACGACCTGTGAGCTTCCACTCTATTCTTCTCCCCATGCCCTCCCCCGCCCCGCTTGCTTTGGTTGTCTCTGACCCATGGCTGGAGCCCTATGCCCCGGCGCTGTTGGCGCGTAGGGAACGGTTTGAGGCACGCTTGAAACAATTGGGCGGCTTGTCTGGCTTGCAGGGCGCCGCCTCGGCTTGGCACCTGCATTTTGGCCTGCAACGCGGCACGCAAAACGGCGTACCCGGCCAATTCTGCCGCGAATGGTTGCCGGCCGCCCAGGCGGTATTTTTAACCGGCGATTTCAACGATTGGAACCGGGCTTCGCATCCAATGGCCAAGGGCGCCGGCGGGGTGTGGGAATTGTTTTTGCCCGATGGCGGGGCGCAAGTGCGCCATCTTGAAAAATACAAGTTGCATGTGGTCTCCAAACTTGGTGCGCAGGACCGGGTGCCGGCCACCTGCCGGCGCGTCGAACAGGAAGTCGGCGGCATCGCCTTCACGCCGGTGCATTGGGCCCCGCCACAGGCTTACATCTGGCGCAACCCCACGCCCGCCCTTGGCGGCGAGCACGCCCGCTGCGGCCTGCGCGTATACGAGGCCCATGTGGGCATGGCGTTGGAGGAAGGGCGCGTGGGCACCTTTGACGAATTCCGCGTCCACATGCTGCCGCGCATCAAAGCGGCGGGCTACAACACGGTGCAATTGATGGCGGTGCAGGAGCACCCGTATTACGCCTCGTTTGGCTACCAGGTGTCGAATTTTTTCGCCGTTTCGTCGCGTTTTGGCACGCCGGAGGAATTGAAGGCGCTGGTGGACGCCGCCCACGGCCTTGGCCTTAAGGTCATCATGGACCTGGTGCACAGCCACGCCGCACCCAATGTGGCCGAAGGCTTGCCCGAATTGGACGGCACCGATTACCAATGGTTCCACGCCGGCGAGCGCGGCCACCATGTGGCTTGGGGCAGCCGCTGCTTCGATTACGGCAAGTCCGAGGTGGTGGGCTTCTTGCTCTCCAACGTGCATTACTGGCTGGCGGAATTCCGCTTTGACGGTTTCCGCTACGACGGCGTCACCAGCATGCTCTACCACGACCACGGGCTGGGGCGCAATTTCACCGAATACGGCGATTATTTCGGCGCCAACACCGACGAAGACGCCGTGCTCTACCTGCAATTGGCCACGACTTTGGCAGAGGCGGTCCACCCCGGCGCCTTGCAATTGGCCGAAGACATGTCGGGCATGCCCGGCCTGGCCCGATCGGTGGCCGAAGGCGGCGTGGGCTTTTCCGCGCGCCTCGACATGGGATTGCCGGATTACTGGGTCAAACTGATGAAGCAAAGCGCCGCCGGCTTGCCCGACGAAAGTTGGTCGCTGGGCGAAATGTGGCACACCCTGCGCAACCGCCGCCAGGATGAAACCCATGTGGGCTATGTCGAGAGCCACGACCAGGCGCTGGTGGGCGATAAGACGCTGTTGATGTGGCTGCTGGACGCCCATATTTATTCCGGCATGAGCGTGCTGACGCCGGACTTGGTGGTGGATCGCGGCGTAGCCCTGCACAAACTCATCCGCTTGGTCACCTTCGCCATCGGCGGCGGCGGTTGGCTCAACTTCATGGGCAATGAATTCGGCCATCCGGAATGGATGGACTTCCCCCGCGAGGGCAACGCCTGGAGCTTCGCCCATTGCCGGCGCCAATGGTCGCTGGAAGCCGACCCCTTGCTGCGCTACCACGGCTTGGGGGAATTTGACCGCGCCCTGATGCGGTTGGACGCAGAGCACGGCATTCTGGCTGACAGCCTGGTCGAGCAGTTGCTGGTGAACGAGGAGCGCAAGTTGCTGGTATTCCGGCGCGGGCCGCTGGTGTTCGCGTTCAACTTCCATCCGACGGCCTCCTATGACGGCTTGGCTCTGCCGGTGCCGGATGCCCACGATTACCGCGTGCTGCTGGCCAGCGACGCGCCAAATTACGCCGGCCATGGCCGCACGGCCGAAGGCACGCTGTTCCCTTGGCTCAAAGAGCCGTTGTTTGGGCGGGAACAGAGCATCAAGGTTTATTTGCCGTGCCGGAGTGCGTTGGTGCTGGGATAGGGAGGGTCGGCTTTAGCCAGCCAGAACGACCATTTGAAATGGAAAACCCCAAGGGCTGGCGGAAAATTCTCGCCAGCCCTTGGGGTTTCTTTCAACATGGCCTCCATGCCGGCCGGCTAAAGCCGACCCTCCTTCAATCCTTGCGCACGATGAACAAATAATTGAACCCGCGCAGGAAGAAATTGCCTTCCTCCGCCGCAGCGCGGAAATTGCCCATTTCCAGCGTCTTGTTGTGGCGGGTCACGGCGATGATGTCCACCGGCGTGAACTTTTTGCACATCAGGCCGAATAGTTCGAAGCCGATCGGATGGAACACGCCCTTGCCGCCCTTGTGCACATAAGAGTCCGACACATACAGGCCGAAATGGCCGCCGACCTTGAGCACGCGGTGGGCCTCGCCGATGGCTTGCTCCATGGCTTCGTAATAAGCCCGGCCTTTGCCGGCATCGAGTTTGCCGATGCAGCGCGGGTCGTCCGAATAATCAATGTGGGTGGAATACGGCGGATCCATGAACACGCAGCTGGCCTTGCCGGAAATTTCCGGCGGCAGTTTGCGCGCATCAACGCGGAAGATGTCGGGCCGTTGCGGGTTGAGGTCGTAGCCCAAGGCCCGCCGGTCCAGGTCGCGGGCCACATCCAAGGTGGTGCCGCTGCCGCAGAAGGGGTCGATCACCAGATCTTTGGGCTTGGTGTAGCGCTGGATCAGGTTCCAAATGACGTACGACGGCGTGGCGCCGCGGTAGGTCTGGCTGCCCTGCTGGCCTTCGCCGTAATGCTGCGAGGGGTACTCCCACAGGGTGGTGGGCTGCAAGACCAAGGGCGGCTTTTTGCCGGGCTTGTTGCCGGCCGTCACCGGACCGGATTTGAGCGCATGCTTGGGGCCGGCCACCACGCCGGGCTTGCCGAAGGTTTTTTGGCCGATTTTCTTGGGGCCGCCGAAGGTTGCCTCGCCCGCCGCCGGCCCCTTGTCGGCCTTGGGCTGGGGGTTGTAGTGGGTGGTGACCGGGCGGCGTTTGGGCGGCGTGAAATCCATGGCGGGATTGTAAACTCCCTGCACAACCCGCCCAGAGCCTATGCCATGGCGCGGGATAAATTAGGCCAAGAATCCACCTCGCCAAGGTATGCTTTCGGTGCTTCGTCCCCAAGCCCCTCCCCCATGCCTGAAACCCTGCTCCCCTTCGCCCGCTCCGTCCTCTCCGCCGAGAGCCACGCCATCGCCGGCGTGCAGTTGGGCTCCTCCTTCGTCGGCGCCGTGCATCTGATCGCCGATGCTGTGGCCCATGGCGGGTCGCTGGTGGTCTCGGGCCTTGGCAAAAGCGGGCTGGTGGGGCAGAAACTTTCGGCCACCTTCGCCTCCACCGGCACGCCCAGCCACTTCCTGCACGCCACCGAGGCGGTGCACGGCGACCTGGGCCGCATCCGCAAGCACGATGTGGTGCTGCTGCTCTCCTTCGGCGGCGGCACCGAAGAAGTCGTCACCCTGGCCGAATTGCTGCGCCAGGACGGGGTCAAGACCATCGCCATCACCAAAAGTGCCGGCAGCGCGCTCGGGCGGCTGTCCAACGAATGCATTGAACTGGGCGACATGCAGGAGGCCTGTCAGCACAACCTGGCCCCCACCGCCTCCACCGCCGCCACCATGGCGGTAGGCGACGCGCTGGCGCTGTCGGTGGCACTCCTGCGCGATTTCAAAGCCGAGGACTTCCGCAAATTCCATCCTGGCGGCGGGCTGGGCCGCGAGACGATGCCGATCACCGAGGCGCTGCGCTTCCGCGCGCCCGACAATTTGCCGCTGGTTCATGAATCCCTGACCATCCGCGAAGCCTACGACCTGGCCAGAAGGGTGTCGGAAGCCAGCGGCGTGCGCCGCGCCGGCGCGCTGGTGGTGGTCAACACCGAGGGCAAACTGGCCGGCATCTTCACCGACGGCGACCTGCGCCGTTTGGTGACCGCCGGCGGCGGCATTGACACCCCCATCCATCAGGCCATGACCAAAAACCCCAAGCGCCTGCACGCCAGCGACAAGGTGCGCGACGCCGTGCACCTGATGCGCGAGTTGCGCATTGACGAAGCGCCGGTGGTGGATGAAAACGGCGCGCCGGTGGGGTTGATTGATGTGCAGGATTTGGTTTCGCTCAAAGTCATTGAAGGATAATCCGGCCATGCCCCACTCCATCAAACTTCTTCTGCTCGATGTCGACGGCGTCCTGACCGACGGCGGCCTGTACATGGACGACAACGGCCTGCAATCCAAACGCTTCCATGTGGGCGACGGCCTTGGCATCCGCCTGGCCCAGCGGGCCGACCTCTCCATCGGTTTTCTGACCGGCAAACAAAGCGGCATCGTCAAACACCGCGCCGCCGAACTGGGGGTGGAACTGGTCGCCCAAGGCTCCAGCGACAAAGCCACCGACGCCCGCTTGCTTGCGGAAAAAGCCGGCATCCCCCTGACGCAAACCGCGCACCTTGGCGACGACCTGATCGACCTGCCGGCCTTTGGCGTGGTGGGCTACCCGATGGCCGTCGTCAATGCCGTGCACGAAGTCAAAGCTGCCGCCCGCTGGGTGGGCACCGTCCCCGGCGGCCATGGTGCCGCTCGCGAGGCGATTGAATTCATCCTTAAGCAGCAGGGCAAGTGGGCGGGGGTGATTGCCAAATACCAGACCAACACGGTGCGGGATGGGGTGGGGTAAAGAGTCGTTAGAAAATAAATTGCTATTTTTTTAGGGGCTATTAGGATGCCGACCATGGAAATCCACGGACGCATTACAAACCAGCGGAAAATGAAGACGGGAATACTCCTTTGCGTGCTTGCACTTGGAGTTGGAGTTGCGTTTTTTACACCTATTTTGGGTCGTAATCAGCAGGCTTGGGCGGCGGGCGACCCCTGCACATTAACGATTGCGGTAGGACAATCATCTTCCGGACCGGATGAGCTTTCCGCCAAACATCCAGCAATTACCGTCAATTTGACCGGTGGCGTGACTTTTTTGAATCCTCAGGAGGAGTGCAAGAGTGAAACTGAAAAATGGGAGTGGAGCATCAAGGATGTGAAGTTGGCAAAATGGGCAGATGGAAAGCTCGGAGAGGCAAAAGTGATCACCAATCCCGGCATCTCGGTGACATCAGGCTCTTCTTCGGCGGTGCTGACCGTGAAGGAAAAGGTTCTGAATCAACTGGGCAAGTGGACGGCGACGGTGGAACTGCATCACTATTGCGTCACGAACAAGGGGAATACTTGTGATGAGACAAAGACGGTGGAGGTGGTTTGGAATGCGTTTGAGGTGGTTTTGGCTGTGCATGAAATAGATAAGAAGACGAATTTGGATAAAAAAGACGATGACAACTATGTTTTGCTTAGAGACGATGTGGGAGTTATCACAGGGCGCGATAAAGATGGGGAATTATTGACTCCTGAGAAGCACCTATTTACGGAGCCCTGCTTTGCACGTATTGAGGGAAAAACAGCTGCAGATGTCAAGGTGACATTGACAGGAACGCTGGTTCAATTCCCAGAAAAAGACACGGATGGGATGCTTGTCGAGAAAGAAAAAAAGGACTTGGCACTCTCAGCAGATGGAGCTTGGGTGCCCTTTGATATTTCTGGTCATGGGCAGGTGGAGGGCAAGCGGTTGATTGGTAGCAAGAAAAAGGATGATGCACTCATTGTGGCTTCGGTGGACCAGATTAAGGCGACTTCCAAGGATTTAACGGTATTTTGGTTTGACGGAAAAGTAGAGATAACTCCCGTCGGATATTATAGGATTGATGATGTTGGAACCAAAGGAACTATGATTGGAATTCGTGTTCCTGAAAATGAGAAGCCAGCAGTTAAGATGAGTGTGTGGGCAATATTAAATCCTTTAGGGGCGGCCGAAAAAGCGCCCCAAATAAAAGAATGGAAAGAGGTTGCTTTAGTTCAAAACTTCATTTTTGGCGCAACCACATTACAGATGGTTTATGTTCCCGATTCTTTGAAATTGAAGGCTGGAGTGCCATCTGGGACGAAATACACATTTCTAAAGAGTGTTGATGCCACTCTTACATACAGCCCTAAACAAGTCCCTGCATTAGACACCGATAAAGATAAACCAACTATTTTATATGACAAATCTGCTTCTTCAAAAATAAGTCTTAGTCCAGATAAATTAAATAAGGCAACTTCAACTGATTCACCTGATTATTTCAATATAAAAACTTTTGTATTTTCAGTGACAAGTTCTTCTGGAGAAGAAATAGGAACAGAAAATATGCGAGTTGAAGGGGCGAAAATTAATAGGCTTTTTTCCACCTGGTGTACAGTAACGAATGGATCTACCTATATTCCCGTGTCCCAAAAAAATTGGAGTATCCACACTCCGTCGATGCTTCTAAACAAGTCATACGTTGATAACGATGATTATAGGGCGTCATCTGGAACTGACATAATACCGCCTGGATCCCCCATGATTGATCTTAAATCGGTTGCAAACAACCAAAAGCCAGCTTCTCAAACATATGAAAATAAAGTTCCCTCAGACACCCTAACCGTACCATAGGATGATAATATGAAACAATTCAAAAAATACACCGTATATTACACTTTGCTATCCGTTCTTGGACTACTGATGTTTAACAACTACTCATTTTATGCATTTGAAAATGAAGGGGGGATGGATAAAAAAAACATTCCTAATGAATTCTCATTTGATTCTATGTGTATGGAGGCCTGCGGAGCCAAAATTGTATCATGGCCAGAGGACAGCGATAATCACGATGGTGAGTTTGATTTTTTGGTGTGCAAAATAACACCAAAAGAGGTTGGTGTCGCATCCAAAATACCAACTAATTGGATAGAACATCAGATCAGTCCAGATCCGAAGCCAATAATATCCATATCAGATGTTGCCAAGTGTGAAGTAAAAGTTAATTTATCAGATAACCTGCATTGCGGAGAAAATTTCAATATCATTGCATATAACAACCCGATTAGCTGCGTTTTTCAAAATGGATATCCTTTATATGGGGACGCTTATTACTCTAGAGTTATTTATGAGTCTAAATTAATTCGAAGAGATAGTGTCTCTTTGGTGTTGTTAAAAAAAATTGAAGGTGGTGATTCTTTTTTGCCTATATGTGTTTTCCCAATCAAAAAAGACGAATTATCTTTTTTTCATGCATTTGATAGTGCAAATAAAACAAATAAAAATACCATAGTTGACGAATTGAAATCAGATAAATCAAACCCATATTTGCTTTCTAAGGAAATTTGGCGGATGAAGGATAAGAATGACGCATTGGATGTATTTTTAAATTCTAAGAGGCATCCAGAAGCCTCTCGCCTTCTTTGGTTTTCATTTTTTGGAGCAGACAATGAATATGATTTCAATTCACTTGGAAGAAAAATGGATGCATGGTTAGCATTACAGTTGAATGAACACACATCTGTACCGCGCTCCGTATATGAGTATGCCATCGCCATGGCGGCGTGCGGCCACTTTGGAAACGAAGATGAATTGCTTATGCGCACCCGCCCAAATCATTCGCTGGCTCAAATAAACCATACCGCTTCTTTTTTCCGTCAACGCCTTATCCCCATTCTTGACCATGTCGCCAAAACACCAAATGCCCAATTAAGTGAGTGGGGCAAAGCGCTCAAGGTTGTTTCCGGACCAGATTCCATCTACCGTAAACCCCTTGTAGATACTTCTAAGCCTGTATCCAAGTAACCCATGTCCCGCCTCCTCGCCATCCCCGCCCTCTTCCTCATGGCCGCCTTCAGCGGCCATGTTCTTTCCGCCACCCCCACTGATATTCCCACGCCGCCGCCCGCAGCCCGTTTCATCACAGCCATCTGCTCCACACCCGCAGGCGATCTCTGGCTCGGCACCGAGGGCGCGGGCCTATTCCACTATGAAGCGCAGTCCGGCAACTGGACCCGCATCACCCGCCAATCCACCGGCGGCGCGCCGGAACCCGAAGGCGCCACCCTCTCCGCCACAAAACCCGGCATCTTGGGCGATGACTGCATCTATGCCCTGGCCTGCGACCGGCAGGGGCGCATCTGGGCCGGGCACCTCAACCATGGAGTGTCCGTTTTCAACGGCAAAACATGGCGCAATTACGATGCCTTTTCCGGCCCGCTTGGCGAACGGGTGTTCGACATCAAAATCTGCCCGTTGGATGGCAGCGCATGGATGGCCACCTCGCGCGGGCTGGCCCGCTATCGGACGGATGCGGATGCGTGGGAATATTTTGTCGAAGGCGACGGCAAAGCGAAGCCCATGGCGGGCGTCCACCGCCTATTGCCCACCAATCTGATCCGCTGCCTCTCATTCGCTTCGGACGGCACCCTCTATGCCGGCACCAGTTGCGAGGGATTGATCGTTCTTGCGCCCATGAAAAACAAAGGGGGCGTGTCTTATACCGTCAAACGGCATGTCATTCCCGCCCAAGGGAAAGTTGCCCAAATCAAGCCCATTGGGCTGGGGTTGCCAAGCGATCAAATTCATGCCGTCCTTGCCTCTACCGGTGGGAGTCTTTGGGTTGCCACCAACCGGGGACTGGCATTCTCAAGCAACCAAGGCGCAAGTTTCTCTTTTGTGCGCGGGGAAGATTGGGATGACAAGGCCGGCGGCTGGCTCAAGCCTGCGCCGCGCAACATACTGGCGGAAGCCGCAAAGAAATATCCAACGCAACTAGTGCTGGAAGACGACATTCGATGTCTGGCCGAAGATGAAGCGGGCAATCTTTGGCTTGGCCATTGGAGTGCTGGTGCCGAAGTGTTGAATGGGAAAACGATGAAGCGAATGGATGCTCTGGCGCAAACCAAGCAATCCAACGATTTTTCTGGCGCATTTTGCGCCATTCCCGGTGGGATGGTGCTGGGGCGGTATGACGGAGGAATGACTACGGCGGTTGTAGAAGTGAAGGCGGGGAACGAAAAAAAAAGCTCCGCAAAAGCAGGTGATACCGAAGCGTCTTTATTGTCGGTTGATGTTCCGTTCCCCGCGTCAGCATCGCCACCCAAGGCGGAGGATTTGCGGGCCTACGCAGCATCCATCCCTAAACCGGGCAAGGCAAAATTTTTCGGGGAAGACTGGTCCACGACCGGTGATTGGGTGGGCCGCTATGGCCGCCAATATGCCGTACTTTGTGCCGCTGCGGCTCCCTATGACCATGTCTGCGTGCTGCGTCCGGATCTATACCAAGTGGTGGGTAGTGTCGGCCCCCATGTGGCCAATGGCGAAGGTTTACGCCATTGGCTGCATGCGTTGGAATACCCCGGCCCCAATGCCTTGTGGGACCCGTATGTCGGCCTGCACCGCGAGGCGGAATGGGATGATCATGGTGAAACCTATCCGCGCGCCTTTGAGGGGCCGGACATGCAGGCGACAATTGAAATCAAAGCGGCAGGAGTGTTTGTTGTTTCGGGCTATTTTTTCAACCCCAATGGACATGGCGGGACCGCGCGATTTCGGGATTATTTGGTGGAACTGAAGGAGTATCCCCAACGGGCCGCATTGCCCAAGCCACCCTATGTCATTGCGGATGATCCGGCCAAGTTATCAACTTTGGCCCGTGCGCGCGTGCACGATTTTGCCGGGGGCGGTGTTTACGAACGGTTCATGGTCAAAGGACCCGGGCGCTACATCCTGCAGGCGCGACGCAACGGGTCATTCAATACCATTGTGAATGGGGTATTTGTGGACCGCTTGGAAGGTGCCGATGCGGAGGCTTCATATCATGGGAAATTGCCTTGTTTGGGCAAGGTGGTCTATGGCCCGCCCGAAGGGGAAAAGCAAACGGCATGGCGTGATACCGCTTTGACATTGGATCCCATCTTCCCCGTACTTGCCATGCGCGCGCAATCGGATGACGCCCAAGCACGCTGGCAAGCGGGCCAGTGGACAGCCGAAGACCGCAGCGCCTACCGCAAAGCGCTGGATGAGGGCTACCGCCAATTTGCCGAGCAATGCGCGCGGATGAACAACGGATGGGTGCCCAGAAGACGATGATGCGGGCACCCCCTTGCTCCAATCCTACTCCCCCACCAACTCCACCTCCGCCATCACCGGCAAATGATCCGAAGCCTGGCGCACAAGTTTGCCGTGCACCACATGCGCATGCTGCACCACCACACCCGGCGAATGAAAAATCTTATCGATCGCCAACACCGGCATGCGGGCGGGAAATGAGCGGAAGCGGCTGGGCGGAGCGGTCGCTTGCTGCAACCCTTCGGGACCGAGCCATCGGGTGCCCAATTGGTTGCGCCAATCATTGGTGTCGCCGGCCAACACGGTGGGCCATTGCATGGAGGCCAACCATGTGGCGTGGTGCAGCAAATGATGGGCTTGAAAACTGCGCTCGCTTTCGGCCAACCCCAAATGCCAGTTGACCAGCCGCAGCAAACCACCGGGCGTTTGAATCAGGGCAAGTTGCGCCCCGCGCTCTTTTTTGACGCCTTGCCGCAGCGAAATGCGGTGCTGCTCGGCAATGGGCCAGCGCGACAGGATCAGATTGCCGTAACCGCCGCCGCGCTGCCAATGCACGGTAGGCTGGAAAAAAGCGGCATGCCCGGGGAATTCCGCCGCCAGCAAATGAGCCTGGTCATGGGCCCTGAGGCGCTTCATGCCAAAGGCCACTTCTTGCAGGCAGACCAAATCCGGCGCCAACCCGGCCAACACCGCCTGTACCCGCCCCAGGTCGTAGCGCCGGTCGGTGCCGCCGATGCCCTTGTGGATGTTGTAGGTGACCAGACGCATGGCAAGCCTTAAGCGGAAGTATCAAGAATCCATCAGTGCCACCCCACCAACCCGGCCAAGACGCGCAGCACGCCGTAGGCCAGCACGCACCGCAGACGCAAAGGCCACGGTCTTTTGCGCAGATCCTCCAGGCGGATCTCCATTGCGTCGTCGTGCATGGCCGCCTCCAGGCTGGTGCGCAATTGGGCCGCAAAACCCGCGTCTTGCACCACCACATTGCCCTCCTGGGCCAGGAGCATGCTCAGGGGATCGATGTTGCTCGACCCCACGGTGGCCCATGCCCCGTCCACCACCGCGACCTTGGCGTGCAGCAGGCTGCGCCGGTAGATGAACAGGCGCACGCCGGATCCCAAGAGCGCAGCATACAGTTCCTGACCGGCGTAATGCGCCAATGGATGATCCATCACCCCTTGCAGCAGCAGCTTCACCTCCACGCCGCGCCTGACGGCCTCCCTGAGCGCCCGGCGAAAGCGGCGGCCGGGCAGAAAATAGGCGTTGGCCAGGATGATCTCCCTATGGGCGCCGTGGATGGCTTTCAAATATTCCTTTTCAATGTCACGGCGGTGGCGCAGCGTGTTGCGCACCACCCACCGGGCGCGGCCATCCGCCAATTGATGGGACGGCAGATCCGCGCCGGCCGACGGGGGCGCGCCCTCCTGCGGCCCCGGCACCAGGCGGTTCCTTGGCGCATGGTTGCGCAGGCGGAATTGCCTCCATGCCGCCCGGTTCCACAATTTCCGGTGATCCTCATAAATGGTGAACGCCAACGGCCCCTCAATGCGCACGGCATAATCAAGGCGCAGCGGATCGCACCCGGGCCGGCGGGGATCATCCTCCATGACGTTGATGCCCCCCACCAGGGCCGTGCGGCCGTCCACCACCGCCACTTTGCGGTGCAGGCGCGAAAAGGCCGGGAAAATGCGGAAGCGGTGATACACCATGGCCTGCGCGCCGGCGGCCTTGAGCATGGGCATCAACCGCTTCTCAAATTGCGGGGAACCGAAGCCGTCCACCAGCACACGCACCGCAACACCGCGTTTGGCCGCGCGCGCCAGCGCCTGCACAACCTGGCTGCCGGTTTCGTCCCCTTCAAAAATGTAGGTTTCAAGGCCGACATCCGCCTTGGCCGCGTCAATGGCGGCAACCAATGTCGGAAAATAGGCGGCGCCGGCCTCAAGCAAAGTCACGCGGTTGCCGGAGGAAAGGGCATGCAGCATGCCCACATGCTAAGGGATGGGGGCCGGTCCGCACATGCCGCCGCCCCGGCGCCGGGCGCAGCCGGAAATGTCCGCCTGAAGGGAACCCCCTCATCTCCCTTCCCATCGCGCTATGATTCCACCCCTTTAACCCTCCCCCTTTCCAAACATCCCCCATGGAAAAACGCGTTGCCATCGTCACCGGCGCCTCCCGCGGCATCGGCCTTGAAATCGCCAAGTCCCTCGGCCGCCAAGGCCGCCATGTCGTGTGCGTCGCCCGCGACCAGGCCAGGCTCGATGCCGCCGTTGAAGCCATCAAGGCCGAAGGCGGCTCCGCCGAAGCCAAGACCTGTGACATGGGCGACGGCGCCGCCATCGAAGCCATGGTCGAGGCCGTGGCCGAAGCCCACAAGCGTTTGGACATCCTGGTCAATTGTGCCGGCATCACCAAGGACGGCCTGATGCTGCGCATGAGCAACGAGGATTTTGACGCCGTCATCAACACCAACCTGCGCGGCGTGTTCATCGCCTGCCGCACCGCGCTGCGCCCGATGATGCGCGGCAAGTGGGGCCGCATCGTCAATATCGGCTCGGTCTCGGGCATCGTCGGCAACGCCGGCCAGGCCAATTACGCCGCCGCCAAGGCCGGCGTGATCGGCCTGTCCAAGACCATCGCCAAGGAACTGGGCGCCAAGAACATCACCGCCAACGTGGTGGCCCCCGGCTTCATCCAGACCGACATGACCGACGTGCTGCCCGACATCGTCAAGGACGGCGTCAAGAACATCACCGCCTTGAAGCGCTTCGGCCAGCCCAACGAAATTGCCGCCGCTGTGGCTTTTCTGACCTCCGAAGAAGGCGGCTATGTGACCGGCCAGGTCATCACCGTCGACGGTGGCATGACCATGGCCTAACCCGTCCGGCACCCGCCTTTTGTGGAATTTTTGCGGATTGCTTGTGCATAGTTCCACCATCCGCTATCATCCCGCATTCATTGGCCTAGCAGCCGATGTGCCCAACCCCCAACCCGGGGCGAACGTCATGTTTGCCCCTTAACTCACCGGAGATCCCTCATGGACGCCAAACAAGTCGAAGAAAAAGTCATCGCCATCGTTGCCGAGCAAATGGGCGTGGACAAGGGTGAAATCACCCGTGACACCAATTTCGTCAACGACCTCAACGCCGACTCGCTCGACACCGTGGAATTGGTGATGGAATTTGAAGATGAATTCGAAACCACCATCCCCGACGAAGAAGCTGAAAAAATCCAGACCGTCGGCGCCGCGATTGATTACATCATGAAGGCCAAGGCCTAATCCATCGGGTTTCCGTTCCTTGCTTTTGTCCCCTGGGACAGCAGGAAAACGGGTGGGAAGCATATTCCCACCCGTTTTCCCCACCGTATCTCGCCCTTTTTGGCCGGGCCCCCGCAAAGGCCCGGCTTTTTCTTTATTCTTTACCTCCTATGAGCAAGCGTCGCGTCGTCGTCACCGGTTTGGGTTGGGTCACCAGCCTTGGCACCTCCGTCAATGAGGTGTTCGGCAAGTTCCTTGCCGGAACCTCCGGCGTCAGCCTGATCACGGGCTTTGACACCGCCGATTTTGCCGTGAAAATCGGCGGCGAAGTCAAAGGCTGGGAAGGCCCGACCAACTTCGACGCCCCCGAACGCATCAAGGCCACCAAACGTTGGGACAAATTCACCCAATTCGCCGTCAATGCCTCGATCGATGCGGTGAATGATGCCGGGCTTGATTTCTCCAAGGAAAACCCCTGGCGCTGCGGCGCCATCATCGGCACCGGCATCGGCGGCATGGAAACCTTCGCCGAAGGCCACGGCAAAATGATGGAAAAAGGCCCCTCCCGCGTCAGCCCCTTCATGGTGCCGATGCTGATGGGCAACGCCGCCGCCGGCAATGTCTCGATTCATTACGGCTTGCGCGGCCCGACCTCGGCCGTGGCCACCGCCTGCGCCTCGGCCGGCGACGCCACCGTCTCCGCCCTCGCCGCCATCCGCAACGGGGTGGCCGACATCATGATCGCCGGCGGCACCGAAGCCGCCCTGACCCCACTGGGTTTGGCCTGCTTCCAGGCCCTCAAGGCCCTGTCCAAGCGCAACAACGATCCCACCGCCGCCAGCCGCCCGTGGGACAAGGACCGCGACGGCTTTGTGCTGGCCGAAGGCGCCGGCATCTATGTCTTGGAAGAATACGAGCACGCCAAGGCGCGCGGCGCCAAAATCTACTGCGAACTTCTGGGCGGCGGCCAATCCTCCGACGGATCGCACATCACCGCCCCGCTTGAAGACGGCGCCGGCGCCGCCTACGCCATGTCGCAGGCCCTCGCCGATGCGGGCATCTCCATCAACCAAGTCGGCTACATCAACGCCCACGGCACCTCGACCGGCCTTGGCGACCAGGCCGAAACCCGCGCCGTGCAGAAGATCTTCGGCACCGACACCAAGGTGTGGGTCTCCTCCACCAAAAGCATGACCGGCCACGCCTTGGGCGCCGCCGGCGGCATTGAAGCGGTCATTTGCGCCAAGACCATCGAAACCGGCAGCGTCCCCCCGACGATCAACCTGGACAACCCCGACGAGGGCTGCACCTTGGATTATGTGCCCAAGACCGCCCGCCAAGCCGACATCAAGGTCGCCATGAGCAACTCCTTTGGTTTTGGCGGCCACAACGTGTCGCTGGTGTTTGGCAAGCTTTGAAAAACCCGGCAGGTGTAATGCGCGCCCATGCCGGGCGTCCCTTGGTTATCCGCCCCCTTCCGCCCCTCTGCATTACAATGGGGGCAGGCAGACTGGTCACTTCCCCCCGGCCCACGGCCGCTTGAAAGAGAGTTCCCCATGCACACCCTCCTCCCCTTGGCTGAAATCACCATGATCCACATGATCATCGTGGGCATCATCGGTTTGCTCCTGTTCGGCAAGCGCCTGCCGGAAATCGGCAAGTCGCTGGGCAAAAGCGTCGTCGAATTCAAAAAAGGCCTGTCGGGCGTTGAAGACGACATGAACGTCAACAAGCAGATCAATGCCCAGCCCCCGCAGCAGCAGGTATCCCAGCAACAGCAGCAGCCCCACGTCACCGCGCAGGTCGGCCAGGGCACCACCAATCCGCACGCCTGATCGGGCCGGACCATGCACAGGCCGCTTGACCAAAAGGGCGCGCACGATACAATGCCGCGCCCTTTTCCTTCAAGAGGCGAACGGGCGACAAAAAGGGCGATTAGCTCAGTTGGCTAGAGCGCATCATTCACACTGATGAGGTCACAGGTTCGAGCCCTGTATTGCCCACGAAACCCCGTCTTGGCCCAGGCCTGCCGGGGTTTTTCTTTCCCCCCGGCGCGTAATGGCCGGCAGCCCCAAACGTCATTCGCCTACAATCAAACGCCCCCTTTTTGCATCAACCCGTGACGCCCCATGGCACTCGACCAAGTCTTCACCATTGCCAAAAAACATGCGCAGCGCTCCAATGAAGTGGGCGAACGTTCCATGTCCCTTGGCGAACACCTTGAAGAGTTGCGCTCGCGCCTGCTCAAGGCCGCCATCGGCGTGGCCATCGCCGCCGGCGGCTGCTTTTGGTTCGCCCGCGAAATCGTGGCCTATATCGCCGACCCGATGCGCTACGCCCTGATGCGCAACGGGTTCCCCGGCGACCTCTCCTCCACCGACCCGACCCTGGGCTTCGGCGTGTTCATGAAGGTCGGATTGATCTCCTCCTGCATCGTGGCCGCACCCTGGATCCTCTGGCAACTCTGGCAATTTGTGGCGGCCGGGCTCTATCCCTCGGAGCGCAAAGGCGTCCACATTCTGGCGCCGTTCAGCACGGTGATGGCCGTTCTTGGCGTGGCTTTTTCCTACTTCATCGTGCTGCCGGTCAGCGCGGTGTTCTTCGTCAATTTCTCGACCAACTTTCCGCTGCACGATTCCAAAGCCAACGTGATCACGGAAAAACTCAGCGAATTCAGCACCGACACCGGCCTTGGCGGCGAGGAATCCTCGCACCAAAAGCGCCCGAGGCCCACGCTTTTCCAAACCGACCCCATCCAGTTTCCCATCCTCAAGGAGGATCCCAAGGAACCCAAAGCCGGCCAGGTCTGGATCAACGGCGACGACGGCAACCTGAAGATCGCCACCGCCGACAAATACGTGGTCATCGTGCGCGCCGCCCCGCCGCGCATGCTTTCGGCCTTCCCCAGCATCGAGGAATGGGTCAACTTCGCCGCCTTCACCACGCTGGGCATCGTGATCATCTTCCAAATCCCGGTGATCATGCTGGTCCTGGGGTGGACGCGCCTGGTTCCGCCCGACCTGATCGCCAAGAACCGCAAACTGGTGGTCCTGGGCTGCGCCCTCGCCGCCGCGATCATCGCCCCGCCGGACGCCATTTCGATGCTGGTGCTGGGCCTGCCGATCTACCTCCTCTTCGAGGGCGGACTCCTCCTTATGCGCTGGATTTACGACAAAAAGCAGCGTGAGGCCGAAAACAACCTCGAGGGCGACGACCTGCTCTGATCCCCAACCAAAGTAGACGCGGCGGCCCGCCGCGTTCACCGTGAACCCAGACAAAACAACGCGCGTCACCCCGGGGACGCGCGTTGTTTTTATCCTGATTTTTGCGGACGCGGCGGGCCGCCGCGTCTACATTTACCGCGCCAGCGCCAACTCGGTGACCAGTTCCGGATGCTTCTCAATCAGCACCAGCAACGCCGCGCCGGCGCCGGTGGCCGATGAGGTGCCCTGCTCCCACTTTTCCAAAGTGCGACCGGAAACGCGCAAACATCTGGCGAAAAATTCCTGGCTCATGCCCAGCCCCAAGCGGACGGCCCGCACCCGCGCCGGCGGCATGGCAATCGGATCGGGGCGCGCCAACAAATGGGTGCGCAGCGTGATGGGCGTGGAAAACTCCTTGGACTTGGCCTTTTTCATGCCCATATGGTACCCAAAATGGGGGCAGTGATCGGAGGCGCCGCCGCTCCACTTGCGCCCGCTTACCATCCCGCCCTTCCCCTCCCCCCTTTTTCCAAAAAGACCATGAAACTCCACGAATACCAAGCCAAAGAAGTCCTCGCCAAGTTCGGCATCCCCGTCCCCGCCGGCATCGTGGTCAACAATGGCGATGAAGCCGCCAAGGCCTTTGCCACCCTGCAAGCCCAAGGCCACACCTTGGCCGTGG
>CAZKVP010000010.1:48091-54352 GCA_964556215.1 uncultured Phycisphaeraceae bacterium
GAAGCCGCCAAGGCCTTTGCCACCCTGCAAGCCCAAGGCCACACCTTGGCCGTGGTCAAGGCGCAAGTGCATGCCGGCGGCCGCGGCAAGGGTGGCGGCGTGAAGCTGGTCAAGAGCGCCGCCGAAGCCAAGGAAAAATCCGACATCATCCTGGCCAACATGCTCATCACCCCGCAGACCGGCCCCGAAGGCGTGAAAGTCAAAAAGCTGCTGGTCGCCTCCGGCGTCGACATCGCCAAGGAGTACTACCTCTCCATCGTGGCCGACCGCTCGCAAAACTGCCCGGTGCTGATGGCCTCGGCCGAAGGCGGCATGGACATCGAAGAAGTGGCCGCCACCCATCCCGAGAAAATCTTCAAGGAAGCCATCGACGCCGAAGTCGGCCTGCTGCCCTTCCAGGCCAGCAAGATCGCCTTCGCCCTGGGCTTCAAGGGCCAGCAAGTCAAGCAGGCCGCGGCCATCATGATCAAGCTGTCCAAGGTGTTCCTGGCCACCGACGCTTCGCTGGTTGAAATCAACCCCCTGATCGTCACCCCCCCCTCGGAAAAATTCCCCGACGGCCAGGTGCTGGCCATTGATGCCAAGTTCGACATCGACGACAACGCCGCCTTCCGCCAGAAGGAATTCGTGGACATGCAGGATCCCGAAGAAATGGACCCCGCCGAAGCCCGCGCCGCCGAGTTCGGCCTGTCGTATGTAAACCTGGACGGCAACATCGGCTGCCTGGTCAACGGCGCCGGCCTGGCCATGGCCACCATGGACATCATCAAGCTCCACGGCTCCGAGCCGGCCAACTTCCTGGATGTCGGCGGTTCGGCTTCCGAAGAAGCCGTGACCGAAGCCTTCAAAATCATCCTTTCCGACAAGCGTGTCGAAGGTATTTTGGTCAACATCTTCGGCGGCATCGCCAAGTGCGATGTGATCGCCCAGGCCATCGTCAACGCCGCCACCAAGGTCGGCTTCAATGTGCCGTTGGTGGTGCGTCTGGAAGGCACCAATGTGCAAGCCGCCCGCGCCATCCTGGAAGCCAACAAGGCCAAGATTCCCACCCTGCAGACCGGCAACGATTTGACCGACGCCGCCCGCAAGGTGGTGGCCGCCGTCAAGGGCGCCAAAGCCGGCTCCTGCAGCACCGGTTGCGGCTGCCGTTGATGGCATCAGCCGCGGCGGTGATTCACATGAACCCATGAAAAAACCGGGCTTGCCCGGTTTTTTCATGGGTTCCGCCTACTTCACCAATTCCACATCATTGACTTTGGGATCCGGCTTTTTGGCCGCCTCCGGCTTTTGGGGAGCCTCCGCCTTCTTGGGCGGTTCCGGCAGTTTGCCGCCGTGCTCCAAGGCGTAAATCACCAACTTGACCCAACCCTTGGAATCCTGATTTTTGGCCCCTTTGACCAGCAGCGCGAAATCCGCCTTGGAGAGTTCGCAGGCCTTGAGCAGGCCGAGCATTTCCTCCTCGGTCATCCCCTTCTCCAGAAAAGCGGCCGGGGCCGCCAGCACGGTGCCGTTGTCCACGCCCAAAATGGCCAATTGCACCCCCTTGTCGCCGGATGGCCAGCGCGTGCCTTTGATGATTTTGTCGGTCTTGAAGCCCACCACCTTCCATTCCATGTTGGAAAATTCCTCATCCTCCTGGCGGTGAGCGGCCTGGGTGCGCTCGGCAAACCACCACTGATAGGCGGTGCGTTGGGTGGCGGTGTAATCCTCAATCAAACTCCGGCTTTCCCCATGCTGGCGGGGGCGCGCATTGTTGGCCCACACTTTGGTCCTGTAATCGGCCACGTCATGGTTGAATAATTTGTCATAAACCTTGTTTTTGGCGGATTCCAACCCGTCGGCAGGCAGCAATTCCACTTTGGCCAGAATCACCGTATCCGTCCCTTCCGTGCGCACCACCTTGCCGGAATGAATCCATCCGTATTCCCCCGGTGCAACCTTGGGCAGGGACTTGACGGCGGCGTCCACTTCCTCCTGGTCCTTTTTAAGGGTGCGTTTTCTGTCAATGCCATTGTCATCCTTGAACGCCTGGGTCAGGAGGTTCAACGCCGGCTCGGCCGCGTATGTTTTCTCGGTCACCCGATGCGAGGCAATCAGGACGGAACTCGGATAATCCTTGCGGTACTCGGGGAAGGCGTAGTACTCCCCCTTCCATGCCAGGTAACAACGGGCCACGTCGCGCCAAGTCTGCTTCCACACCTGGTCGGCCTTTTCGTCGCTGATGGCCGGCGGCGCAGCTTTCTCGGCCGGCTTCTCCACCGGCGCAAAAACGGGCTTGAAAACGGGATTGCCGGCCTTGGCCAATCCGGCGGGCATCAGGCACAGCAAGGCAAACAGCAGGAAAGGGGAATGGATGCGCATGGGAACCTCAAAAGGAAGGACTACCGCCAAAAACAACGCCACAAAGCGCGGACAACCACGGGCTGCCCCGCAGGATAACGCAAGGCCGGCAGTTTGATTGCATTTTTATACCCCGCAAAGGCCCTTGGCCTTGGCGCGGGCCGACCCGCCTCAAAATTCCCCTAGAATCCCCGTTCTATGAGCAAAAGACGCGTTTTCATTACCGGCGTGGGGTTGGTGACCGGCCTTGGCACCGGCTTGGATGAACTTTGGCAGGGCCTGCTTGCCGGAAAATCCTCGATCGGCCCCGTCACGGCCTTTGATGCCTCCGGCTTTCCCTGCCGCATTGCGGCGGCCTTGCCCGCCGCGCAAATCAAGGATTTCGTCCCCAAGTCCTACCGCAAAGCCACCAAGGTGATGGCCCGCGACACCGAATTGGCGGTGATTGCCGCCGACCTGGCCGCGCGCCAAGCCGGCGTGGCCACCCCGGGCACCCACCCGGAAGAGGGCGCGCCCCGCACCTATGCGGCCGAGCGCTCCTCATGCCATATCGGCGCCAGCTTGATCGCCGCCGAGTTGGATGAGCTCACCTACGCACTCAAAGCCTCGGCCGCCAGCGGCAGCTTTGACATCCACCACTGGGGCAAAGATGGCATGCAAAACCTCACCCCCTTGTGGATGCTCAAATACCTGCCCAACATGCTGGCCTGCCATGTGACCATCGTCCATGACTTGCAGGGCGCCAGCAACACCATCACTTGTTCCGAAGCCTCCAGCGGCCTGTCCATCGGCGAGTCGCTGCGGGTGATCCAGCGCGGCGATTCGGATTGCGGTTTCTGCGGCGGAGCAACCTCCAAACTCAATCCGATGGGCTTGCTGCGTGAGATTTTCACCGGCCGCATGATCACCGACGGAACCGCCCAAGCCGGCGATGCCACCAAGGTCGTGCGCCCCTTTGACACGCAGGCCTGCGGCACCGTCCTTGGCGATGGCGGCGGCATTTTGGTGCTGGAAGCCGCCGACACCTTGGCTGCGCGCGGCGGCCAAGCCATGGCCGAAGTGCTGGGTTTTGGCGCCAGCCAAAGCCTCAACCGCGCCAACCGCAACACCGCGCCCACCGAAGACGGCCGCGGCGTGCGTCTGGCGATTGAAGCCGCCTTACGCGATGCCAACCTCACTGCCGCCGACATTGATGTCATCCTGCCCACCGGCTTGGGCCATGGCGACAGCGACCGCGCCGAAGCCGCCGCGCTGCGCACCGTCTTTGGTGAGCGACTGACACAAGTGCCGGTATATTCGCCCAAGGCGGCCATCGGCAACACCCTGGCCGGCGCCGGCGCCATTGATGTGGGCGTGGCCGTCAAAATCCTGCAAACCGGCAGCCTGCCCCCCATCCAAAACCGCAGCACGCCCCTGGCGGGTTTGACCGCCACCGGCCTGGCCAAAGCCCCCACCCACGCCCTGTGCGTGAGCGCTGGCTTCTGCGGCCAAAATGCGGCCATCGTGCTCAAGAAAGTCTGATTCCCAGCAAAGAACCGCGACCGTCAGGAAGCGGGCGTCGGCCACATTCCATTTCACACCCGCTCCCTGACGGTCGCGGTTCGTTTCCGAAAATTCCAACTTATAAACCACCATGTCCACCCGCATCGTCATCACCGGCATTGGCTGGGTCACCCCCCTTGGCCACGACATTGAAACCGTTTGGCGCAATTTGCTCGATGGCAAATCCGGCGCATCGGCCACCGAGCGTTTTGACGCCACGACCTTCCCCACCAACTTCTCCTCGCAGGTCAAAGGCTACGACTACCGCACGTGCGTCAAGCAAACGGCCAGCCACGAGGGCGTGGGCCTGAACACCTCGTTCGCCTTGGGCGCCGCCGCCCAAGCGTGGAACATGTCCGGCCTTGGCCAATTCGCCGGCCTGTGCACCGAACGCATGGGCATCTATCTGGGCTCGGGCGAGGGCTCGCTCGATTCCGACAATTACTTCAACACCAACATTGCCGGTTGGGATGAAGAAACCCGCAGCGTCAATGGCGCCAAATGGGCCGCCACCGCCTTCCAAAAATTCTCCGCCGTCAAGGAAACCGAGCAGGAGCCCAACCAGCCCCTCAACCACATCGCCATGGAATTCGGCGCCGAGGGCCCCTGCTACAACTGCCTGACCGCCTGCGCCGCCTCGACCCAGGCCATCGGCGAGGCCTTTGAAATCCTGCGCCGTGGCGATGCCGACGTGATGATCGCCGGCGGCGCCCACACCATGATCCACCCCTTGGGCGTCACCGGCTTCAACCGCCTGACCGCCCTGTCGGACCGCAACGAAAGCCCGCAAACCGCCAGCCGCTCATTCAGCCTGGACCGCGACGGCTTTGTGATGGGCGAAGGCGCCGGCATGCTGATTTTGGAAACATTGGAACACGCCCAAAAGCGCGGCGCCACCATCTTGGCCGAAATTGGCGGCTACGGCTCCACCGCCGATGCCTACCGCATCACCGACATCCACCCCGAAGGCAAAGGCGCCGCCGCCGCCATGCGCCAGTCACTGGCCCAGGCCGGCGTCACCCCGGCGCAGGTGGATTACATCAGCGCCCACGGCACCAGCACCAAGGAAAACGACTCGATTGAAACCAAAGCCATCAAGGTGGTGTTCGGCGGCAACCCGTTGGCGCCCTTCGGCGGCGCGCCCCCGGTGTCCAGCGTCAAATCCTCGCTGGGCCATTTGATCGCCGCCGCCGGCGCGGTGGAAGCCATCACCTGCGTGCTGGCCATCCGCGACCAGATCCTGCCCCCCACCATCAACTACGGCACACCCGACCCGGTGTGCGACTTGGACTACATCCCCAATGTCGCGCGCAAGGCCAAGGTGGAAGTCTGCCTGTCCAATTCCTTCGGCTTTGGCGGCCAGAACAACACGCTGGTGGTGCGCAAGTTTGTGGGGTAAGGGGAAGTCGGGGCGGGGATTATTTCCCCGGCAAGAATTTCATCCCCGCTCCCCGCTCCACCTCCCCCAGCGGCACCCAATATTTGTCCAAATCCGTGCTTTTGTTCAATGGGCTGTTGGGCATGATCCAGGCCGCCACGCCCACGCGGTCATCCACCTCCCGCCACACCACCACCTTGTAAAGCCGGTCCGGCGCAGGCACGGCTCTGCCCGGGGCAAAGGCGTGAAGTGGCCCGTCATAAATCGGCCCGGTGAACACATAAACCGTGCCTTTCAATTGGGCGTAGCCATCCACCCGCTGTTCCAGCAGTTCCCATGCTTCTTCGTTCAACACTTTGTCCTGCGGCACGATGTTGGCCGTGCAGAAGGAATCATGGGCGGACTGCTCGCCCCAGCATCTTGCATCATTGAAAGGCACCATGTGACCGCGATCCCAAACATGCGTGCCCTTGGGGTTGGCATAGTCCAATTGCGCCGTGATGCGCAGCCCCATGGCCTCAATCGCGCCGTCGCCCCAGAATTTCGGTTCGCGCTTGATGTCCTTGTTCGTCCTGACCACGGCGGAGCTCAACTTGTAAGCTGTCCAGCGCGCGGCGAGGATGCGGTCGTCGTAATCCAGATCGAAGCCGGCGTAATGCCGCACGACCGTGTGGCCGGGTGCGTCGAAGGCGCAAGTCGGGGTTCCAAATGGCGCGCGCGGGTCGGGGGAAAGTGGCGGGGTGATGGGCCAGGCTGCGTCGATGTGGACGCCGGGGATGGCTTGGCTGACCACCCGGTCCGCCACGCTTGGGCCGGTGCGGGAGGTGTCGTCGCAGGCGCAAAGAAACAGGGCAACAATTGCGGCGATCATGGGACGGGAAACATTCATGGGAAAAACAAGTGCAGAAAAACCGCACCCAAAAAGGATGAACTGGGCGAGAGATGTCCATTTCCAACTTCCGTGCGGACAACCGGCGTATGATATTAGATTGTGTTCAAAA
>CAZKVP010000011.1:0-53059 GCA_964556215.1 uncultured Phycisphaeraceae bacterium
ATGGCCCTGGTGGGGATCGAACCCACGCTGGAGCGATTTTAAGTCGCCTGCCTCTGCCGCTGGGCTACAGGGCCGCAAGCCTTGGATTATCCCCAAATCCCCCATCCTTGGGTGGGGTACAATGTCCGCTTCCCTTTTTCTGCGTGACTTTGCCGGCGTCCGGCCGGTTTTTGATGCAGTCTTCCGTTTGCTTTCCGCCCAATCCTTATGGCCACCCTGATCCACGCCCGTGACCTTGCCAAACGCCACGGCCTCAAGCACCTGTTCGATGGCGTGGCCATCACCGTCCACACCGGCGACCGCCTGGGCATCATCGGCCCCAACGGCGGCGGCAAGTCCACCCTGCTCAAAATACTGGCCGGGCTTGAGGATTGCGATGAGGGAATCCTCACGCGGCAAAAGGGCATGAACATGGCCTATGTGGCGCAGTCGGACACCTTCAAGGATGCGCCCACTGTGCTCGACGCGGCCATGGCGCCGATGCTGATGCGCGGCATGGAGCATTTCGAGGCGGAGATCGCGGCCATGTCCGCGCTGGGCGAGGCGGGCTTCGAGGATTTCGAGGCGGCCCCGTCCTCGCTGTCGGGCGGCTGGAAAAAGCGGCTGTCGCTGGCGCGCGCGCTGGCCAGCGAGCCGGAACTTTTGATGCTCGACGAGCCGACCAACCACCTGGACCTGGCCGGTGTGCTGTGGCTGGAGGAAATCCTCAACCGCTTCAAGGGCGCGGTGGTGATGGTCAGCCATGACCGCATGTTTTTGGAACGCACCGTCAAGCGCATGCTGGAACTCTCGACGTCGTATCCCGGCGGCACCTTCGAGGCGGTGGGCGCCTACGACGCCTTCGTGGAAAAACGCGAGGAATTCCTGGAAACGCAATTGAAGCAGCAGCAGGCCATGGCCGGCAAAGTGCGCCGCGACACCGCCTGGCTCCAGCGCGGGGTCAAGGCCCGGCGCACCCGCAACAAGACCCAGATCGCCGCTTCGGCCGACCGCCGGGCGGAGTTGGCCACCCTGGTCAACCGCAACCGCGGTGCGCAGACCGCCGGCATCACCTTCAACGCCAGCGAACGCCAGACGCGCAAACTTTTGGAAGTGCTGGGCGTGGCCAAAACCATGGGCGAGCGCAAGTTGTTCTCCAATTTGGATCTTCTGCTGTCGCCCGGTTCGCGCGTGGGCCTGCTTGGCGACAACGGCTGCGGCAAGACCACCCTCATCCGCTGCCTGACCGGGCAATTGCAGCCCGATGCCGGCACCATCAAACTGGCCGACAAATTGCGCGTGGTGCACTTCTCGCAGCACCGCGAAAGTTTGCCGCAAAGCATGCTGCTGCGCGCCGCGCTGCAGGGCGGCACCGGCGGCGAAGGCGGCGGCGGGGGCGGCGACCGCGTGGATTTCCAGGGCCAGTTCATGCACATCGCCTCGTGGGCCGAGCGCTTTTTGTTCGACAAAGAGGCGCTGGACACGCCGGTGTCGTCGCTCTCCGGCGGCGAGCAGGCCCGCGTGCTCATCGCGCGCCTGATGCTTCAGCCGGCCGATGTGCTGATCTTGGACGAGCCGACCAACGACCTGGACATCCCCACTTTAGATGTGCTTGAAGACGCCATGGAATCCTTCCCCGGTGCCGTGCTGCTGGTCACCCACGACCGCTTCATGCTCGACCGCGTGTGCGACACTTTGCTGGAACTGGGTGCCGATGCCGGCCCGGATTGCCACGCCTTCCATTACAGCCTGGAGCAATACGAGCAGGCGCAAGTCAAGCGCGAGGCCGACGCCCGGGCCGCCGCCAGAGCCCCGCAGAAAAAACCGCACGCCCCGCCGCCGCCCCCGCCACCCAAGCCCAAGGTCAAACTCTCCAACAAGGAGCAGTATGAATTGGACCACATGGAGAAGAACATCGCCGAAGCCGAGGCGCAAGTGGCCAAGTTGGAGGCCACGACCCTCTCCCCGGCGGTGCAGGCCGACCACCAGAAGCTGACCGCCCATTACATCGAACAGGGCAAGGCCCAGGACCGTGTGAACGCCCTGATGGCGCGGTGGGAGGAGTTGGAGAAAAAGGTGAACGGGGGGTGAGGGCCGACATCAGATCACCGCGGTGATGCTTCGCATCAGCGTCACGCCGGAGGCGTGGCTCTGAATTTCACGCCGGAGGCGTGATGAGCCTTATAGCCGGGGGTTGAGCGCGCGCAGCGCGCGACACCCCCGGGAGTCATGGAATGGATTTGCACCCCGGAGGGGTGCCAGCAATCTGGCTGGCACCCCTCCGGGGTGCTGTCGTTTTCCTTCGCTCTCCGGTGGTGGCGCTTGACGCTTCGCGTCTGCGCTGACCACCGGCTATAAAGCTAGGCATGCCTCCGGCATGCCTAGAGGCGGGGCACTCTCTGGAGTTCAGGGAGCAGGGGGCTTCGTGGTTTTCACGCCGGAGGCGTGACGAGCCTTGTAGCCGGGGGTTGAGTGAGCAGAGCGAACGACACCCCCGGAAAGCGCGGGAGGATTTGCATCCGGGAGGGATGCCAGAATCGTTATTCCAAATACTTCGGGTCGTATTTCACCCCGGCCCGCTCCAGCATTTCCTTTAATTCGTCAAGGAAGGGTTTGTGCTTGTGGTGTTGTTCTTGGTTGGCGATGTAGTCATGCACCTGCGCCCTGGCCGTCGCGCTGACGGTGAAGGCCGAATAGCCTTCCTGCCAAGCGAAATCCTGTGCGCCGATGGTTTCATGCGCCCATGCCGAAGACGACTTTTTCAAGTCGCGCATGAAGTCGGCCAAGCAATGCGTCGCGCGCAGCGAGACGAGTAAATGCACATGGTCGGCCACCCCGCCGATGCCTTCGGGGTGCCCGCCCAAGCCGTGTACGATGCCGCCCAGGTATTCGTGCAGCCGCGCCCGCCACGCCTCGCATATTTGCGGCGCGCGGTGTTTGGTGGAGAACACCAAGTGGTAATGCAGGCTGAGATAGGTGGAGGCCATGGGGGGGGAAATTGAGATGGAGGCTGTGGCGGGTTGGCATGCCGGAGGCATGCGCAGTTTTATAGCCGGGGGTTGAGTGAGCGGAGCGAACGACACCCCCGGAAGGCAGGGAAATATCCAGCACCCCGGAGGGGTGCCAGACAGCATGCTTGGATGATACTTGCGCCTCGCCATTTTCTGGCACCCCTCCGGGGTGCAACTCTTCTTCTCCGTTTCCCGGTGGTGTCGCCGCGCTGCGCGCGGCTCAACCACCGGCTATAAAGCTCATCACGCCTCCGGCGTGAGATACGCCACCCGCCTTCGGCGTGAGACACACCATCACGCCTCCGGCGTGAAGAATGCAACCACGCCTGCGGGATTCAACCGCGCCTCCGGCGTGAAATCACGCTACATTTGCGCTTTATTCTCCATTTCTTTCCCTTTTGGAGCCCCCATGTCCCACCCCCAAATCCTCGTCCTGCTCGCCCCCGGTTTCGAGGAAGTTGAAGCCGCCGCCCCCATTGATGTGCTGCGCCGGTTGGGCTTCGAGGTGCTGGCCGTCGGCACCGAGGGCCGCGAGGTCAAGGGCGCGCACGGCCTTTCCTTCAAGGCCGACTGCCTGCTGTCTGAAGTCAAAGCGTCCCACACGCTGGCGGTGGTGCTGCCCGGCGGCCTGCCCGGTGCCCATCACCTGCGCGACAATCCGGCCGTCATCAAACTGGTGCAGGAGGTCCACGCCGCCGGCCATCTGGTGGCTGCCCTGTGCGCCGCGCCTTTGGCGCTGGACAAGGCGGGCTTGCTGGAAGGCAAAAAATACACCTGTTACCCCGGCGTCGAGGCGCAAATTCACAGTGGCACCCACACCGGCGGCCGCATCGAGCGTGACGGCCAACTGCTCACCGGCAAGGGGCCGGGGGCGGCCATTGAATTCGGTTTGGCCATCGGCGCGGCGCTGGGGCAGGGGCCGCAAGCCGAGCAGTTGCGGTTTGGGATGATTGTGGATTGAGTTCGCCGGCAAAGAGCCGGTGAGGGCCTAGAATCCCGCCATGAACCCAATCCTCCTTGAAATCGCCTGGCCCGAGTGGCTGTTTGGCAATCCTTGGCCCCTCGCGGTGGGTTTGGTGCTGCTGTTTGCCGGCTTGCGCCTGGTCGGGCGGCGCATGGAGAAGCCCAAACTTCTGCGCGCTTCATGGGGCGCGTTGGGTGCGATGCTGCTGGTGTTGGCCGCGGCGTATCTGGTGGAGACCCGCAGCGAGAGGCTGGTGCGCCAGACCCGGGAGTTGGCGCAGGCCGGCATCGGGCCGGACTTCAAAGTGCTCGACAGCCTGTTGGCCCCGGAGATCAAAGTAAGCACGGGCAACCAGTCGCGCGGGATTGCGATCAGCGACCAGGTTTTGCGCGCCCGTTTGGCGAGCATGCAGGCGAAGACCATGGTGTGTTCAAATATGGAGGCCACTTTTACCGCTGACGATGCCGCCTTTGTGCACGTTTCGGTGCAGGCCGGCAGCGCCCGGTGGGAGGGCGCCGTCATGACCACCTGGAACGTTTACTGGAAGAAAACCCCCGCCGGCTGGCGCGTGACCGAATTGAAGCTGGTCGGCGCGCCGCTGGGCATGACTGGTTTCATCAATCTGTGGGGAAAATGAACCATGCGCCTGATCCTTGCCAGCCAATCCCCGCGCCGCGCGCAGCTGCTGTGTGAAGCGGGCTTTGTTTTTGAACAGATGGAGCCGCCGTTTGCCGATCCCGACCAGCCTGATCCGCACCATGATCCGGCGGGTTTTGCCGCCTCTTTGGCGCTGCAAAAGGCGCAAAGTCTGCGGGCGGTTTTGACGGGCCAGGCCGTGGTCTTGGCCGCCGACACCGTGTGTGTGGATGAAGGCGGAAATCTTCTGGGCAAGCCGCGCGACCGTGCGGATGCCGCGCGCATGCTGCGCCTGCTGATCGGCGGCCGGCAGCGTGTGCTGACCGGCGTGGCGATCCTTTCGCCCGGCGGCCATGCCGAGAATTTCACCGATGAAGCCGTGGTGTGCTGCGGGGCCGTGGGCGAGGCGCAACTGCAAACGGCGCTGGATGCCGGCGGGTGGCAGGGCAAGGCCGGCGGCTACAACCTGTCCGATCTCAGGGCTGCGGGCTGGCCCCTGACGGTCCAGGGCGATGAAACCACGGTGGTGGGGCTGCCCATGCGGCGGGTGGCGGGGGCTTTGGCGCGGATGGGGTAGATTTTCCATGGGCTCCGCTCTGCGGCTGAATCATCCATTCCCGCGCACCAACTCCACCCAGTGCGCGGCGGCGGTCTGGGTGAAATCCTGCAATTGCGCCCGGCAACTGGTGCCGGTGGCGACCACCTGCCGGCGTTTTTCGTTGGCGGCGCGCACGGCGGGGAACAGGCGGTCCTCCCCCACTTTTTCCGACAAATCATGGTGGGTGTAGCCGAAGGACCCGGCCATGCCGCAGCAGCCGGTTTCCGGCGCATCGACACTGAAGCCGGCCGCCTCCAGAATTTTTTTGGGCGCGGCGGCAGAGAACAACGCGCGCTGGTGGCAATGGGGATGCAGCAGGGCCGGGCCCGGCGCCAGGCCGGTCACCGGGCGCAGACGCAGGCCTTGCTCCACCCGCTCGGCGATGAAATCGTCAATCAACCGCACCTGTTGGACCACCTGGGCATTGCTGCACGCGGCGCCTGCCGGATCCTCCAAAAGGTCGGGCAGATCGTCGGTGATGGAAGAACAATCGGAAGGCTCCACCACCACGATGGGCAGGCCCTGCGCGGCATGGAGGCGCAATTCATCGAACAATTTGGCGCCATGCACCTTGGCCTCGCGCACCAGGCCGGCGGACAGGCGCGGGCGCTGGCTGTCGTGGCTCTTGGTCAGGATGACCTGGAAGCCGCAGGATTCCAAAAGTTCCACCGTGGCCAGACCGATGTGCGGCTCAAAGTAGCGCATCCAGGTGTCGGCGAACAGCACGACTTTTTGCGTCCCTTTTGCGGAAGGCAGGTGGTGCGCCTTGAGCAATTCGTCCAGCGTTTGGGTCGCCATCTGCGGCAGGGCGCGGCGGCGGTCGATGCCGTAACGCTTGGCCATGAACCAGCGCACCAGGGCGTTTTTTACCAGGGCGGATCCGATGGTGCCGCCGGCCCATTTGGCCGCCTCGGCCGGCAGGTTGCCGACCAAACGGGCCCAAGGCGCCACGCCGTCGCGGTCCCACCGGGCTTGCAGGGCCTCACTTTTCAAACGCGCCATGTCCACCGCGTTGGGGCATTCGGCCTTGCAGGCTTTGCACGACAGGCACAGGTCCAGGGTTTCGTGCAGACCATCGTCGGCCAGGCCCTTGGCGCCGATTTCGCCGTTCAATTGGCCGGAGATCGCCAAGCGCAGCGCGTTGGCACGGCCGCGGGTGCTGTGGGCTTCATCCTTGGTGACGCGGTAGGACGGGCACATGTTGCCGCTGCCCAATTTGCGGCAGGCGCCCACGCCGTTGCATTGCTCGATGGCGCCGACCACACCGTCCTGGCCGGCGTAGCGGAACAGGCCGCCGACTTCGGCGATGCGCATGGGATAGTCTTTGGGTGCGCCGCCGTGATGGTTGCCGTCTTGGCTGTTGTCGCCGTAGCGCAACGGGCCGTCCATCGGCGGGGCATCCAACTTGCGCCCCGGATTCATCAGGTTGGCCGGATCGAACAGGGCTTTGATCCGGCGGAAGGCCTGGTACAGCGCGGGACCGAACTGCTTTTCGACGAACTCGCCGCGCACGATGCCGTCGCCGTGCTCGCCGGAGAACACACCGCCCAGGCGCAAACATTCCTCAAAACATTCTTCGCCGACTTTGCGCAGAGCCAGGCGGTCGGGCGCTTCATGCAAATCCAGCATGGCTTTGAAATGCAGGACGCCGACCGAGGCATGGGCGTAGGTGGCGGTGTGGATGCCGTGCTTGGCGCAACTGGCATAAACAAAGCGGGCGTACTCGGCCAACTTCTCCACCGGCACGCAGGCGTCCTCGATGGTGGAGACGCCTTTTTGTTTGCCGGGCTGGTTGGAGATGAGCCCAAGACCCAGACGGCGCACTTCCCACGCGCGGTGCTGTTCGGCTTGGTCCAGACACAGGGTGTGCGAAGAGCCGATGCCCTCATGCCGCATCGCCCCGGCAAAGGCCTTGGCTTTCAGTTGCGCCTCCTGCGGCGTTTCGCCGAAAAATTCGCACAGGTGAACCGCATGCGGCACCTTGCCCGAGACCGCCAAAAACGCGGCCAAGTCGCGGGTGGATGCATTGCGCAAAGCCTCTTGAATCACCACTTCGTCGAGCAATTCGATGGCGGAGGGTTTATGGCGCAGCATGGCCGGCAACGGCGTCAACGCATCTTCCAGCGTGTCAAAGCCCACCACCACCAGCGCGGTGGCTTTGGGCAAAGGGATCAGGCGCAAGGTCGCCTCCAGCACCAGACCCAAAGTGCCTTCGCCACCCACGACAAGGTCGGCCAAGGAACGTTCCGGTTTGAGCAAGCCATTGAGCGCGTAGCCGGCCACCACCCGCGGCAAAGGCGGAAATTTGGCTTTGATTTGCGCTTCATTCGCTTTGACCACCGCATCCACGCCACGGTAAATCTCCCCTTCACGCCCCGGCTTGGCGCAGGCGGCTTGCCAGCCGGATTCATCCAGCCGCGGGGTCTGGATTTCGGAACCGTCGGCCAGCAGCAGGCGCAAATTCAACACTGAATCAATGGTGCGGCCGTAGACGATCGAGCGGGTGCCGCAGGAGTTGTTGCCGATCATGCCGCCAAGGGTGGCCCGGCTGCCGGTGGCCGGATCGGGCGCAAAATGCGTCCCCAAGGGCGCCAGCATCCGGTTGAGTTCGTCCAGCACCACGCCCGGCTCGACGCGCACCCAGGAGCCGTCGGCGGCGACTTCCAGCACGCGGTTCATGTGGCGTGAAAAATCCACCACGATGCCCGGCCCGATGGCCTGCCCCGACAAACTGGTGCCCCCGCCGCGCCCGGTCAGCGGCACGCCATGCTCGGTTGCAAATTCCAAAATCCTGCGCACATCGTCGTCGTTCTTGGGAAAAGCCACCGCCAGCGGCATCACCTGGTACACGCTGGCGTCGGTGGCGAACACGCCGCGCAAGGTGAGGTCGTCGTGGATTTCCCCCGCCAGCACCGCGCGCAGGTCGGAGAAAAAGGGGCGCAACGCATCAGGGGAGGGGAGGGTGGGCATGGCGGGAGGGGGAAGCAAAAACGCCGCTTTTCAGCGGCGGTTTGCGAAAGAGGGAGACGGGGGTCGAACCCGCGACATGCAGCTTGGAAGGCTGCCGCTCTACCACTGAGCTACTCCCTCATGGGGCGCAATTGTAGGGACTTGCGCCTTGGCTTGGCAACGGGGCCATTCGCTTATTTCCGCTTATTCCCACTCGATGGTGGCCGGTGGCTTGCTGGAAATGTCGTAGCACACGCGGTTGACGCCGCGCACTTCGTTGATGATGCGGGTGCTGATGCGGGCCAAGACGTCGTAGGGCAGGCGGGCCCAGTCGGCGGTCATGAAGTCCTGGGTTTCCACCGCGCGCACGGCGATCACCTGCTCGTGGGTGCGGCCGTCGCCCATCACGCCCACCGCCTTGACCGGCAGCAAGACGGCGAACACCTGGCTGGTCTTGCGGTAGAGGTCGTTGGAGACGATTTCTTCCAAAAGGATTTCATCGGCGTCGCGCAGGATGGCCAGTTGCGCCGGGTTGATTTCGCCCAAGATGCGCACCGCCAGGCCGGGGCCGGGGAAGGGGTGGCGCCAGACCATTTGGTCCGGCAGGCCCAAAACGGCGCCCATTTTACGCACCTCGTCCTTGAACAGGTTGCGCAACGGCTCGACCAGCTTGAAGCCCAACTGCTCGGGCAGACCGCCCACATTGTGGTGCAGTTTGATGTTGGCGGCGGTGCCGGCGTAGCCGTGGCCAGATTCGATCACATCGGGGTAGAGCGTGCCTTGCGCGAGGAAGTGGGCGTCGGGGATGCTCTTGGCGGCTTCCTTGAACACTTCGATGAAGCGCGAGCCGATCAACTTGCGTTTGGTCTGCGGATCGGTGATGCCGGCGAGGTCGGAGAGGAATTCCTTGGAGGCATCCACCACGCGGAAATCAATGTCGAAGTGGCCGACAAAGGCGCGCTCGACGAATTCGCGTTCGCCCTTGCGCAGCAAGCCGTTGTCGACAAAGATGCAGGTCAGTTGCTTGCCGATGGCCTTGGCCAGCAGCGCGGCGACCACCGAGGAATCCACGCCGCCAGACAAGCCGCAGATCACGCGTTTGTCGCCGACTTGCGCCCGGATGCGTTTGACTTCGGTTTCGATGAAGTCGGCCATCTTCCAGGTTGCATTGCACTTGCAGATGTTGAAGATGAAGTTGGACAGCAGGTCGGTGCCGTGCGGGGTGTGGGTCACTTCCGGGTGGAACTGCACGCCGTAGAAAGGCTTGGTTTTGTGCTTGACTGCGGCATAGGGGCAGGTCTCGGTGTGGGCCAGGGGCTCGAAATCCGCCGGCAGTGATTGCACCTGGTCGCCGTGGCTCATCCAGCAGGTGGTTTCGGCCGGGATGCCCTTGAGCAGGTCGCTGTTGGGTGCCACATGCAGCTTCACGCCGCCGTATTCGCGGCTGTGGGCGGGCTTGACTTCGGCGCCGAGCAGTTCGCAGCCGGACTGCATGCCGTAGCAGATGCCAAGCACCGGCACACCGAGTTCAAACAGGCGCGGGTCGGGCTTGGGCGCGCCCTTCTCGTACACCGACGCGGGGCCGCCGGAGAGGATGATGCCCTTGGGCTTCAACTTCTTCAATTGCTCGATGGTGACCGAAGGGCCCAGCAGCACCGAGTACACGCCGGCGTCGCGCACGCGGCGGGCGATGAGCTGCACATATTGGCTGCCGAAGTCCAAAATCGGAATGACTTTTCCGATCACCGAGGGGGGGACTTCAGCAATGGCGCGGTCGTTGGGGTCCAGTTTGGCGGTTGGGTCGGTGGACATGGGAAGGGGCGCAAATTCAGGGAGAGGGGAAAAGGGCGAATTGTAGCGTTGGGATGCCGTTTCTGAAGGTGCCCTTTTACCCCGTCACCTTCCTCAATTCCGCATGCAGATACTCCCGCACTTCCTGTTCGGTGTCGAAGGCGGCCGCCTCGCGGGCGATGCGCTGGCAACGCTTGATGGTGACCCCGCGGATGATTTCCTTGGCCTGCGGGATGGCGGGGGGGGTGATGGAGAGGTTGCGCATGCCAAGGCCGGCCAGGAACAGAACAAAGGCCGGGTCGCCGCCCATTTCGCCGCACAGGGACACTTCGATTTTGGCGCGGTTGGCCGCGCGCAGCACTTCCTTGATCAGGTGCAGGACGGCGGGGTGGGCGTCGGTGTACAGGTTGGCGATGCGCTCGTTGCCGCGGTCCACCGCCACGGTGTATTGCACCAGGTCGTTGGTGCCGATGGAGAAGAAATCCACCTCTTTGGCGAAGGCGTAGGCCTGCAGCGCGGCGGCGGGCACCTCCACCATCATGCCGATCTGGATGTGCTGGTCGAAGGCGATGCCGCGGTCGGCCAACTCGTTCATGGCGTCGGTGAGCACCATTTTGGCCTGGCGCAGTTCCGACAGGTGGGAGATGAGCGGGAACATCACCTTGACCGGGCCGTGGGCCGAGGCGCGCAAAATGGCGCGCAACTGGGTGCCAAACAGCGGCAGGTTTTGCAGGCACAACCGGATGGAGCGGCAGCCAAGGAAGGGGTTGCGTTCGTTGCCCAAGTCTTTGAGGGCCTCGATGCCGCTGTCCTGCTTGTCGGCGCCAAGGTCCAGGGTGCGGATGGTCAGCGGTTTGCCGTCAAGGAGCCGCACCGCCTCGCGGTAGGCGGCATACTGCTCGTCTTCGTCCGGCTCGTGGTCATTGCCAAGGAACAGGTATTCGGAGCGGAACAGGCCCACGCCTTCCGCGCCTTTCTCCAGCGCGGCGGGGATTTCATCGGCCTGTTCGATGTTGGCCAGCAAGGTGATGCGGGTGCCGTCCTGGGTTTGCGCCGGCAGGTCGCGCAGGGTGTCGCGCTTGCGCTCGGCCCGGGTTTCGCGTTCCAGTTCCTGCCGGTATTTCAGCAGGTGCTTGGCGTCCGGATCCACGATCACCAGGCCGTCATTGCCGTCGATGATGACGATGGCGCCGCCCTTGATGGTTTCGGTGATGTTGTCCAGGCCCACCACCGCCGGAATGCCCAACGCATGGGCCAGAATCGCGGTGTGGCTGGTGCGTCCGCCAAGGTCGGTGGCGATCGCGCGGATGCGGTTTTTATCAAGGGCGGCGGTCTGGCTGGGAGTCAGGTCGTGGGCCACCAGGACGCAGGGCTGGTCCACCGAGCCCAAAGTGGTTTCGCCGTGGCCGTGCAGGTGGCGCAGCACGCGCCGCTTGAGGTCGTAGATGTCGCCCGATCGTTCCCTGAAAAAGGCGTTGTCCTGCGCCAGAAAGGTGTCGGCCAGACGCTCGAACACCGCGAACACGGCGTACTCGGCGGTGACCTTGTCCTGTTTGATCTGCGTTGCCAACTGGTCGAGCAGGTGCTTGTCGGCCAGCATGCCCTGGTGGAAACCGAAGATGGCCGCCAACTCGGAGCCAAGCGCCGAGGCGGTGGCGGCCATCTGTTTGCCGATCTCATCCCTTGAAGCGTCCAAGGCGGTCTGCAGGCGCGCCAATTCCCTGGGGACCTGGGCCAGCCCCACCACCTCGCGCGCGATGGAATGCTCGTCGGCGTTGAGCACGATGGCGGGGGCGATGGCCACGCCCGGGGAGACGGCAATGCCTTGGCGGATTTGCATGGGGGTAGTCTATCGGTGGAATGTGGAAAGAAAAGAAAAAACCCGCCAAATGGCGGGTTTTCTGGAAAATCGCTGGGAATGGTTTAGCGCTTGGAGAACTGGAAGCGGCGGCGGGCGCCGGCTTGGCCGTATTTCTTGCGCTCGACCTTGCGGTCGTCGCGGGTCATGAAGCCGTTTTCGCGCAGGGTGTTTTCAAGTTCGGGGGCGTAGCCCTTGAGGGCGCGGGCCAAACCGAGGGTGATGGCTTCGGCCTGGCCGGTGATGCCGCCGCCGTTGACGGTGACGAACACGTCAAGCTTGCCGAGCATCTCGGTGGCCTTGAGGGGCGAGATGCAGGAGTTCTGTCCCTGCACTTCGGTGAAGAACACATCGTGGGCCTTTTGGGTGCCGGCGGTGCTCTTGACCAGGAACTTGCCGGTGCCGGGCTTGATGCGCACACGCGCGACCGAAGTCTTGCGGCGGCCGGTGCCCCAGATGAAACCGGCGGCGTCGGGTTTGACGGCGGCGGCCAGGGGGCGCACGTGGGCGGCGGTGGCGGGGGCTGCTTCGAGGGTCGGGATTTGGATGTCGCTCATGGCGTTTTTCTTCAATTCAAACTTGGGGCTTCAAGTTCGGGATGGGGTGTTGGGATAAGGAGGGGATCAGGCGGCGGCTTTGGCGCTCTGGGCTTTGACGCCCTGGGCCACGTGGGGGTGCTTGCCGCCGGCGTAGATCTTGAGCTTGGTCATCTGGTGCACGGCGATCTTGTTTTTGGGCATCATGCGCTTGACGGCGTTTTCGATCACGCGGTCGGGATGGGTGGCCAAAACGGTGCGCAAGGTGGTGGTCTTGAGGCCGCCCGGGTGCTTCGAGTAGGAAGCGTGGCTCTTCTGGTCGAGTTTCTTGCCGGTCAGCTTCACCTTCTCGCAGTTGGTGATGACGACAAAGTCGCCCACATCGTGGTGCGGGGTGTAGGTGGCTTTGTTCTTGCCCATGAGGATGGTGGCGACTTCGGCGGCGAGGCGGCCGAGCACCTTGTCGGTGGCGTCAATCTGTACCCACGCGCGGGTGACTTCGTGGTTCTTGGCGAGGGTGGTCTGGCGATTCATGGTGGCGGCCCAAAAAGGAGCGGGAAATAGGGTGCAAACAGGGTGTCAAACAGGGACGAAACAGACCCAGTACTAAGAATGGGGCCGAGCAGGATAGCAACTTGCCGCTTTCTGTCAAATCGGGGGCGGGGGAAAAAGTGGGGAGTCGGGGGCATTGCGGTCGCCTAAACTCCCCGGATGCAGGCCAGCCCCAATTCATTGCCAGAGGCCCTTTTTTCCTTGCAGGAGGTCGGTTTTTCGTTTGAGCCCGGCTTGGCGGTGCTCACCCGGATCAGCGCCCAAGTGCCGGCCGGGCGATTGACCGTCATTTTGGGGCCAAATGGCGCCGGCAAGAGTGTTTTGCTGTCTTTGATGGCCGGGTTGCGCGCTCCCACAGCGGGCAGGGTGTCTCTGGCCGGGCGCCCATTGGCAGCCTGGCCGGCCCGGGCGTGGGCCGCCCGCGTGGCATGGGTGCCCCATCAAACCCATGGTGGCGAGTCTTTTTCAGTCGGTGAGATGGTGGCCATGGGCCGGGTTGCCCATGCCGAGCCGCTTGGTCAAACCCAGGCTGCCGCCACGCGAGCCATGGCGCGCATGGAGTTGGAGTCATTGGCCGATGCCCCGGTGGGGGCGTTGTCGGGCGGCCAGCGCCGCCGTGTGATGCTGGCCCGGGCCTTGGCGCAATTGGATGGCGCCCAAGGTGGCGTGTTGCTGCTCGACGAGCCGGACGCCAATTTGGACCCGGCGCAAGTGATTTTTCTGTTTGAAAAATTGCGCCTGCTGGTGGCGCAAGGGGTGACGGTGGTGGCGGTGGTGCACGACCTGCATGTGGCGGCCGCTTTTGCCGACCAAGCTTGGTTGATGCAGGATGGTCGGCTGATCGTCGCTGGGGCGGCGGGCGAGGTTTTGACGGAAGAAAATCTGAGCCGCGTTTATGGGGTGAAGGTGGGGGTGGGGCAGGGGTGGCAGGTGGGGTGAGAATCTGCTTTTCACATTTTTGCGTTTGACATTCTTCATGCATGTCTACATAATGAAGACAATGTTTCGCGTCGTTTCCCTTAAACCGCTGCGCAAATTCTGGGAAAAGCACCCGGATGCCCAGCGCCCGCTGCGCGAGTGGTATCTGAAGGCGACCAAAGCCGACTGGGCCAACCTGATGGATGTGCGGCGGACCTTTTCCGTCGCGACGGACCAAGTGAAGACCGACTGGTGCATGTCCACCGTGTTCGACATCAAGAACAACAAATACCGGCTGATCGTGCGCATCCGGTACGACTGGAAGGCCATCACCGTCAAGCATGTCCTGACCCACGCGCAATACGACCGCAACCAATGGAAACGAGGTGGCACATGCCAACACTGACCCATGCCGCAATCCCCGCCCGTCTGCCTGGTCGCTTCAACGATCTGGTCATGATGAAACCGCCGCGGGCCATCCACGACAGTCTTGAACTTGAGGATGCCATTGAGTTGGTGGACCAACTGATGGCCCTACCGCACAACACGCTGGGCCAGCGTGATTACGCCGAAACCTGGATTCAGTTGATCGAGGCGTATGAATCCGAGCATCATGCGATCGAAACCGGTGACCTGACGGCTGTTGGTATTTTGCAATCCCTGTGCGATGCCCAAGGCATGACGCCATCCGACTTGGGCCGCCTGCTCGGCAACCGGACGCTCGGGCACAAAGTGTTGTCCGGTGAGCGGGAGTTGTCCAAGGCCAACATCATGGCGCTTTGCGAGCGATTTAAGGTTTCGGCGGATTTGTTTTTGCGCAGGTGAGGAATAATTCATGCTCCCCCTCCCCCAACCCTCCCCAGCCGATCAAAACATGGACGCCCCCGTGGCGCGCATGGCTGTGCGCGTTGGCCCTTGCGAAGCCGATGCGCAAGTGGCTATCTCCGCCCCGCCCTGGCACGGCGATGAAAACGCCAAACTGAGCGACACCCACGAGGATAACACTTGGGCCTGGTCGGTGGTCTGCGCCCTGAATGGGGCGGAGAAAGACGGCGCGGCGCACTTGGCTTTGCGCCTTGATTTCGCATCGTTCCCCAAAGAACGCGCCGCCAAAATCGCCTTCGGCCATGTGCACGGGCACCTGCTGCGTTCTTGCGTTCCCCAGCGGGTGACCTTCGTGCTTGCCGACCAAGCCGACGCCGATTTGTTTTTGCGGGTGGCGCAGGCGCGCCGGGAGTGGATGGGCTCGCCGCGCAAAGGGTGATGGAATGGCAGTGATGTGTTAGAGCCGTTTCGGAAATAGTCCGTGCGTTCTAGTGAGCGCCATTGCTTCACCGCGAAGCGGTGGTTGTTCCTGGCCAGGGGTGCAACCCCTGGTTTATGTCGAGGAAACAAACCACCCCGAAGGGGTGGAGGAAAGGCTCCTCCACCCCTTCGGGGTGGGAGTGATTTGGGCTTCTATTCCAGGGGTTGCACCCCTGGCCAGGGACAGGCACTGCTTCGCAGTGCGGCACACGGGTTGTTTTCAAAAATGCTCTGACATTGCAAAATTTCACGGCGCATTTCCTGACTTTCCAGGTCGGGCACCGCAGTGCGATCATTGCGGGCGATAGACTTCCCCCATGCCCGACCCCCACGACATCCAGCCCGGCCAATCCCTCGAGTTGCTCAAGGCGCTGCACATTTTGACGCGCGAGGGCAAGCTGAACCAGGACAGCCGGCGCAAGTTGAAACAGGTCAATCACCTGGTTCAATTCATCGCGCCGTTGATTGATGAAGTCCTCAAAGAGAAGGCGCAATTGACTTTGGTGGACCACGGCGCCGGCAAGTCGTACCTTGGCTTCATTCTCTACGACCTGTGCCTGAAGGCAAAAAAAGGGCAGTCCCGCGTGGTCGGCATTGAAACCCGCGCCGAGTTGGTGGCCTCCTCGCGCGCGTTGGCGGCGCAGGCAGGCTTTTCCGGCATGGAGTTTTTGCACCTGCCAGCGGCAGAGGCTGCCGCCGGCGTGCCGGGCGAGGTGGACATCGTCACCGCCCTGCATGCCTGCAACACCGCCACCGACGATGCGATTGATTTCGCCTTGGCCAAACAAGCGCAGTCAGTGGTGCTGGTGCCCTGCTGCCAAGCGGAGGTCGCCACCCATTTGCGCCAAAGCAAGGTCAAGATGGATGGCCACCCGCTAAGCGACCTGTTCCGCCACGCCCTGCACGCGCGCGAATTCGGCAGCCATCTGACCAATGTGCTGCGCGGCCTGCGGTTGGAGGCCCACGGCTACCAGGTGACCGTCACCGAGTTGGTGGGCTGGGAACATGCGGTGAAGAACGAATTGATCATCGCCAAGCGCACCGGCAAGCCCAACAAGCGGGCGGCGGCATCGTTGCAGGTGTTGCTCAAGCAGTTCAAGTTGGAGGAATTGAAGGGGCGCTTTGCGGTGTGAGGGGAAGGTGAGTTGGCATGCCGCGATGAACAGGATGTTGCCGCTACCGCTAAAATCCCCACCCTCATGCCCCACTCCAAATTCCTCCTCGCCCTCTGCCAGCACGCCTCGCCGGAAAATGCGTCCAAAGACGCCATTTTCGCCGTCTTTGAAGCCCAGGCTCGCGAAGCGGCCAAAGCCGGTGCCAAGCTGATCGTCACCCAGGAACTGTTCCTGGCCTGGTATTTCTGCCAAGGTCTCGACGAAGCCCGTTTTGGCTACGCCGAAACCATTCCCGGCCCGTCGTCGCAAAAGATCGCCGCGTTGGCCAAAGAACTCAAAGTCACCATCCACGCCTCGCTCTATGAGCGGGCCACCGACGGGCTGTACTTCAACACCTCGGTGACCTTCGGCCCTTCCGGCGAAGATTTGGGCAAGTACCGCAAGATGCACATTCCGCATGACCCGCGCTTTGAGGAGAAGTATTACTTCGCCCCCGGCGATTTGGGCTTCCAGTGCCAGCAAACGCCGGTGGTCAAACTCGGGCCCTTGGTGTGTTGGGACCAGTGGTACCCCGAGGCCGCCCGTGCCACCGCGCTCAAAGGGGCGCAATTGCTGGCCTACCCGACCGCCATCGGCTATTACAACGACAAGGACAAGGGCGAGTCGCCGGCCACCCGCGCCGCCCAGCGCGAGGCGTGGATCACCGCCATGCGCGCCCATGCCATCGCCAATGGCGTGTTCGTGTGCGCGCCCAACCGCGTGGGTTCTGAGCGCGAGTTGACCTTCTGGGGATCGTCCTTCATCTGCGGCCCCGATGGCGTGATCATGGCGCAGGGCTCCGAGACCGAAGCGCAAGTGGTGATGGCGGAAATTGATTTGTCGCGCATCGAAGCGCTGCGGCGCGGCTGGCCCTTTCTGCGCGACCGCCGCGTGGATGCTTATGACGGATTACTCACGCGTTGGGGGGGAAAATAAGATGCAACCGGAATATGCTTTTGCTTTGGCGTGTTTGGGACTGACCGTGTTCAACGGCCTGAGGGCCTGGTGGGCGTGGCGCAACGGCCAGCGCATCATGGCCTGCATTTCGATGGGCTTTTTCGTGCTGGCGCTCTGCGCCTCGGCCTTCATGGGATACCAGGGATGGCGGGCGGAGAAAAAACAGCAGGCCGAATCGCGGCAGTTTGAATATCCCGCCAAAGAAACCAAGCCCCAAGACGCCCAGCCCAAAGAACCCCGACCGTAAGGGAGGGGGCGCTTTCCCGTTTTTATTCCATTTCTCTGTCCCCTTGCTGACGCGCGGGGTTCCTTGATTCCTCTCATGCTTGTTTCCCATCCCAAAATCCCGGCCTTCCCCCAGATCACCCCCTTTGCCGGCGGCAAAGGCTTTCGCATGCCCGCCGAGTGGGAGCCCTTGGACGCCATCTGGGTGGTGCCCCCGCACAACGAAGAAACATGGCCGGGCTGTTTTGAACAGGTCAAGGCGCAACACGCCGCCTGGCGCGCCGCCATGGCGCCCTTTGTGCGCGTGCGCACCACCGATGAACTGGGCATTGCCACCGACGATTCGTGGATCCGCGACTTCGGCCCGATCTTCGTGACCCGCGAAGTTGACGGCAAGCGCGAAATCGGCGCCCATGATTTTTACTTCAACGCCTGGGGCGGCAAGTACGAGGGCGAGCGCTCGTTTGACAATGTGGTGCCGCAGGAGATCTCCGCCCGCGAAGGTTTCGCGCTCAAGGTGCACGACTTCGTGCTGGAGGGCGGCTCGATCGAAGTCAACGGCTCCGGCACCTTGCTGACCACCGCCCAGTGCCTGTATTCCTCCAGCCGCAACCCGTGGCTCAACCCGGCGCAAATCGAGGCTTATCTGCACGAATCGCTGGGTACCACCAACACCGTGTGGCTGCCCGGTGGCATCAGCGGCGACGACACCGACGGTCACATCGACGACATCGCCCGCTTTGTCGCCAAAGACCGCATCGTGTGCGTCAGCGCCCCCGAAGGCCACGACGATCATGAAGTCACCACCGCCAATCTGAAAGCGCTGCGCGAGGCCAAGGATGAAAACGGCAAAAAATTCGAGGTGATCGAATTGCCCTTCCCCGAGCCGTTGCTTTATGACTTCCCGGTGGATGATCATTACCGCGGCGGGGGCATCCAGCCGGTGCCGGCGTCTTACGCCAACTTCATCTTCGCCAATGGCGCGATGTTTGTGCCGGTGTTCGGCCAGGCCAAAGACGACCTGGCCTGCCGCATCCTGGAGCAGGCCGCCCTCGGCGTGAAAATCGTGCCGGTGCGGGCGGAGTTTTTGGTGGTGGGCCTGGGCGCGCTGCATTGCTTGAGCATGCAGCAGCCGAAAAAATAATTATTCCTCCGGGATCGCCTTCGCCAAATCAATCTGCGTCCCCTCGTCAATCCCCTGCATCCCGTCCGGGTGCGGCCGCTTGCGCAGTTCGCGCACCAGGGTCAGCATCGGTTCGTGCAGCGGCGCGGTGAACACCATCGGGTGGCCAAGGGTGGGGTGGTGGATTTTGAGGTAACCCGCATGCAGGGCCGGCGTGCCCATGATGACTTTGCCATCCGGGTGGTCGCTGGCTTCGCGCAGCGCGCTCTGCTCCACATGTTTTTTGCCCTCATCCTTGGTGCGGGCGAAATTCATGTGGGTGCGGCCACCGGCGGGGAAGGGCGGGGCATCCAATTCCTTCAGGCCCACCGGTTCGCCGCCATAAATCGAGTCGCCGACGATGGGCCAGCCCTGATAGGCCAGATGCACGCGGATCTGGTGGGTGCGGCCGGTTTTAAGGTCCAACTCCACCAGCGCATAACCCTGGTAACGCTCGCGCACCCGGTAAAAAGTCAGCGAGGCTTTGCCGTCGGCGTCGTTGCGCACGCACATGGCTTCGCGGATGGTCGGGTGCTTGCCCAGCGGCTGGTCGAGCATGCCTGAAAGCGGCTCCGGGCAGCCGTGGACCACCGCCAGGTAGGCTTTGCTGGTCTGGCGGAATTCGAATTGATGGGCGATCTTCCAGTGGGCTTCCTCGGTCTTGCCGAACAAAATGACGCCGGTGGTGTCCTTGTCCAGGCGGTGGATGACGCCGGGGCGGGCGCCGTTTTCGCCGATGGAGGAGAGGCCGGGTTGGGTTGGGGCGGACCGCGAACTTTCAGTTCGCAAACCATCTTCCTTGCGAACTGAAAGTTCGCGGTCCGCCCCGGCCGCTTGCGGCACATGGTCGGAATCAATGCGCCCCCGGTGTTCCAGCGGCACGTTGCTGTCCGGGTGGTGTTCGAAATGCCACACCAGCGCGTTGAGCATGGTGCCGGTCAGGTTGCTGCGCGCCGGGTGCACGATGATGCCGCGGGTTTTGTTGACGGCCAGGAAGCCCTCGTCCTCGTAGAGGATTTCGAGCGGAATGTCTTCGCCGACGATGTCGAGGTTGGGCCGCGGCGGGATGAGCACCTCCACCACTTCGCCTTCCTTCAACTTGCGCGAGTGTTTGGACGGTTGCCCGTTGATGGTGGCGGCGCCCATTTCGATCAGACGCTGGGCCTGGTTGCGCGACAAACTCTTGATGCGGCTGGCCACATACTGGTCGAAGCGCAAAGTCTGGTCGCGGCTGATGGTGAAGCTTTGCTTCTCGGCGCCGGCTTCCTCCAGATCCTCCACCGACTCGGCGAAAAAACGCTTCCCCGCATGGGAGAACGCTTCTTCCGAACCGGGGTCGGGCAGATCGGGGTTGGAGTGGACGCGGGCCATGGATTATTTCGGCTGCGTGACTGGCGTGGTGAGGGGCACGCTGGCGGATGCTGCGGCCGGTGCTGAGGGTGCCGCCAAGGCGGCCGGTGGGGCCGATGGGCCGGATTTTGGCGCTTGCGCCGGGACGGGGGTTGCTTTGACCGGTTCCGGGCCAAACACCACCGGCTGCTTGAGCGTGGGCAGAATGTTTTTGCGGGATTGGGCCAGTGCCACCAGGTTGGGCAGCGTGCCTTTGTCCTTGATCACCTGGTCGTAGGCAGCTTCGGCTCCGGCCCAGTCCTGTTTGGATTCGGCCACCGAGCCCAGACCCAAACGGGCGTCGGTCTTGAGCATGGCATCGGCGGCGGGGTTGGCCACCACCTGTTGGTAGAGTTTCTCCGCCCGGGCCAGCGCCTTTTGCGCGTCTTCATCCTTGTCGGCGGTCTGGGAATTTTTCAAAAACAAGTCCGCACCGCGCAGGGCCATCACGGCGCCGATCTTCGGATCCGGGCAGGTCAGCGATTGGCTGGCCAGCACATCGGGCGAGTCGCTGGTCAGGCCGCGGTAAACCTCTTCATGGTGCTTGTCCCGGTAGGTTTCCAGCAGGTTTTTCCTGCCAAACCAGCCCATGGGGCCGGCGACCACAAAGGTGAGCACCGCCAACCCCAGGCCGATGGTCAGCAGGTTGCCCCATTGGGTCCAGCCGATTTTGAGTTTGGTGGCAAAATCATCAAGCTCGTTGGTGTCCTGGTGAAACTTGTCGTTTTGGGGAATGGTGGGGTCGCTCATGGTGAATTTCGGGAAAGGAGGGGGGATTGTACCGGGCGCATCGGCCGGCCGGCAAACCCCCGTTTCAATACCGCACCACCGCGCTGATCGTCACATCGTCCGGCAGCCGGCACCGCCCGCCCAGGGCGAGCAATTCCACCAGCACCGAGATGCCCGCCAATTCACCGCCCAGTTCGCGGATCAAACGCACGCCGGCATCCAGGGTGCCCCCGGTGGCCAGCAGATCGTCGGCCAGCAGCACCCGCGCGCCTGGGGGGAAGGCATCGGTGTGGATCTCCAGCTGGTCGGTGCCGTATTCCAGGGCGTAGCCGGCGCTCACGGTTTTGGCAGGCAACTTGCCAGGTTTTCTAAGCGGCACAAATCCGGCTTCAAGTTCTCGGGCCAAGAGCGCGCCGAAGATGAAGCCGCGGCTCTCGGCGCCGCATACCAGGTCGATTGTTTGGTGGCGGAAGGGCAACGCCATTTGCGCCGCGGCCTCTGCCAGTGCCTCTGGATTGCTCAGCAGCGGGGTGATGTCTTTGTAAAGGATGCCCGGCTTTGGGAAATCGGGGATGTCGCGGATAAAGGGGCGCAGATCAAGCATGGCGGGGAGTGTAGGCGGTTTTTCCCGCGCTTTGCATCACGGTTCGCCGCTGACTTCGCTCTGCCGGCGCAACCGCCACCAGGTCCGCAGTTGCTCGTATTGCAGGTTTTGCAGGTGGATGTCGCCCCAGTCGGCGATGCGCGGGGCGGCGTTGGGGCCGGCGTTGGGCAGGAAGTGCGCCACCACTTCGCCAAAGCGCCAGTCGGCCAGCAACTGGCGCGGCACAAAGGGCACCCGCACGCCGTCGCCAAGGAGCATGTCAAGGGCTGCCGCGCGGTCCTGGCGCAGCATGCCCAGCAGCACGGTGGAATAGGGGATGCGTTGGTCAAACAGGAAGCCGCCGACATCCATCGGCCGGTCGCCGCGCAATGCCAGGCCGATTTGGCTGGCGAACAGCACGCCCTTTTCCTGCGCGCTTTTCGCATCGCTCCAGCGGTTGGCGTTGTCGTTGAGGGCGTCCAAGGTGGACAGGCCGAGTTTGGCCAATTCAGTGGTGGATTGGGCGTACAGTTTGACCTCGGTCCATTCCGGATGTTCGATCAGAAATTTGGCGGAGCCGCCCTGGATGCGTTTGGGATAGACCTTGCCAAGGCCACACAGCATGGCGCCGCTCATTTTGGCTTCATCGGTTGGGGTGGCGAGCAAGTCGCGCGCCAATTCGGTCAGCTCTGTTTTATCCAAGCGTTCCACCGCCACCAGGCAGGCTTCGTCGCGCCAGATGGATTCCTGGCTGGTGAGCAGGGGGCGCAAATGGGCGATGAGCCGTTGGGTATCCCGCTCGGCCTTGGCCAGGGCCAGATAGGCCAGTCCCATGTCCTGCTCCGGCGGGGCGTGGGTGCTGCCGGCGGGGGGCAGGCCTTCCAGTGCGGCCAAGCGGTGGAGGCGGGCGCCCTCGTCCTTGGCCTCAAGCGATTCGGGCGCGCGCCGGGCGGCAAAGGCGGCGGCATTGGCCAAGGGCGCCGGAATGCCCGGCAGGGCCAGAAAGGCGCGGGCCGGCCCGGGCGGGCCCGCCAAGAGTGCGCGCCATTGGCACAGTTGGCGCACGGTGTCGGCGTCTTTGGCCGGGGCGCTTAGCAATGCGGCCAGCGCCTGTTTGGCCAGCGGATGCCCGCTGGCGGACAGGGCCCAAGTGGCCGAAATGGCCAGGGAGTCGCCGGCATTTTGCAGCGCGATCAGGCGGGCCAGCAGTTTTTCGTCGTTGGGGGCGGCGCGCACCAGGGCGACAAAGGCGGCTTCCGCCACCGTGGAGGGCATTGCTTCCAGATTTTCCGCGGCGGCGGATTCGCCCGCGCCGCCGGGCAGCAGTCCGCGCACGATCCACGCTTCGCGCGCCACCGCCGGGTCGGCGTCATGCGAGGCGGCGGCAATGGCTTTGGCCAGGGCCGGTACGGTTGTCCCCCCGCTTGGGCGCACCCATTCGGTGATGGCATGCAGGGCGGCCAAGCGCACGGCCGGGACCGGATCTTGGGTGGTCAGGGTGACCAGTGCGTCTTCCAGCACGGGGAAGTGTCCGCCCTGCGGCCGCGCCTGCATCAGGCTGATGGCCATCAGACGGGTGTCGCTGCCCGGCACACCGGCCAAGGCGCACAGCCAGCGGTTGTAGAGCGGGTCGGGGGCGGGCACCGGAGCGGTCAGGCCCCATTTGCCGTTTTGATTGAGTTGGGAGACCATTTCAAGCAGGGAGTGGTCGTCCGCATTTTCCAAATAACCCAAGTAGGCCTCCTCTCCGGCGCGCACGGCCGGATGGGTGCGGTCGAGCCGCTCAAACGCGCCGATGACGCGCAGGGCCTGCGCGCTTTGTCTGGCCTTGAGTTGGTCCGCCACGGTGTCGGCGGCCTGCTTGGCCAGGGCGAGGTCGAAGGCCTGGGTGTCGGCGGAGCGCGAATGCGCATGCGCGTGGAGGGAGGCGTTTCCCAGCAGCAGCAGCAGGCGCAATTGATCCTCGAATTTGTCCAGACGCGGCAGCACCCCGGCGGCGGCCCGGGCCACTTGGGGATTCATTTCCGGGTGGTCCGGGCTGCATGCCGCGGCGCATGACAGGGCCGCCACCCGCAGGGCTTCGGCCGCCCGGTCCGGCGGCAGGGTTTGGGCTTCCTTGGCCAACGCGCCGACCACGGCGGGTTGATCGCCGGCATGGGCGTAGACATAACCCAAAGCGGCTTTGTTGTGGACCATGTCCCCGGCCAGGGCATGCACGCGGGCGCGGGTTTGCCAAAGGTCGTAGCCATGCCAGACCAGGGGGGCGGCCAGCGCGCACAGCGCGGCGGCCAGCAAGGCATGGGTGACAAAGCGGCGCAGGCGGGAGGGGTGGGGCATGGGGTGCCAAGGGGACGGCCAAGCGTGCCGAATCTTAAGGAGGCTATCCGAACGGGCGGCCGGCGTCAGGCCGCCGCCTGCGTCAATTTTTCCAATTGGCTGCGCACTTGGCCGGCCAGGTCCTCCAGCGGCACTTGGCTGTGGCTGGGTTCGCCCTGGAGCTGGGCATAGCGCTTGAGCAGGCGGTTGGAGAGGTAGCCGCCAAACGGGATTTTTCCGCCCGGCTCAAAGGAGTCCAACGCCTCGTCAAGCACCGGAATGGAAAGGTCCAGCAGGCGCAAAAGGACGCGCTCGCGCAGCGGCCCGGCGAATTTGGCGCCAAGGTGGCGGTTGGCCAGCGAATGCACCAGGGGCAGGCAGGCGCGGGCGAAGGCGGCCCGGCAGGCTTGCGCCTCGCGCAATGAGGCTTCGATGGATTCCACGTCGCGCACGCGCGGAGTATGGCTTTTGGCCATTTCCAATTCGCAGCCCAGTCGGTAGTGCAGGTAATTCAGGCGCAGCAGCAGGCGGCCGGAGGCATCTTCGGTCGGCGGCAGGCTGGCGAAGAAGGGGCGGATTTTTTCCGGCAGGTCCGCCGGCCCTTGCGGCAGGGTGTCGGGAAGGAAGCTGGTCATCGGGGCCGACAAAAAGACTTCCGGGGCGTCCTCGCGCGCCAGCGTCGACAGCGGGTGCCAGGGTTTGGCCAGGGCTGCGGCCGCTTCCACCCGTTTTTCGGAGATGACGCGGTAGATGGTGGCGCGCGTGCGCTTGAAGCGGCGGGTCAGTTCGCGGGTGCGGGTGCGGGCCAGCCAGGCACGGTAAATCTCACTGCGCTGGGCCTGGGTCAGCAGCGCGGTGTAGTCGGCGAAGATGCGGTTTTCCGGCTTTTCCGCCAGATCGTGTTTGAGCAGGATCAGCCGCAGCGTCTCGGTGGCGCGGCCGGTGCGGCGGGCCAGGTGGCGGGCCACGGTGAAGGGTTCGGCGCCGGTGGCCTCGGCCAGGCGCTGCGCGCGCTTGAACAGGCTGCGCAATTCCACCGAGGACAGTTGCGAAAAGGCGGTGGCATAGGCCACCTTTTGGGCGTGGGTCGCCTCAAAAGCGGCCACCGCGGCGGCCGGGAAGAGCACCTGGAAATAGGTGCCTTCCTGCAAAAAACCCCAGCGCCAGCGCAGGCCGTCCTCGCGCCAGCGGGCGATGGTGCGGGTCGCGACATTTTTTGTTTTCGCCAATTCCTGGGTGTCCATGCAGCCGTCTTTGGGGTTCATCACCTGCCGCAGGGTTTTGCTCAATTGGCTGATGATCTCGCGCAGGTCATGGGTGATGCCGCGCGCGAACAATGTTTCATCGGTGGCGTACATGGCTTTGACCCCGGTGATGCGGAACAGCACATAGGCCAGGGGGTAGGTGCCATCCGGGTCGGGCAGCATTTCGTCGTGCAGTTTTTCGGCGCGGGCCAGGTGGCTGATCTGGTGGTCGTGGGGCGCGCGCAACAACTGCACCGCCAATTCGGCCATGGTTTGCAGGTGGAACACGCTTTGGCGGGTTTTTCTCATGGCTGCGCCGCCTTTCCGCCGCCGTCCAGCGCGGCCAGGTCGGCGCCGAAGCGCGCCATGGCCTCCTGCTCGCGCGGGCCGATGTCAAAACGCAGGATGTCGGCCAGGTAGCGGCGCGCTAGCGAGCCGGCCGGCCAGCCCAGCGCCGGGGCGTAGCGGTCGGCGATGGCCGCGCGGCGCGCGTCGTTGCTCTGGCGCGCCTGCGCCAGCAAGGCGGGCAATTCGCCCAGGTCCTCGCCAATTCGCTTCATCCACACCGCAAACACAAAGGGCAGGCCGGTGGCTTCCTTCCAGGCCGCGCCAAGGTCGAGTGTCCAGGGAAAGGTGGTCGCTTTGGGCGCGCGGGTGATCACCTTGTCGCCGATCAGCAGCACCGCATCGGTGTCGCTGGCCTCGGTGATGGGGCGCAATGCCGGGGTCAAACCGTGGCGCCGCTGCCAGAGCACCCGCAGCAGATTGACGCTGGTATGGCTGTCGGGGTCGGCCGCCACCGTGCGTATTTGCGCCAACGGCACGCGTGAAAACAGTTTGACCGTCAGCGTTTCGCCATCCGAAGCGATGCCGCCCACCGGTACCGCTTCCAGCGCACCGTTGGCGGCGAACAGGTCAAACACCGGGCACAGGGCCAGATCCACTTCCTTTTCCAGCAGCATGCGCGGCAATTGCGCCGGCACCGCGAAGTGCAGTTCGAAGCGGGGATCATCCTCCAAGCCGGCAATCAGCGGTTTGGTATTGAGATAGGAAACGCAGCCGAGGCGGTGGGGCATGCGGGAGATATTACAATCCCCGCATGTCCAGAGAAGAACTCCCCACCGCGCAAATCCTGATTGTGGATGATGAAGCGGACCATGCCGAAGTCATGGCCGAGGCCCTCAAACGCATGGGCCATGTCTGCACCGTGGTCCACGACCTGGCCAAAGCCGAGGACGAATTGCGCCACGGCGGCTTTGACCTGGTGGTCACCGACCTCAAAATGCACGGCGAGGAAGACGGCCTGAAAGTGCTGGAAGCCGCCCGTAAACACCAGCCCAACGCCGAAACCGTGATGGTCACCGCCCACGGCGACATTCCCACCGCCAAAAAAGCCATCCGCGGCGGGGCTTATGAATTCATCGAAAAACCACTGGATTTGGAGGTTTTCCGCACCCTGTGTGTGCGGGCCATCGAGACCGTGTTCCTCAAAACCTCCAACCAAGAAATGCGCGAGCGTTTGGATGAGAAGTATGGCTTTGAGGGCATCATCGGCGAGAGCCGGGCCATCCGCGACATCATCCAGCGCCTCAAAATGGTCGCCCCCAGCGACATCCCGGTACTGATCACCGGCGAAAGCGGCACCGGCAAAGAACTGGTGGCGCAGGCCCTGCACAATCATTCCAAACGCAAAAACGGCCGTTTCGTGCCGCTCAATTGCGCCGGCCTGTCGGAATCCATTTTGGAGGACGAACTGTTCGGCCATGTGCGCGGCGCCTACACCGGGGCCGACAAGGAGCGGCAGGGCCGTTTTGAATACGCCGACAAGGGCACCCTGTTTCTGGACGAAGTCGGTGACATGCCCGCTGCCATGCAGGCCAAACTGCTGCGCGTGTTGGAATCCGGCGAGGTGGTGCGCCTGGGCGACAATGCCGCCCGCCATGTGCATGTGCGGGTGATTTCGGCCACCAACCACGACTTGAAGAAGCAGGCCGAAAACGGCGATTTTCGCGGCGACTTGTATTACCGTCTGGCCGGCGTCACCCTCAACCTGCCGGCCCTGCGCGAGCGGACCGAAGACATCCCGCTGCTGGTGCGCCATTACGGCGCGCAATACGCCAAGGAGATGGACAAGCCCGCGCCGGAACTGGCCGACGATGCCGCGATGATGCTGATGAAATTCGGCTGGCCCGGCAACATCCGCCAATTGAAGAGCGTGGTGCAGAATGCCGTCATCGTGATGGACGGCTCCAAAATCGAACCCCGCCATCTGCCGCCCGAAGTGCGCGGCTCTGGCGACGCCGATGCCGCCGACGGCGAAGTCATGCGCGGCGTTGCCAGCATGGACAAGTTGGAGAAGAACGCCGTGAGAAACGCCCTGGTCGCCGCCGCCGGCAACCGCGAGAAAGCCGCCGAAATGCTCGGCATGGGCGAGCGGACGCTGTACCGGAAGTTGAAGGAATACGGGATCAAGTAAAGCGGGGGGCATTGCCCATTGGTCTGCCCCTCACGCAAACAACGGATAAGTTTCCCCGGACGAAAACAAATCCGTCCCCAGCGCCAGCATGCGGCCGGGGTTTTCCGGCGAGCCGGTGCGCAAGGACAGCAGGCAGGCGGCGCAGCAGGCCAGGGCTTTGGGCGAGGGGGCGTGCCCCGGGCCGTCCTGCGCCAGCAGCAGCCGCCATTGGGCCAGGATGGCGTCGCCACGGCCCAGTTGCGCGCCATCGGGGGCGGGGGTGGCGTGCAGGTTTCCTTTTTCAGTCACCAGGTCCAGGCTGCGATGCTCCGGGCCGGAGTCGGCGCACAAAAGCGAAATGCTGCCTTCGCCGGGCAAAACACCGTGCGCGGTCAGGCGGCCGGACAAGCCTTCCAGGGCGGAAGGTGCCCGGCCCATCGGGCCAAACAGTGCGGCGTGGATGCGGTCCGGGAAGGGGGCGAAGGCCAGCGCGGCGTCCCACGCATCCACCAAGCGGGCGAGCAAGGCGGCATCGTCGTGGGCACCGGTGGAGACCACATTGACCACGTTCTGGCCGCCCAAACTCAGCGCCTGTTTTTGCGCGGCGACCAGCCCCGGGGTGTCCAGCATGGCGCCGGCCAGCACCACCCGCGCGCCGCCGGGCTTCTGGGCCGGGGGCAGGGGTTCGCGGCAGATCAAAATGACCGGTTTGCCATCCACCAGCGGCAGGTTGTCGGGGTGAACATCTTCGTTGGTCAGGGCCAAAATCCAGCGTGGTTTGTGGGTGATCACCATGGCGCGCAGGTCGTCCCCGCCGCGCAGGCCAAGGGGCACCACCGTGGTTTGTCCGGGGCGCAGCGAGGCGCTGCCCGGACCGCCAATGGCCTTGGGCTCGATGGCGTCGCCCATGGCCAGCAGCAGGCGCATGCCTTCGGCCTGGCGGGCGGTGTCGGTCCAGACGATGGCGGGCTGGCCGTGGGGCAGGGAGGAAGAGCGCGTGCGCATGGGGCGGAAGTATAGGCGCCCCGCCCGCCGGCCCCCGACAAGACATCGCAACGCGTGGCGGCCGTCAGGCGGGTTCGGGGGCTACAATGCCGGCGCAACACGGCCGGGCGACCGCGGGCGCCTTTGCGGCGCACGAGGAAAGTCCGAACACGGCAGGACAGGGTGGTGGGTAACGCCCACCGCGGGGGCTGGGAACGGCCACCGTAGGGAAAGTGCCACAGAAACTGGACCGCCGATGGCCCAAGTTCCGCAAGGAAGACTGGGATCAGGCAAGGGTGAAAGGGTGCGGTAAGAGCGCACCGCATGTTTGGCGACAAACATGGCTGGAAAACCCCACCCCGTGCAAGCCCAAGCAGCGCCGCCCGCCGGCCTCCGCAAGGATGGCCGGCGGGAACATCGGTCCGATGAGGGTGCAAACCCCGGCGCGGGTAGGGTGCTTGAGCCTTGCGGCAACGCAAGGCCTAGAAAAATGGCCGCCACCGGCGCAAGTCGGGACAGAATTCGGCTTACAGGCTGCGTTGCAAAAAAACCCCGGGCTTTGCCCGGGGTTTTTTTGCAGGTTTTTTCGCAGGAGCAGGCCGGATGTTTACTTGGCCTTGGGCACAATGATGCCCACCGCCAACTCGGGCGACGGGCGGCCGGCGCCCACCGCACGGGCGGTGGCCGGTGAGGGGGCGTTTTGCATGGCTTCGACCAGTTGCCTGAAAAGTTCGGGGTCGGCCTTGTTGCCGAAGGATTCAAAGCTCTTGGCCAGGGAGTTCAACTGCGCATCCTGGACGTCGCCACTGTTGAACAGGGCGGTTTTGAGCATGGCGTTCTGGGTGTCGGCGCGGTTGAATTTTTCAAGGACATGGGCCGCGCCGGTGGCCACCGCCGGACGGGTGTCGGCCAGTGCGGATTCAAGGGCCAAGCGGGCATCCTGCGCGTTGTACACCGAGGGCGACAGCGCGATTTCGCGCAACTGGGTCAGGGCGGTGGCGGCGTAAGCATCAACCATGGCGCTGTCCAAGGGTCCGCCAATGTAGGAGGCGATGGCCAGCTTGGCGGTTTTGGCCAAGTCCTCGGGGGACTTGATCAAGGTGGCGTCGGCGGTGCTGATGCGCGGGTCGCTGGGGTAGGCCACGTGGATGGCGTTGGCCGTTTGGGCGTCCACCAGGGCCAGCACGGGGATGGTGCGGTACAGGCCGTTGCCATGCACGCCGGCCATCATCTGGTTGAAGCCCTGCAGCGAACCGGTGTAGACGATGAGTTCGATGCTCGGCAGCGCCGGCATGGCGACGGTTTTGGCTTCGGCCAGGGTGCGGCCGCCCAAAGCCTGTTTGAAGCCGGCTTTTTCAAGGGCGGCGGTGGTGGGTCCGACCTTGCTTTCGCCTTCGGTGGTGGCCACCACCAGCGCGTTGGGGTCGCCGCCGGCGCGGATGATCTGGCCCAGGATGGGCACGACGCTGGAGGAGCCTGCGAATTCGCTCTTGGGCGAGGCATTGGCCAAGGCCAAGGCCGCGCTGTAGCGCACGCGGGCGTCGCCGTAGGTCAGGCACTCGATCAGGGGTTGGCGGTTGCCCTCGAAGTTGTAATCATCGACGGTTTTGCTCAGGGCATCAATGGCGTCCAGCGCCAAGTCGATGTCGTGGGCGTCCAAGGCGCGCACGAGCACGGCTTGCTGCTGGTCGGGGCCGGAGAGCAGCAGGTGGATGGCCGGGGCCAGGCGGGTTGCCGGATAGGCGGCGTCAGCCACGCCCTTGAGGCGGTTTTCGCGGCGCAGGTTGGAGGCCAAATGCAGGTTCAGCGCGTCGGCGTTTTTGGGGTCCAGCGAGAGCGCGGTTTCGGCCATCTGCATGGCCAGGTGGTCGGCCAGGACGTTGCCCGGGACGGTGACCGGCGTGAGGCCGGCGCCGGGTACGAATTGCCAGAGGATGCCTTTGCCATCGGATGCGGAGCCGTGCAGGGTGCCCATCGGATCGGCGCCGTTTTGGATGCCGGCGCGATAGAGTGATTCGCCAAGCTGGGTGAACAGCAAGGTGGCCGGGGCGGATTCGGCCAGCGACGACCGGGTGGCGATGTCCTTGTACACCGAGGAGAAAACATCGCGGGTCATCTGGCGTTGGCGGGAATCTTCCATCGCCAGTTTGAGATAGGGCAGGGCGACGGGGTGGCCGATTTTGGCCAAGGTATCCGCCACGCGCTCGGCGGTGGTGGCGTCAAGGTGGGGCAGGGCCACGGACAAGGGATAAGCCAGGGAGTCGCCGACTTCGGCCATGGCAGCCAGCACATGGGGATGCAGGCGGGACTTGGTCGGATCCTGCAGGGTGGTGATGTAATACGGGGCGGCATACTGGCCCGAGGCCTTGAGCCGCTGCACCGCGTTGGCATAGGGGCGCGCACCGTCGCCCAAGCGCTGGATATCGGCCACGATGCGGGCGGAATCTTGGGCGTGCGCGATGCGTGCGGCTTGGATTTTGGCGGTGAGCAGGAGGGCGGCGGGCTTGAGCCCGTCCAATTTGCAGGCGTCATCCAGAATCTTTTCGACTTCCTGATAGCGGGTTTCGGAGGCTTCGATGGCCGCCAGCAATTGGTCGCCGGTGACATCGCCGGCGGTCAGGGTTTCGGCCGCCTTGGTGGCCAAATCCGGGCGGGCAATCAGCGCATAGTGGCAAAATTGGCGCCAAACTTCGGTGTTGGGGTTGGCGGTGTCCGATGCGGCCGCATCCTGGGCCTGTGCAGTGGTCGGGATGGAAAAGGCCAGTGGTGCCGCAAGCAGGGAGGCCAGGAAAAAGGCGTTGAGGGAACCGCCGCAAAAACCGTGTTTGGTGACCGTCATGGTGGGTGAGCTCCGGGGGAGGCTGTAGCGGAAGGCAAAAGATTGGGGGAATCTAATCCCCGCGTGGGGCAGCGTCAAGAAAAAAAACTTTTTTTGTTGGACCCGCTTACCATGCGCCCATGCCCATAACCGCCTTGACCGCCCCGTTTGCACCGGTTCCCCGGATTTTGATGGCCACCGGAAATCCGCACAAGGTGGAGGAAGTCCGCGCGATTTGCGCGGCTGCCAAGGTGGATTTGGACCTTGTGTGCCTGGCCGACCTGCCCGGTGGCCGAAATATCCCCGAACCCCACGAGGGGGAGCCCACTTTTGAGGGCAATGCCGTCCTTAAAGCCCGCCATTACGCTGGCCTGACCGGCTTGCCGGTGTGGGCGGATGACTCCGGCTTGGCGGTGGATGCCTTGGCGGGCGCTCCCGGCGTGCTGTCGGCCAGATACAGCGGGTTGGCCGGCCCGCGCGCGGTGGTGGACCCCGCCAACAACCGCAAATTGATGGCTGTGTTGCAGGGGGTGCCCAAAGAGGGGCGCGGGGCCGGCTTTGTGTGCGCCTTGGCGTGGTGCGAACCGGGGCGGGCGGAGCCCTTGGCGGTGGTGCGCGGCGAATTTCGCGGCCGGATTCTGCTCAATGAAGAATGTGCCGATCCAACCCGGCCGGAAAAGGGGCGCGGCTCTCATGGCTTTGGCTATGACCCTTTGCTGTGGCTGGAAGACGCCGGTTGCACCAGTGCGGAACTTGCGCCTGAGGTTAAAAACGCCCGCAGCCATCGGGGGGCGGCGGTGCGTGCCATGTTGGAAGCGATGAAAACAAAGTAGACGCGGCGGCCCGCCGCGTTCACCGCAAACTCATTTGAAAACGACGCCCGCCGAATCATTGGCGGGCGTCGTTTTTTACTTGCTCTTAACCCACGCGGCGGGCCGCCGCGTCTACTTTTCGCCCCCACACAGGCGCCGGGCCAGCAGGTTCAGGAACAAGCCCACATCGGTCACAATGCCCACCGACTCCACGCTGCCGCGGTCGGCCAACTTGGTGACCACCGCGGGATTGATGTCCACGCACACCAGTTTCACGCCGGCCGGGGTCATGTTGCCCACGCCGATGGAATGCAGCATGGTGGAGAGCATCAGCACCACTTCGCAGCCTTTGAGGGCTTCGCTGTAGGCGGCTTGGGCTTTTTCCAAATCCATCAGGGTGTCGGGCAGGGGGCCGTCGTCGCGGATGGAGCCGGCCAGCACATAGTTCACCCCGTGCTTGACGCAGGCATGCATCAGGCCGCCGGTGATCACGCCTTGTTCCACGGCGGCTTTGATCGAGCCGGCCCCGCGCACGCGGTTGATGGCACGCAGGTGGTGGGTGTGGCCGCCGCGCACGCCCCGGCCGCGCGCCAGATCCACGCCAAGCGAGGTGCCGAACATGTTGCTCTCGATGTCGTGGGTGGGCAGCGCGTTGCCGGTGAGCAGGACCTGGACGAAGCCGTGCTCGATGAGTTTTTGCAGGTAGGGGCCGCCGCCGGTGTGGATCACCACCGGGCCCGAGACGATGGCGACCTTGCCGCCGCGCGCCTTGACGCGCTCGATTTCCCAGGCCAATTCATCCACCGAATGCTCGACCCGGCGCTCGGATGAAACACCCGCGCTCATGAATGAGAAGCCTTCACCATGGGCGTTGACCTCGGGGGTGTCCACCCGCACGCCGTTGACGCCGACCACCACCTTTTCGCCCTGCTTGAGGTTGCGGATCAGGGCGCAGTGCACCCGGGTGTTTTCGCCGGCGCCGGAGATCACCAGCATGCCATCCATGCGCTGATTTTGCGCCTTGACCCACTTGTTGTCGATGCGCACGAAGGTGGGGTAGATGGTGGTGGAGTAAAAATCTTCCGGTGCCACGCCGTCTTTGGGCGCGGGCTCGGTTTCGGCGTCGGCAGGCTGTGAGGAGATGGGGTGGGCGCCCAAACTCATCAGGCTGGCCACCGCTTCGTTGAGGTGCTTGGTGTTGCGCCCCGTCACGCGGATGGTGGCGACCGAAGGTTGGTCGTGGCGCTCACCGGCGGTGAGTTTTTCAACGCGGAAGCCAAGACCCGCTTCGGTGGCGGCCGAGATCACACGGTTGAGCAAGCCCGAGTCAAGCAAGTGCCCGCGCATTTGCAAGCGGGTGGTGCTGACTTCGGAAACAAAGGGGCCGCGGTTGGGGGCGTCGCAGCCGGGGGCCTGGTCCAACTGCAAGGTCAAGCATTTGCAGCCGCCGCCGGCCAGCAGATATTCCGACACATCGCAGATTTTGACGGCAAAGCCCCAGGCTTCCAGCTTGGCGCGCAGGGCGGGGCTGACAAAGCCGGTCACCAAGGTGTTGCCGACCCGCACGGCGTTGCAGGCGAATTTCAGCGCGTCTTCTTCGCTCACTTCGATGCGATTTTCAGGCGGGATGCGCTTTTTGATGGCGGCCAGCGAGAATTCGTCAAATGCCGGAGCGAAATACACTGCGCGGTTGCCGGGCAAGGGCAAAAAGCAGGTGTCCAGATGGTAGAAACGGGGGTCCACCAAACGCAGCGACACCACCTCGACATTGAAGGCGGCGGTCAAGCTGGGGTGGGCCTCAATGCCGGTGCGCACGCCGTAGCCGGCCCACAGCAAAGGCTGGCCGGGTTGGAACAGGGCATCGCCTTCGCCCTCAAAGGGCTGGTCGGGGCCGAGTTCCTCCAGATTGAGGCGCAATTTCTGGAAGGCTTCCAAATAGGTGGGCTGTTCGGGCTGGCGCTCGGGCACGCGGAAGGACACCGGCACCACCGTTTGCCCCAGCACCAAACCGGCGTTGGCGGTGAACACCAAGTCGGGCAATTCAGGGGCGGGGCGCAACAACTCCACTTTGGTCAAAGCGGCCAAGGTGTCATGCAGGGCTTGCCATTGCGCCTTGGCCTTGTCCAGATTGACGCGGTTGATGTGCCCTTCCATCCATGGGTTGATCACATAGCGAATCCCGTAGTAATCGGGGGGGCACATGAGCAAGCGGGGGGCATGGGGGATATTTTGCATGGGGCGGGGATTGTACGCCCAAGAAAGTGTTCAACTCAAAGGGCCGCACCAGGCGAAAAAGACGATAGATTGCGCATGGCGCCCGCATGGATGCGAGGCCGGAATATCCCCCGTTGAAAGGATTCGACATGCGTCGTTTGATTCCCGCATTGGCGTTGGTGATGATGGCTTCATCGGCGTTGGCCAAGGAGACCCCGCCGGGAGCCCTGGAAAAAAGCCCTGTGGTCGGCCGCTGGATGGCGAAGGCCAAGTTGGGGGACGGGTCATCCTTTGGCTTTGAACTCAAGGCGGATGGCTACGCCAAGGCGATCAACACCGCGACCATCGGCCCGAAATGCTGGTTGTGGGTGGACAACGCGCACATCGAGATGGCCGAGGTGACCGAGGGCGTCGGATCGCCCGGGTGCGAGGTCGTCAAATACGAAGTGAAGGTCAACAAGGATGGCAGCATCAAACTGTCATCCGGCAAGCGGCGTGGTTTTTATGACGGTCTTTTCGTGCGCGTCAAGTGACGGATTGAGTCCGGAGCGCCGCTTGGCAGAATGCCCGGATTTTCTCCAGCGACTTCACACCCCGCGATTCCTCCACCCCGCTTGACACATCCACACCATAAGGCGAGACGGTGGCGATGGCCTTTGCGACATTGCCTGGCGTCAAGCCGCCGGCCAGAATGATCGGCGGCAGGGGGCCGAATTGTTTCGCTGCCGCACCAAGCGCGTTGCGAAGCGCGGACCAATCCACCGCCACTCCGGTGCCGCCGGTCAGGCCTTGGGCGGGCGGAGCGTCAATGATGATGCCAGCCAGGTTCAGGGGCTTGGCTGCCAGCCATTCATCCAAGCCCGCCACGCGCACCCCATCAAAGGGCAGCGCTTTGAGCACGCGAAACTCGCGCAACTGTTGCAGCATTTCCGGCGGTTCGGAGCCGTGCAACTGGAGGGTGCGGATGTTGATTTCCCGGGCATAAGTGAAAATTTCTTCCGGTGCGGCATCCACGAACAGGCCCACTGCGTCCACAAAAGCCGGCAATGCCGACACCACCGCCTGCGCCTCGTCGCGGGTGACGAAACGCGGCGATTTTTGGACGAACATCAGGCCCACGGCATCCGCGCCGCAAGCGGCGCATAGGCGGGCGGTCGCAGGGTCTTTGATGCCGCAGATTTTGATTCGGGTGCGCATGGGGATAGGGTAAAAGAAAAAGCGCGCCCAAGACGCGTTTTTTTCTTTCGGATGTTTTTTTGTTCAAACCCCAGCCAACCCACCCATCCGCACCGGCATGGCGCGCGGTGCGGTGTTGGGTTGGATGGCCAGGTTCAGCGGCAGGCGCTTGCCATCCGGGCCTTTGGGGATGTTGTCGTCTTCGATGATGCGCTGGATGGCCATCAGGCCTTCAAGCAGCGTTTCGGGGCGCGGCGGGCAGCCGGGCACATAGACATCGACGGGGATGTATTGGTCCACGCCCTGCACCACGGCATAGGTGTCGAACACGCCGCCGGTGGAGGCGCAGGCGCCCATCGAGATCACCCATTTGGGCTCGGTCATCTGCTGGTAGATGCGCTGAAGCACAGGCAGCATTTTGACGCTGACCCGGCCGGCCACCAGCATCAGGTCAGCCTGGCGGGGCGAGAAGCGCATGACTTCGGCGCCGAAGCGGGCCATGTCGTAGCGGCTGCTTGCGGTGGCCATCAGTTCGATGCCGCAGCAGGCGGTGGCGAAGGGCATCGGCCAAACGGAACTTTTGCGCGCCCAGTTGATGGCGTGCTGGAGTTGCGTCGTCATGACGCCTTCGGGGAGTGCGGCTTCAAGGCCCATGGATGAGATTCCGGTGAAAAGGTAAAGCGGGATTTTACATAAGGAAGCGCGCCAAGGGTGTTCGGCGGGCCATCATGGCCGGATAAAAAAATAGGCCAATTTTGCCAAGCGCTTTAGAATGAACCCCATGAAGGCCTGCGGATGCCGTTTTTATCAGGTTTTCAGCCACGGAAGGCTCCAAGATGCAGTGGGTAGGCGCAAACAACAACCCGCCTGGTTTGAACACAGGTTTTTCCCGTTCCACCCTTTTTGCAGGAGATGCATGATGAGTTCTTCCAGCCCCGCCTTTCAACCCATTCCATGCGCTTGCCGCACCTGCGGCCACACGGTGAAGCATCTGCATGCACATTACCCCTTTTGCTCGCAGGCGTGCCGGATGCGCGACCCGGAGTATGGCGCCGCCAAACCCCATGGTTCCAAGCGTGCATCCGTCCGCCGCGCCAAGCAGCCCGCTCAGATGCCCCCCGGCAAGGGTGACAGTTGCATCCTGGTGCGCATGCCCGACGGCCATCGCGAATTCTTCCCGGGATAGGGGGTCATTCTTTTGCGCCATGCATCCTGGCCAAGGGCAGAATCAGTGAGAAGGTCGCCCCTTGGCCAAGGTCGCTGGTCAGTTCGATCTGGCCCCCAAGCAGCGTTGCCAATTGGCGGCTGATGTGCAGGCCAAGGCCCGTGCCGCCGTGTTTGCGGGTGACGGAGGGGTCCAGTTGGGTGAACTTGTCGAAGATGCGGTGCTGGTCGGCGGGCGGGATGCCGGCGCCGCAGTCGGTCACGGAAATTTTAAGGGTGTGCACCTGGGTTTCGCCGCGCTGCTCGAAGGTGAGGCCGGCGGCCAGGGTGACGGCGCTGCCTTCCGGGCTGAATTTGACCGCGTTGGACAGGAAGTTGAAGAGTATCTGCTGAAGCTTGCCGGCGTCCGTTTCAACCAGGGGCAGGTTGGGTTCGATCAGGGTGTCGATGCGGATGTTCTTTTTGTCGGCATGCGGGCGCATCAGGTTGGCCAGGTTTTCCAGCAGATCCTGCGGGCTGAAGGTGGTCAGCATCACATCCATGCGGCCGGCCTCGACCTTGGCGATGTCGAGCAGGCCGTTGATGAGTTCAAGCAGGCTGCGGCTGGCTTTGACGATGTTGTTGGCATAGCGGCGGCGCTTGGCGTTGGCCTCGTCGTCGGGCAGTCCGGCTTCCAATACCTCGGCAAAGCCGATGATGGCATTGAGCGGGGTGCGCAGTTCGTGCGACACATTGGCCAGAAACTGGCTTTTGATCTTGTTGGCGTCGTCAAGGGCCGTGTTGGCGGCGGAGAGTTCGCCCACCTTCAAGTCAAGGCTTTGGTTGGCGCCCTTGAGCTTCTCCTGGGCTTGGTGGATGGACTCCACCAGGCGGTTGAAGGCCGTCCCCAATTCCTGGAATTCGTCACCGGTGTGGATGTCGGCGCGCACCGAGAGGTCGCCGTCGGTGGCCTGCTCCGTGGTTTCGCGCAGCATGCGCACCGGCTGCAAAAAGATGCGGCTGGTCAGGTACCAGAAGAAGGCGATGGCCAGCAGACTGGCGAAAATGCCGGCGGCCACCAAATACAGGCGGTTGACCATGCCGTCGGATTCCCACGGCGAGCCGTCCAGGTCGATCAGCAGGATGCGGACCACTTCCGGCGCCCCGTGCTCGCCTTTTTCGGGCTTCTTGCGCACCGCCTTGGCGTAACGGAAGAGGGCCCGCCCGTCCGCCGTCTGCAGTTTGGTGAAGCGCTCGCCGGAGGCGGTGACATGGTTGAAGCGGTCGACCGCATCGGCAAAGAAGGCGTCGTCTTGCGCCAATTCCTCAAAATCGGCCGCATCGACCACGCGCATGATGACCCCGTCCAGGGCGGTGTCCGGTTCCGCCCCGTGGTCGGGCAGCTCCAGTTGGCCCGAGGCCCACAGTCCGGCCAGGTCGCGCACCCGGTTGCGCGGCGCATTTTCCGCCAGGTCGTCCATGCGGGTGGAAACCACCCACAGGGCGGCGGCCAGCAGCAGCACCACCGCCGCGCCGAACAGAAGCTGGCACTTGTGGGCAAGGCTGACGCGAAGGGTCGGGATCATGAAGGGCGCCCCTGTGGACCGAAAATATCCTCCAGCAGCCCGGCGCCGGGGACAAAGGGTTTCTCCCCGGCTTTGTCGGCATCCATCACCGCCTGCTGCGGCGCGAAGGCGGGCAGGGTGGCATCCGTGACCGGCTTGAATTCGGGAAAATCAATGGGCGAGGGCGGCAATTCCTCCACCTTGACCGCCTGATGGATGGCCGAGCCGGCGAGCAATTCCTGCCTGGCTTTTTGCACTTCCTCATCGGTCTTGTAGCGCAGGCCCAGGGTGTTGCGTTCCGGATATTCCCGAAACGGCACTTTGCAGGCGGCGCAGCAGGGGTCGCCGCTCCTGGCCGGCGCGGGGCATGCGAAGCAGAAGCCCACCAAGTGCGAGATGCCGGGCGTGAATTTGGCCATCAGCCAGAATTGCTGGGTGGACGGCCCGCGCACGACCGACGTGGCCTGGAGTACGCCGGTTTCGGCCAGTTTTTTGATTTTTTCATAGGAGTAGCCCGGCAGGAACGGGTTTTCCTTGTTGCGGATGTGCCACGGGCCCATGTCGATTTGCGCCAGTTTTCGGCTTTTTTCAGTGAAAGTATGCTTGCAGGAGGAACAGCGGTCCTGGCTGAACTGCGCCGTGCCGCAGAAGGGGCACAACACGGCTTGGGGCACGGGGGGGCGGTTGGCGTTGGGGGTGGACATGGGTATTCCGGGGTGGAACGTGGGGGGTGTGGGCATCATCGCGTTTTTCCGCGATGGTGCCAAGGGCTTTGTTTTAGAATTCGCCCCTCATGCCACCCATCGCGCCCATCCGATTCTACAACTCCCTCACCCGCGCCACCGAAACATTCGTGCCGGCCGAGCCGGAGCGGGTCTCCATGTACAACTGCGGGCCGACGGTCTACGACTACGGCCACATCGGCAATTTCCGTTCATTCCTGTTTGCCGACACCCTGCGCCGTTTTTTGGAACTGGCCGGTTATGAAGTGGACCAGGTGATGAACCTGACCGATGTGGGCCACATGACGGTGGACAACCTGGCCGACGGTGGCGGTGAAGACAAGATGAAGGTTGGCGGCCAGCGGCTCAAGGAAGCCAAGAAACAGGGCAAAGCCGGCATCGACAACCCGGATGATCCGTGGGCGGTGGCGCAATTTTTCATCGATGCCTTTCTGGAGGACGCCAAGGCGGTGGGCTTGAAGATCGCCGGCGAGTATCCGGCCAAAATGCCGCGCGCCACGGCCTTTGTGCCGCAGATGCAGGCCATCATCGCCCGCCTGATCGCGCGCGGACATGCCTATCAGGCGGGCGATGCGGTGTACTTCAGCGTGGAATCCTTCCCGGCCTATGGCCGGCTTTCCGGCAATACGCTCGACAAATTAAGGGGTGGGGCGGGGGGGCGCATCCTGGATGAACACCAGGCCGGCAAGCGCCACCCAGCCGACTTCCTCCTGTGGAAAGCGGATGCCAGCCATGTCATGAAGTGGGACAGTCCCTGGGGCACCGGTTACCCGGGCTGGCACATCGAATGCTCGGCCATGGCCGCCAGCGTGCTCAAACGCGAGGTGATCGACATCCACACGGGTGGCGAGGACAATATCTTCCCGCACCACGAGTGTGAAATCGCCCAGTCCTGCTGCGGCAGCGAGCATGCCGGGCACAGCCATTTCTCCAACTACTGGCTGCACGCCCGTTTTCTGCTGGTCGAGGGCGAAAAAATGAGCAAGAGCAAGGGCAATTTTCACACCGTGCGGGATTTGACGGCCAAAGGCGTTGATTCGGCGGTCATCCGTTTTGAGCTCATCCGCAGCCATTACCGCGCCAACCTCAACTTTACCCAAAAGGGCTTGGAGGATTCCGCCAGCGCGGTGCGCCGCCTGCGTGAATTGCACGCGAAACTGTCGGCTGGTGGTGCGCAGGCGGCTTCGGTGGGCAACGATCATCCGGTGCTGGAAAAATTCCTGGCTGCTTTGGCCGACGACCTCAACGCCGCCGGAGCCATGGCGGAAGTGTTTTCCTTCGCCTCCGGCGCGCATGCCAATCCGGCCGAATCGTTGGGCGTGCTGGCCAAGTTGGACTCGGTGCTGGGCGTGGTCGGCGTCGGACATGCCGCCGGCAGGGACGCGTTTGCCGCCGGCAAGTGCGCCGAACTGGATGCCGCCCGCCAGGCCAAGGACTTTGCCAAGGCCGATGCCGTGCGCGCGCAACTCAACGGCGCGGGCTATGACGTCAAGACGACCAAAGACGGCACGGTGGCGGTCAAGCGGCTGGCGTGACCGGGTCGGGCCGGGCCGGCTTTGGGGTGGTGCGCACGCCCGCCTTTGCCTCAATCCCGCGCCAATTCCACGATGCGGCCCTCTTTGCGGGCCTGTTCGGCCGCGAAGACGATGCGGTGGCTTTCCAGCGTGGCATCCGGGCCGGAGTGGATGCCGGAGGCATCGCCGGTTTGCAGCGCGTGGATGAAGCAGCGCATCAGGTGGTAATCGCCGCCGCCATGGCCGGAGGCAAAGGTGGCCGAATCCTTGGCCACACTGGTGTCGTGCACGGTTTCTTGTTCAGAAACGAAGTCGAACACCTTGATCTTGACCGAATCGGTTTCGATGTAGCCGCGGGTGCCGAACAGGCGGGTGGTGCGGTGCAGGGCGGGGGTGAAGGCGGTCATGGTGAAGTTGACCGTCACCGGGCCGTCGTATTCGAGCATCACGGTCTGGTTGTCCACCACGTCGTTGTCGCAGGCGTACACGCAGCGGCCGTAGGGCCCTTCCGCCAGGGCTTTTTCAACCGCTTCCCGCGTGCCCGTGCCGCCGGTGATCACATCATTGACATAATTGGCCACGCGGTCGCGGCCGAAGTGGTCGAGGTAAATGCGCTTGGCCGAATAGGGGCAGGCGTTCTCGATGGCGCCGGGGCAGGTCATGCAGCGGTCGGAGGCACCGGCGGGTTTTTCAGACGCCTTGAAATGGCGCAGCGAACCGAAACTGGCCACGCGCCGGCATTTTTTGCCCACGATGTGGCGCAGCCAATCCATGTCGTGGCAACTTTTGGCCAGCAGCATGTTGGAGGATTCCGCCTCGTTGCGCCAGTTGCCGCGCACGAAGGAATGCGCCTGGTGCCACCAGGCCACCGGCTCCAGGTGCTGCACGCTGACGATGTCGCCGATCACGCCGGCCTGCAGCAATTCGCGCAATTTCACGGTGAAGTCGGTGTACAGCAGCACATGGCAGACGGCGAAGAAGTTGCCGTTTCGTTTGACCGTGGCGATGATTTTTTCGCACCCGGCCAGTTCGGGCGACATCGGTTTTTCAAGCAACAGGGCGTAGCCCAAGGGGGAGATGGCTTCGATCGCCTCGCCGTGCATGCGGTCCTGCACGCAGATGAGGGCGGCATCGCAGAACTTGGCGCGCTTGGCGAAGTCTTGGAAGGAGTGGAAGCAATTCTCCGGCTTGACCCCGTGTTCCTTGGCCATGCGCTCGCGCTGGGTTTGGCGGGGTTCGCATATGGCGACCACTTGCGCCAAATCGGGGTGTGCTTTGGCGTAAGCGGCGTAGGCTTCGCCGCGTTTGCCGGCGCCGAGGATGGCAAGGGTGATGGGGGGCATGCGGGAAAAGAAAAGGGGGATGTTTTTCAGGCTTTTTTGGCTGCCCACGCGTCGATTTCTTCGCGGGTGACGCCCAACCATTCGAGCATCTGCTCTTCATAGGTGTCCTGGTGGCGGGTCTGCGAGAAATCGAGGCGCAATTCGTTGATGACCTTAGTGCCCATGCCGATCCACTCACGCCAAGTGGCCTGACCGAAGTGGGCGGCGATGTACTCACCCACCGGTCCCTTCATCGGCGGGCCGTCCAGGCGTTTTTGCGCCGAGCCGGAGCGTTTGTCGGTGATGGCGTCGGGGCCAAGGTCTTCCACCGCTTCCGGCGCGCCGTGGGCGGCGGTTTCCGGCAGCGGGGCGCCGAGTTTTTCCAAAAGTGCGGCCATGCTCTTTTGCGGCATGACATCGCCCTTGGCGGAAGCCACCTTGTACCCTTCAGTCAGGGCGGCGACGGCTTCGTCATTCTTGTTTTGCTTCATCAGGGCCTGCCCCAGCATGTGCCAGGCCCGGCTCATCTTGGGGTTGTATTCGACCGCTTTGCGGTAGGCGCCCACGGCGTCCTCGCCGCGCTCGGCTTCCTTGTAGGCGTTGCCGAGGCTGAAATAGGCCATGTCGTCCGGGGCTTCCCGGCACATTTGTTCCCATTGTTGGATGCGTTGCTGGAGGGCTTGGTTCATAAGGAGGGTCGGCTTTAGCCGACCAGTTGGATGGCGGAAACGAGGAAGGTTTGGAGTATAGAGAGGACGGATGATTGGGGTTCACCCGGCGGGATTTGGCTGGCGGACAATTTTGGTCGGCTAAAGCCGACCCTCCCTTAATCCGTCCCTTGGTCGTATTCCACCCCGGCCTCGGCGGCGCGCTTCTTGTTTTCGGCATCCCATTCCTGGTACATCTTGGAGGGATCGGTGCCGGGGTTGGTCGGCACGCCAAGGTAAATCAGCGAGGCTTCCAAGGTGTTTTTGACGAAGGGAGCCGCCACCGTGCCGCCGTAGTGGCGCCCTTTTTTGGTTTTGCGCAGGAAGCAGCCCACCACCAGGCGCGGCTTGTCCAAAGGGGCGCCACCCACGAAGGAGGAGGTGTAGAACTCGCTGTAGCCCTTGCGCCCCTCGATCTGGTACTGGGCCGTGCCGGTTTTGCCGAACAGGTCGTAATACTTGGAATTGGCGTTTTTTCCCGTGCCGTCGTAGGGTTCCTTGAGCATGACTTTGCGCATGGCCTGGCGGGTGGTGGCGGCGGCCTGCTCGGAAATCACGCGGGTCGCCTCGAGTTTCCCGGTCTTGCGCCCGTCCACCACTTCGATCGAGGGCTTAAGCAGCATGCCGCCGTTGGCGATGGCGCAATAAGCGCGCATGATCTGCAAGGGGGTGACGGTGATGGATTGGCCCATGGGCAGGGAGCCCATGGTGTAGTTGTCCCATTTTTTCACCGGGTTGAGGATGCCGTTTTCTTCGCCCATTAGACCGGAGCCGGTGGTGGCGCCAAAGCCCCATTTTTTGAGGGTTTGGTACATCCACTCGCGGTTGGACTTCGTGTCGTGGCCGGCCTTGAGGGCGCCTTTGGCCATGCCGATGTTCGAGGACATGGCCAGCACCCCTTCCCAGGTGGTCATGCCATGGCCGTGGCCGGGGTGGGCGTCGTGCAGCAGCCGACCGCTTGGCATGCGCCAGGCGCCGTCGGTGGTGGTATCCACCTTGTCTTCGGGGCGCATGATGCCATCGTCCACCAACGAGGCCCACACCATGGGCTTGAAGATGGAGCCGGGCTCAAAGGCATCGGCCACCGCGCGGTTGCGCACCAGTTTGGTGCGCTCGTCGTTGCCGTACGATCCGGCTTTGGAGGGGTCGAAGGGCGGCCAGGTGGCCATCGCCAAGATTTCGCCGGTGTGCGGCTGCATCACCACCATGATGCCGTTTTCACAGCCGCTTTTGGTGCAGGTGATTTCCAGTTGTTTTTCCGCCACTTCCTGGATGCGCGCATCCAGGGCGAGTTGCACATTGTCGCCGTCCTTGGGCAATTGGTAGTCGTCGGCGCTGACCCATACGATCTGGCGGTGTTTGTCCACCACGCATTTGGCCACGCCGGGGGTGGATTGCAGGCGGGCGTTCCACAGGCGCTCCAACCCTTCAAGCCCGCGCTCCTGCCGGCGGCCGTCGGGCAGCACCTCTTCCTTGCCGGTGAAGCCGATCAACTGCCCGGCCGTGGAGCCCAGGGGATAATTGCGCAACGAGCAGGATTCGAGGGACAGACCTTTGAAAGCAAGGAAATCCGGCGCCGGCGCCACAGGTGTTTCGTCCTCTCCCGCGCCGGGTTCTTTGCCGCCTTTTTTCTTCGGCTTGGTGTGTGTGGCGGCCTTGGCCGCCTTGAACAGGTCCACCTGTTTGGGTTCGAGCAGGTTGTCGAGCACGACGTAGGAGGCGTCTTCCTTGCCGGCCAAACGTTTGGCCATGCCGGCTTGGGCCGCGCGGTCATGGCCAAGCAGCAGGCCGAGTTGGCGGGGCAGGTCGGCCAGGGCCTCCCGGGTCATCCGCACGCTTTCCTTGCGGATGAGTTCCTCAAGCAGGGTGCCGATGTCGCGGGTGTTTTTCTGTTCGATGGCCAGTTGCAATTCGGGGGGGACCAGCGCCTTGAAGTCGGGCGGGGCGTCCTTCAGCCCGTTTTTTTGCAGGGCAACGCGGTTGGGCCATTTTTTTTCCAGCAAAGTGGCTGCTTCGCTCTGCACCATTTTGGGGTCCACAAACAGGCGGTAACGCAGTTGGCTGGCGGCCAGCACGCGGCCATGCCGGTCGGTGAGCGCGCCGCGGTAGGCAACCAGGGAACGCCTGATGGTGCTTTGTTCATTCAACTCCAATATCTGTTCCGAGGGATGGGCCTGAAGCCAGAGCATGCGCGCCAAAAGCAGCGTCAGCAGGCCCGAAAGGCCCAAGGCCAGCACGGTCACCAGGCGGCGCGAGCGCTGCTCCTGCCGGCGCGGGTCGCTTTGGGACAGCGCGGCCTGCAGGGCCTTGGCGCGCGGATTTTTGGGCGCGGATTTTTGCGCCGGTTTTTTCACTTGGTTGTCGGTGGAGGGCTCACTCATGGGCGCCCTCCACCATTGGACCGGTTGGCGGGGACGCCGTTTTGGTCTTCGGGTGGCGACGGCAGCACTTGACCGGCGGGGGTCACCGGCTCCAATTGCAATTTGGCACGCTTGCAGGCGGCCGCGATGTCTTCCGGCGAGGTGCGGGCCGAGATGGGGGGCATGAGGGTGCGGGTTTGCGTGCGCAGGCTTTCAATGGCGCTGTAGCGCTGCGAAATGGCGCGCGCCGTCGCCAGCCGCTGTTGGCGGATGGCCAGCACCAGGACGCCGATGGCGACCAGGCTCAAAACGGCCACAATCATGCGGAGTGTCATGAAAAATCAGGGGCGGGTCGGATGGCGGAAGGTCAATAAAAAGGCCAGCCAGTGCGGCTGGCCGATGGGCGGGGCGGGCCAACAGTCAGGGGGCCGGAATGACCAAGGTCATGCCCGTTTTAAGCACAGTCTTGTCGCCATTGGGCAAAACATTCCTGTTGGCGTTCACCAAATCATGGACGCGGTGCGAGGAACCCAGGGTTTTTTGGGCAATGGTGCCCAGCAAGTCGCCTCTGGCCACGGTGTAGGTTTTGGCCGGCGCCGCCGTCCGGGCCGCAGGCTGTGCGACGTGTGCCGGCGCGGGGGCAGTGCCGGTGTCGGAGAGGGCGGCGGTCATCGCCGGCAACACCGAGGTGATCGCCGACTGGCCCGGAATGATCAGCACCGTGCCAATCTTCAGGGTTTTGCTTTTGTCAAAAAGGGCTTTGTTGGCATCCCTGATTTCGGGCCAGCGGTTGCGCGAACCCAACGTTTTGGCGGCAATCTTCGACAGGTTGTCGTCTTTTTCAATCGTGTAGGTGCGCTGCGCGGGCTTTGCGGCCACCACCGGATCGGGGACCGGGATGGCCGGAGCCGGGATGGGGGTGGCGGACAAGCCCGTGGGGGCGTGGGCTTCGGCCACGCCCGGGGCGGCATCGGAGCCGATGGGATCCGTCCCCAAAAGCACCGGCGGCAGGACGGGGATGCTTTGGTTGGGGCGGTCCAAGGCGATCGCCGTGGGCTGCGTCGGGGCCGGCCCCAAAAATTCCAGGCGGATCTGGTCGTTCTGGTTGGTGGGGTTCTTCTCCCCTATGCGGGCCAGCACCGGGCCGGAGCTCTGAATGGCGTTTTGCGAATGGGAGGCCAAATGATCGGAGACAATGATGCCGACCAAGAGAATGACGCCAAGGCCCATGAGGAGGCCGATTTTGGTTTGATTAGACATGGTTCCCGTCCGTGGGAAGGAGATTGACCGTCCGTTACCTCGCATAACGCCCGGCAATCAATGGGGTGAAGTATATGCGCTTATCGGCCGTCAAGCCGGAATTTCATGAGGTATTTTTGTTTTTCCAACCCGTGCGCCGGGTTCCTGCCGGGCTTTCCAAGGATCCGCCTAGAATTCCCCCATGCCTTTGATTCTGCTGTCCACCCTCAATGCCCGCTATATCCACAGCGCCATGGGTCTGCGCTGCCTGCAGGCCAACATGGGAGTGCTGGAACCGGAGACCGGCCTGCTGGAGTTCATCATCACCGAGCAACCCCTGGAAATCGTCGAGCAAATTCTGGCGCAAGCGCCGGAAATCGTCGGTTTTGGCATCTACATTTGGAATGTGGCGGAAACCACCCAGGTGGTGGCCCTGCTCAAGCAAGTTGCGCCCCACATCACGGTGGTCCTGGGCGGGCCGGAGGTCAGCCACGAGTGGGAGGACCAGGAAATCGTCAGGACCGCCGACTTCGTCATCACCGGCCAGGGCGATCTTGCTTTCGCCCAATTGTGCACGGCCATTCTGCGCGGTGAAACACCCAAAAACAAAGTCATCAAGGCGGAAAACCCGGAGTTGGGCGGGTTGGTGATGCCCTACCGCCACTACACCGACGAAGATGTCGCCAACCGCATCGTCTATGTGGAAGCCTCGCGCGGTTGCCCCTTCAAGTGCGAGTTCTGCCTGTCGGCGCTGGAAAAAAACGCGCGGCCCTTCGACCTGGATTTGTTTTTGTCGGAAATGAAGCTGCTGCACGAACGCGGCGTGCGGCATTTCAAATTCATCGACCGCACCTTCAACCTGCGCATCGACACCAGTTGCAAAATCCTCGACTTCTTCCTGGCACGCTTGGATGGCGCAACTTTTCTGCATTTCGAGGTGGTGCCCGACAAATTGCCCGAGCCCCTGCGCGAGCGTCTGGTGCAATTCCCGCCCGGCATTCTGCAGTTGGAAATCGGCATCCAAACCTTCAACCCCGAAGTGCAAAGCACCATCAGCAGAAGGCAGGACAACGAAAAAAGCCGTGACAACCTGGCCTGGATTCGCCAAAACACCCACGCCCACATCCACGCCGACCTGATCGCCGGCCTGCCGGGCGAAACGCTGGAAAGCCTGGGCGAATCCTTCAACCAACTGGTGGCGCTCAACCCGCAGGAAATCCAGATGGGGATTTTAAAGCGCTTGCGCGGCACGGTCATCACCCGCCACACGGCGGCTTACGGCATGGTGTACAACCCCTACCCACCCTACGCCCTGTTGCAAAACAATCTGCTGGACTTCGCCACCATGCAGCGGGTGGTCCGTTTCGCACGCTATTGGGATTTGATCGGTAATTCCGGCCGCTTTGTGATGACCCGGCCGCTGTTGCTCGGCGACCACCCCTTCGGCCGCTTCATGCGCTTCTCGGACTGGCTGCATGAAACCACCGAGCAAACCCATCAATTTGCGCTCAAGCGCCTGTTCAAGTTGGTGCATCAGGGGATGCGGGAAAGCCTGGGGCTGGACGAGGCGCAAATGTTGCCGGCCTTGCAGGCGGATTGGGAGCGCAACTTCCCCGGGCAGGTGTATGAGGGCGGCGGCGAAGATGCGCCCACCAAGGAAAGCGACGGCGCGCGGCGGGGGAAACGGCAGGCTCGGGTGGCGGTGGGGATGTGAGGATTGGCGGCCCAACGGGCCATCACGCCCCCGCCCGAATCCTCAAATTGTTGTGCGTGATTACCGTGAACGCATCCGCCATTTGCCCGCCATGGTTGCGAATCGCATCCCACACCAATTGCGCCTTGCGCGGCAACGGCAAACCGGACATCCGCAACAACACCACGCCCTTGCTGACGGAGTGCAGGCGATACACCAGTTCGCCAAAATCTTTGTCGGCCGTCAACAAAATGGCATCCAAACGATTTGCTTCCGCCAGCACCTGATCGTCGGAAATACCGGGGAACAACTCCGCCACATAAGCGATGGCAAGACCTTCTTGGCGCAACCGCGCCACAACGGGGCCATCCACACTTTCATCGGCCAGCCAATTCATGCGACCATCCCAAGCGCATAATTTGCCTCATGGCGCAAGGTTCCCGCCGCAAAAGCAAGCGCCGCCCGCACCCCTTCTTCCGTCAGGCGCGGGTGGGCTTCCAGCACCTGTTCAATGCTTTCCCCAGCGGCTAATTTGTCCAGAATCAATTCCACCGTCACACGGGTGCCCGACACGACGGGCTTGCCGAACATGATTTTGGGGTCGGATTGGATGGTTTGGGCGGGCATGGCAACTCCTGAAAAGGTTGGCTTTATTGTACTGCGGCCGCATTCCCACCGTCCCAATACGGCGCCCTTATTTGGCCGTCCACCCCAAGCGCTGCTTGAGGTTTGCTTCCGACAAGGGGTCGGCATCCTGTGCCAGGCGGCCGGTGGTGGCGGCATCCACGGCGATGCGGCTGAGGGGCTCTTTCGCCGATTCCACATAACTGCTCTTGGGGGTGGGGGCGTAGTCGTTCAGCTGGAACAGGGCCACGGCGCGCTGATGTTCCAGCGGCACGGCGATCAGGCGCTCCTTGAGGTCGGCGCCCTTGACGCCGGCGGAGGTGGCACGCAGGGTTTCTGCGCGTTCAAACACGGCTTTGACCAGTTCGCCGCTGTCTTCCACGCCGGGCACTTTTGGGGTGGCCGAAGGATTGTTGGCATTGAGCCGGGTCAGGGTTGGCACGTCGCTTACCGGATTGGCTGCGGAGGCGAATTTGTTCAGCCCGGCATCTTTGACGGCGTTGGCGCACAACTGGTCCGTATGGCTGGCCAGCATGCGGAAGGCGGCCAATTCCCTGGCGTCGCGGACCAGCAGGGCTTTGACTTCCTCCTGCGAAGCGGCGGCGCGCGGGGCATCGGCCCCGGTGACGCGGGCCACAATAAGGCTGCCATCGGCGGTGCGGGCGGTGGGCAGGCGCAAATTGACGGCCAGTTCCAGGTTGATGGGCAGGGCCTGCCGCTCTTCCCCGCCGGCCATGTGGTTGACCGCCAATTGCAGGGGCACCTTGGATTGTTCAACCAGCATGGCGTGGCCCAGCAGCGGGTGGTTGCCAAATTCGCCGGGGGTCATCCAGCCGTCGGCCGCGCCGACGGTGGGCAAGGGTTCTTGCTTGACTGTTTGTTCCCACGCGGCCAAGGCGGCGGCTTGGATTTGGGTTTCGCTCAAAATTTCCGGCATGAAGCCATGCTTGGCAAACACGGCTTGTGCGGCGGCTTTGAGCGGGGTCGGGGCGGCCAATGCGCCGTTGTGGGCGGCGGCCGTGCGTTTGTCGGCATCCAGCACGCGCTCGGCAGAAGCGGCAAAGGCCAGAGCCTGCTTGCCCGTTTCCTCAAGCAGCAGTTGTTGGCGGGCTTTTTCGCGGTTTTCCGCACTTAAAACCGGCGTTTCGCCGGGTTTTTCGGCAAAGTCGGCGGCATGTTCATCAAAGTAATCGCGCACTTGCGCTTCGCTGATCGCCGCTTCGGCGGCGCGCTTGGCCTGTGCCACCGGGATGACCAGGGCCTCGATTTTGAAGCGGGGGGGCAGGCGGTAGCCAAAGCCGTAGGGGGCGCTGCCGCGCGGGCTGTTTTTGAGCGGTTCGAAAAGTTCCTTCAGCTGCGCTTCGGTGGGCTCGCTTTGCTGGGCCAGGCGCGCCGGCGTGGCGGCCGGCAGGACCACCACCTGGCCGGACACATGGGCGGTGAGGTTCTGCAATTGGTGGGTCAGCAAAGGGGTGGACATGCGCTGGGCGCCGTTTTGCACATCCATCATGCGCTGGGCCAGCATGCCCGCGCGCATGGCGTCGATTTCGGCTTCCGTTTTCTGCGCCGGAGTCTGGGCCATCTGGGCCTGCCATTGGAGCATGTTGGCCTGTTGGCTCATTTCCAAAACCCGTTGCTGGATTGCCAGCCGCTGCAGGCCGGGGGTGGCCAGGCCGGAGGTGTTGGGGAGCAGATCATGGGCTGCTCCGGAGGCCAATTGGCGCACGCTTTCAGCGCGCAGATAACCTTTCAAGGCCCGGCGCAGGCCGGCTTCGTCCGTATTGTGCTGGGTGGCAAAAGCAGCCATGGCCGCGCCGTCCAGTCCGCCCGAGAGTTTGCCTTCGGCGTCCCTCTTGGCGAATCCAACCATCATCAGGGCGCGGTCCACCTCGTTGTCGCCAGCGTCCAAGCCCAGATGTTTGGCCTCGGCCTGGATCATCATCCAGCGGTTGGCGGCTTCTTCGTCGCGCGCCCCGGAGCCGCTAAGCAGCAGGTTGTCCTGAGTCAAGGCAGAGAGCACGGCCAAGTCGGCCACGGCGGCGCGCCGGTCGGCCAGCGTCAGCACGCTGCCGTCGGCCAGGCGCGCCACCGGGATGTTGCTGTGGTCCGGGTCGTCCTTGAGCAGGCCGGTGGAGGGCAGGAGGAAGCCGATCATCAGAAAGCAGGCGAAGATGGCGAGCATCCACTTGCTGTACTTGCGCAGAAACTTGAGCACGCGGGAATTCCAGAAGGAGTGATGGGGGGAGGGGGCAGTATAAGGCCCCAAAAGCCCGGGGGCGGGGGGTTTGGCCTGCCCGCCCCGTTGGCCTTGGCTGCGCCTACGATACCCCGACCTTTTTACCGGAGCTTCCATGCGTGTCTGCGTTTATTGCGGTTCTTCCCCCGGCAACCATGGCGCGTTCGCCCAGTCGGCGCGCGATTTGGGTGCGCTGCTTGGCGCCGGCGGCCACACCTTGGTCTACGGCGGCGGCGGCTGCGGCATCATGCTCGAGGTGGCCCGCGCCACCAAGGCCGCCGGCGGGCGGGTGGAGGGGGTGATTCCGGAGGCTTTGACCGGCACCGAACACGCTTGGGATGGCTGCGATGAGCTGATTGTCACCCAAACCATGCGCCAGCGCAAGCAATTGATGGACGACAAGGCGGACGCCTTTTTGGTGCTGCCCGGCGGCTTTGGCACGCTGGAGGAAGTGGCGGAAATCCTGACCCTGAAAATCCTGGATTACACCGCCCGCCCGGTGATCTTGGTCAACACCGCCGGCTTCTGGGATCCTTTGGTCGCCCTGTTCGAGCATTTTTACGCCACCGGATTCGCGCGGGAAAAGTACCGCCGGTTGTATGCGCTGGCGCAGACGCCCCGGGATGCGCTGGTGTTGGCCCAAGCTCAGAGTTAAAGCGCGGACGCGCCCGTTTCACCTCCCCCAAGCAAAAACCCGGCTTTTGCCGGGTTTTTGCTTGGGGGAGGTGAAACGGGATCACTTCGTTTTTTCCTTCGTTTCTTCCTTTGCTTTTTCTTTCACTTCTTTTTCGGCCTCGTCTTTGGCTTCTTTTTTCGCCGCTTCTTTGGCGGATTCCTTCAGGTATTTTTCGATTTCCGCCACCACCACCGGGTCGCGGGGGTCCACCTGCGGCTTGAAGCGGGCCACCACGCGGCCGTTGCGGTCCACCAGAAATTTGGCGAAATTCCACTCGATGGGGCCCTTCTTCGCCAGTTTGGCGTCCCGGGCTTCCGGATAGGGATTTTCGCTGGTGAGGAACTGGTACAGCGGGCAGATATCGTCTCCGCCCACCGACACTTTGCCCATCAGCGGGAAGGTGACGTTGTATTTGTTGCTGCAAAAGAGACGGATTTTGGCGTCGTCGCCGGGTTCCTGCTCGTTGAAGTTGTTGGCCGGGAAGGCGACGATGGTGAAGCCCTGGTCCTTGTATTTGAGGTAAGTGGCCTCAAGCCCGGCGTATTGCGGGGTCAAACCGCACTTGGAGGCGGTGTTGACGATCATCACCACCTGTCCCAAGTGCTGCGACAGGGCATAAGGCTTGCCATCGTTGGCGGTGACGACGAAGGACAGCGGGGATTGGATGGCGGGATCCATGAACGGCGGGGCCACGGCCTTGGCCTTGTCGGGATCGTTGTCGTAGTCGCCGTAGCCCACGCTGTAGGGGATCGGGTGCGACACATGGTCATAGCGCTCTTGGCAGGCGGCCAGAAGCGGCAGGGCAAAAACGGCAAAGGGAAGGAGAATGCGCATGGTGGGAAGTCTACAATCCGGGGCATGGGCTTGTTTGTCTTATTTTTGTTCGCCTTCCTCCTGCTGTCGCTTGCCGGTTGCGCCGGCATGGTGCGCTTGGTGCTGTGCCCGCCGCGCCGTTCCTTTGGCGCGGCGTTGGCGCGCGGCTACCCCACCGCCCCCCAAGACATCGGGTTGGAAGGGCAAGAGGTGGAATTCACGCTGCCCGGCGGGGGCGTCACGCCGGGCTTCGTCGTGCGCGGCGCCAAAGCCGATGGACCGCTGGCCTTGGTGCTGCACGGCCACGGTTCGGGCCGTTATTCGGCCCTGGCCCGCGCAAAGTGGCTGGCCCCGGCGTGCAGCCAGGTGGTGTGTTTTGATTGGCGCGGCCACGGCGATTGCCGTGGCCCCGGCAGCCGGCGTTGCGACTTTGGCGAGAGCGCCGGCGCCGATGTGGCGGCCGTGGCGGCGCAAGTGGCGGGCGCCGGCAATGCGCCCTTGGTGCTGATGGGCTGCTCGATGGGCGCGGCCTGCGCCCTGCGCGCGGCGCTTTCGGTGGAATTGGCGCCCAGGGTCAGGGCCCTGATCCTGGACGGCACCTACCGTCGCTGGAGCACCGGGGTGCGCAACCGCCTGGCCGAAATCAAAAAGCCGGTGTACTTTTTTTTCATGGTGGCCTTCGTGGTCGAGCGCCTGCTGCCGCACCTGCGCCAAGAGGACACCGCCGATTACGCCGCCCGCCTGAAGTGCCCGGTGCTGTTTTTGCACGGGCAGACCGATGCCGCCTGCCCGATCGAGGCCACCCGCCAAGTTGCCGCGGCCGTGCCAAACGGGTTGGCGGAATTCGTGGTGTTCCCCGGCGCCGGCCACCTTGGCCTGCACCGCGCAGACCCTGCCAAGTACGATGCCGCCGTGCGGGAATTCCTCGCCGCTGACGGCGCACTTGGCGGCCATCCACCCCACCCGTATTTGGTACAGTAGGGGGCTTGACGCCCTCGAAATCTTGGCTACGCGGTTCTGCGGTCAGCACTTATAGAGTCTTGACAGAGGATAGAGGGGCAACTCCAACCCCCTCGAAGGGGGGCAGTTGCTAGAAAACAAAAAACCCC
>CAZKVP010000012.1:0-12071 GCA_964556215.1 uncultured Phycisphaeraceae bacterium
TAGGTGGTGGGGTAGAAGGTGGTGTACACCTGCAGGCGGTGGGCGGCCGGCGGCGCGGGGGGAGCGTCAGAGCGGGAGCAGGCGGGGAGGAAGGCAAGAAGCGCCAGGAGCGAAAGGGCGGCGGAGGGGAGGCGAAGGTTCATGGGATGCAGAGTAGGAGGAGTTGGTCGGATGGTCGTTGGGCCGCCAAGCGGCCAGCAGTCATGTCCCGGCCTGTTGGACCGCCCGGGCGGGGATAGGTTCGTTTTTTTCACAACACCTTCCCCACCACCCAAGGCGCAACTTCCGCCGCCGTCATGGCGATCGCTCCCGCCACCGCCAGCCCCATGCCCACCACCAGCGCCAATTCCACCACCAGCAGCAGCGCCACCGTGCCCTTCGAGGCACCGATGCGGAAGAGGGTGTCGCGCTCGGCGGCGCGCAGGCGCAGCGAGAGATTGAACACCAGGGCCAGCACCAACAGGCAGGCGCACGCCACCACCAACAAACCAAGGTCGAAGAAGCGCTCCACCTTGAACACCATGTCGAGCAGTTCGTCCACCACTTGGCGCGCGTCCAGCGCCTGGGTGTGGCGGCCGGGCTCGTTCCAGCGGCTCTTGAGGATCGTTTGCGCCTTCTGCGTGGCGTTGGCGACGATCACCGCCGTCAGCGGGAAATCCTTGAACTCGCCGTGGAAGTGGAAGGAGGCGATGTTCTCCGGCGTCACCTCGGTGAACGAACGCACGGCGGCGCTGGCGGTGAGGTTGGCGCCGTCCTTCTTCAGCAGTTGCGCCGGGTCCACCTTGGCCACGTCGTCGTGGCCGTGGCCGAAGCCGCCGATGATCCAGTCGGTCTTGAGGCCGCAGAACACCGCGCGGTCGTCGGGGGTGCCGGTGGGGGCCAGCACGCCCGCCACGTGCAGCCGCAGCGGCAGGTTCTTGGCCAGGTCGAACAAACTTTCCTGGTCGGTGAGCAGGGTGTCGCCCGGCTTGAGCCCCAGGTCCTTGGCCGCGTCGGCACCCAGGGCGACTTCACCCAGGATGGCGGGCAGCCGGCCGGAGGCGGGGCGCAAATGGCGGTAGTCGAGGTATTCCAGCGTGGTGCCGACCAAAGGGTGGCCGCCGGCGGTGTGCATGGCCGACACCGGGAACACCTGCGCCTCCACCGCGCCGTTTTGCGCGCCCTCCGGGTTTTGGGAAATGGCCTGGCAAACGCCGTAGGGCAGCGGCGCCACCTTGCCCGGCCGGTAATACAGCGTGGCCAGCACCAGGTCGAAGCGGCCGCCGGGGGCGCCGATGACCAGCGGGGTGGTTTGCGCGCGCGCGGACAGGGCGCGTTCGAAGGCGGCGACGCCCGCGCCCACCACGGCCGGCAGCGCGCTGGCGATGGCCACCGCCGCCACCAGGGTCAGGGTGCGCATGCGGTGGAAGCGGGCGTAGGCGAAGGCGAGGAAGAAGAAGTGTTTCATCGGGCGCCCTCCGCATTCAAAACGGGGCGGGCCGCCGCGTCTGCTTTCAGATCATCCATCTTCACCACGCGGTCGAAGCGCGGCAGCACGGAGGTGTCGTGGGTCAGGCAGACGAGCGTGGCGCCTTCTTCGCGCACCAGTTGGAAGAACAGGTCGAGTACCGGGCCGGCGGCGGCGCCATCCAGACTGCTGGTGGGTTCGTCGGCGAAGACCACCGGCGGATGCGTGACGAGGGCGCGGCAGATGCCGGCGCGCTGGCGCTCGCCCTGCGAGAGGGTGCCGGGCCGGCGGCGGGCCTTGTCGGCAAGGCCCACGCGCGCCAGCAGGTGGTGCGCACGCTGGCGCGCGTGGGCATCGGCATGCCGGCCGGCCAGGCGCAGGGGCAGCAGGATGTTTTCCTCCAGCGACAGGTATTCCAGCAGTTCCACGCGCTGGAACACCTGGCCGATCTGCGCCAGGCGAAAGGCGCGCCGCGCCGGCTCGGAGAGTTGCGCCACCGCGATGCCGTTCACCGTGATGCCGCCCGCCTGCGGCACCTCGATGCCGCATAGGAGGGAGAGCAGCGTGGTTTTGCCCGATCCGCTGGGGCCGACCACCGCCACCGCCTCGCCTTTGGCCACGGCAAAGTCGCCGACTTCAAGGGTGAAGGCGCAGGCGGGGTAGGCAAAGCGCAGGTTCTTGGCGTGAATCATGGGGTTTTTCCGTTGACTTCCATCGGGTTTTGCGCCGTCACCTTGCAGCCGGTGATTTTCCAGCGCGGTCCGTCGGCGCCTTGGCGCACGGCCAGGGTGTATTGGGCTTCGTAGGCATTGGCGCGGATATGGGTGTGGCCCCAGTGGCTGACCTTGCCGCGCACGGTCCAGGCGCAGGAGAGATGCAGGGTGTCGGGCTCGTCGCCGGCGCCCGGCGGCAGGAGATCACTGCGCCGGACCTCCACTTTTTCCACTTGGCAGACGGCCCCGCCGCCTTCCTGGTCGTCGAGTACCAAAGAGCCGTGGACGTCCTGGTAGATCTGCTCGAGCATCGGACCGTCCACGCAATGGGCCAGCGCATCGTAGATGTCGGAATCCTTGTTGAAATCGAAGGCTTTGTACACGCCCTGCAGCAGGTCGCGGAAAATGACGTGCGCCTCCGCCTGGCTGGGCCGGGCCAGTTGTTTTTGGAAGGGGGAGTCGGTGGTGACAAAGCCGATGTTCAAAACCAGGAACAGGGAGGCCGCGCCAAGGAAGAGGCCTCCCTGCAGCAGGGCCAGCCATTTTTTCCATCCTTTTTCGCGCAGCCAAAAGAGCGACCCGGCCAATCCGAAAAACGCCATCATGAGCGCCCCCGCCGGAATCCGCCATTGCACCGGCTCCCATTTCCGCGAAACCAGCGCGGAAGGCGGCGGCGGGCTCACGGCCGAGGCATGCCACACCCATTCCGGCTCCTGCGACGTCAAATCGGAGATGCGGTGTTTTTCGTCGTGGAAAAAGGCCAGTGTCACCGGCGGCTGGCTGAGGCTGCCATCGGGCAGGGTGCGCATGATGTAGCGCCGCCAACGGATGGAGAGGGTCGAAGGTTTGGATTTGAGCGGATAACGCAGCAAAATCTTGACGCCGGTGTTGTGCTTGAGAAAGGCGTCGTCCACCCCGTCCATGTCGGCGGCAAAGCCGGGGAAAGGCTGGTTCTCCAGAAAGGTCGTCGAGCGCGCCTCCATCATCATGACTTCGGGTTTGACGGCCTGGCCATCGGCCAGCACCGGGTTGTTGTAGGCCATCCAACCGGCGAGCTGCGCTTTGCAGTCGGCTTCTTTGCCCACCAGGCTTTTGAGCGTGGTTTTTTCGCCGTAGAGTTCGTTCACCAGAAACCAGGCGGGGATGTACACCGTTTGCTCGAGCCGGTCGTCAAACAGGTCGCAGGTGGTGGTGAGGGAGTAATCCTCATCCGTGGCGTGCGCCAGCGCCCGCAAGGGCGTCAGCAGGGCAAGCAGGAAAAGGATGAGGGCGGTGAAGCGGCGCATGGGCAGGAGGGTCGGCTTTGGCCGACCAGTTGGAGGTCAATTCACCTGAAGATGATAGAGTTTCGGGAGAAGCATGTGCTTCCCGATAAACTTTCACTCCCGCTGAAAGACAACATCTCACTGGCCGGCCAAAGCCGACCCTCCTTAAATGGATCACCGCCTGCTCCCCATCCTGCTCGTCCACGACGGCAAGCCCGGCCACCGCGCCCAGGCCGAGGGCCTTTCTTTTGCCTTGGCGCAATTGCGCGAGGCCATCTGCTGGGAGTACAACTGCGTGGACAAGGGGCGCTTTCCGCAGATGGACGAGCCGCCCAAAATCGTGGTGTCGGTGGGCCGCCACAGCGCCGCGGACGCGCTGCGCTACGCCGGGCAATACGGCGCCAAAAAAGTCGCGCTGATGAATCCGGGCTGGTGGAAGCGGCGCCAATTTGATTTGTGCGTGGTGCCCGCGCATGACGGGCTCAAGGAGGGGCCCAAAATCATGAACACCCTGGGCGCGCTCAATGCGGTGCCGGCCACGCCGGAATCGCCGTTGGAACACTGCCTGGTGTTGATCGGCGGCCCCAGCGCCCACCATGGCTGGGACATGGCGGCGATGATGGACCAGTTGGAAGGAGTGATTGAAAATTCGCCCGGCATCACCCGCTTCACCCTCACTTCCTCGCGCCGCACGCCGCCGGAAATGAACCAGGCGCTGCGCCTGTTGGCCGACGGGTCCCAGGGCCGCGTGGCCTTCACCCCCGCCAGCGACACCCCGCGCGGCTGGGTGGCGCAAAAATTGGCCGAATGCGGCACCTGCTGGGTGAGCGAAGATTCGGTGTCTATGGTGTACGAAGCCCTGTCGGCCGGCACGGCGGTGGGCTTGCTTGAAGTGCCGCGCAAAGGGCGCAAACCCGGCCGCGTGGTGCGCGGCGTGATGGGTTTGGTCGCCGACGGTTTGGCGGTGCCCTTCAAGGCCTGGCGCGACGGCCAGGCGCTGGAAAAGCACCCGCCCCTATGCGAGGCGATGCGGGTGGCGGAAGCGATCGTGAAGCGTTGGCCGGAGATTTGAAAAGGTGGCGGCGGCCAGGAACCTGCGCTGTTTCGCAGCATTTGAGCAAAGGCCATGCACGACACCCATTGCCATCTCGACCTCTACCCCGACCCGCGCGCGGCCTGCGTGGCGGCGGCCGGCATTGACACCGTGTTGGTGACCACCCGGCCGTCAGCCTTTGAAAACGCGTGCGCTTTGGCCAAAGAGTTTCCTTGGATTCATCCGGCCTTGGGCCTGATTCCGCAAGAAGCCCTGACATTGGAAGCGGAGTTGCCGTTGTTTTTGGAGTCATTGCCGCGCAGCCGTTTTGTCGGCGAGATCGGGTTGGATGGCGTGAGCCGGGATCCCGCCGGGCAAGCGGCGCAGGCGCGGGTGTTCGCGCAAATTTTGGCGGCCTGCGCCGGGGCCAAAAACAAAGTGCTGTCCATCCACTCGCGCCGCGCCGCCGGTGCGGTGCTTGATGCGCTGGCAGACCATGGGCCGTCATTCCCCGGCACGGTGATCCTGCATTGGTTCAGCGGCAACGCCGCGCAAGTGCGCCGCGCGGCCGGCATGGGTTGCCGGTTCTCGATCAATCCGGCGATGGTGAAATCGGTGCATGGCCGGGCCTTGATCCGTTGCATGCCGCGCGACCGGGTGCTGCTGGAAAGCGACGGGCCCTTTGTGCAGGTGGAGGGGCGGCCGGCCACGCCGGCCGATGGTTTGGCGGTGGTTTCTTATCTGGCCGGCGCATGGGGCATCAGCCGTGCGGCGGCGCAAGCCGCGGTGGATGCGAACTGGGCGGCGGCCAACAGTTAAGACTCAAGTTTGGCCGGCCCGATCGCCTTTTTCTCTTCGACCTTTTCCGGTTCCTTCGGCTTTTTGTCCACCTGCGACTCGAATTGCTTGGGATCGGAGGCGGCATTGGGCGGCGAGGGTTCGAGCACGAAGATCACCGGCTCGGCGTCGTGGTTGCCGCCGCGCCGGCCGTATTGGCGCACGCGGATCTCATCCGGCGAGCCGGTGACGATCAGCGGGCAAAAGCCCGGCGCGCTGATGCGCCACGAAGCGGCGCCGCCGTCGGAGGCCTGCAGGCGGGCACGGCCGGCGGCGTCGGTGGTCCATGAGTTGGCGTGGTTGCGGGCCAGGGCCGCGTCGCCGTCGTTGCTTGATCCGGATTGGTAATCCACGGTGGCGTTGGCGATGCCGCCGCCCTGGGCGGACATCACGCGCACTTCCATGGCGTGGTATGAGGCGCAGGCGGTCAAAAAAGCGAAGGGGGCGGCAAACAGCAGGGGGCGCGGCAGCATGGTGGGGCTCCAAAAAGGGAAGGGGTTATTTCACCGCCAATTTCGGCAATTTTTCAAACAACCGGCGCACCAGTTCGCGGATGCGTTTTTCGCGGTTTTCCGGGCTGGCGTCGCTGATTTCCGGCGCGCGCACCGAACCAGTCCACAAGGTGGCGCCGGAAGCCGGGTTTTGCAGCACGATGGTCAGGGTTTGCTCCTCGTGGTGGTAGTAGCGCGTTTCATAATAATCGGCGCGCCACGGGTCGTCGCGCGACACCCAGGTGCGTATCGGCGTGGTGTCGCTCTCATGCACGGTCTGGCTTTGCGCGCCCCACACCACCCGCAGTTGCGCCTTGCCCGGCGCGACTTCATCGCGGCCGGTGGCCAGCAGTTCGGCGGTGATGGACCGCTCGACCCGGGCGCGGTAGAGGTCGGTGCCGATCTCCAGGCTGTGGCCGCCGGCGGTGATCACGCCGGTGTCTTTGCCGGTGGCCAGCGTGAAGGTTTTGCGGGTGGCCACATCGCAGGCCGGATCCCAATCCGCCGAAATGCGGATGTCGTTGGAGGTGCAGGCCGCCAGCAGCAAGGGCAGGATCAACAGCGGGAGGAGGCGGGGGGGCATGCATGGATTGTAAGGCGGCGAAGTAAAAGCATGCGGCGGCTGTCCGACGGCCCGCGCGTTACGCGTCAATGGCCCAATCTTTCCAGCAATTCCACCGCCACCTGCGCGGGCTGGTCGACGATCCAACCTGCCCCGCATTGCGCCAATTCCGCCCGGGGGCGCATGCCAAAGGCGCAGGCCAGCAACTGCATGCCCGCGCGGCGGGCCACCTGCACATCCATCTCGCTGTCGCCGATGTAAAGCGCCTCGGCGGGTGCCACGCCCATTGCGGCCAGCATGGCCAGGGCCGCCGCCGGGTCGGGCTTGGGCGCCACGCCGGCCATCACGCCCTGCACGCGGGCGAAGCGGTTGCCGGGGAAGAAGCGCGCGATGATGGCGACCGTGGATTCGTGCGGCTTGTTGGAAAGCACCGCGGTCCCGATCCCGCGTGCGGCCAGTTGCGCCGGCAGGGTGTCCATGCCGGGGAACACGCGGATCAGTTCCGCGCCCGGGCCTTGGTGGTGTTTTTGGTACGCCGCGATCGCCGCATCAATGTGCGCCTCGGGCATGAATTCGGCGAACAGTTTGCGCCCGCCGCCGCCGATGCGCACCCGCCATTCTTGGGCGGAAAGTTGACGCGCCACGCCGGCCTCCTTCAGCGCATGGTTGGCGCTGGCGGCGATGGCATCCAGGGTGTCAAGCAGGGTGCCGTCCAAATCAAACAGGACGGCGCGGATGGGTGCGGGCGTGGGCATGGGGGATGGGATTGTCGGCCGGGGGCGGGGATCGGTCAATGTCGGCTGATCTGCGCGGCATTGGGGGGGATGGTTGCCGCCGGGTGCCACGGACAGCGCAGCGAAGCGAAGTCGTCCGTGCGAATTCACCTGCATCCCTGAAAACACCCGGGGGGCTTCGCCGTCCGTGGCACCCCGTTATGCTGCCTTCATGACCCTTCCCCCCGTCAACGGCGCCGATGATCCTGTGGCCGCCATGCTTGCCCAAGCGGCGCAAGCGGCGGCTTCCGACATTCACCTGGAGCCGGGCCACGACGGCTACCGCCTGCGCCTGCGCATCGACGGCGTGCTGGAGGACAAGGCGCAATTGACCCAGGCGCAGGGCCGCATGTTGGTCAACCGCCTGATGGTGGCCGCCAAACTGCTCACCTACAAACCCGATGTGCCGCAGGAAGGCCGGCTGGAAAAGCCCGAAGGCCGCCTGGCCGTGATGCCCACCGTGCACGGCCCGCGTGCCGTGGTGCGTTTGCCTTCCGCCTTTGCCGCGCCGGCCAAGTTGGAGGAATTGGGCTTGTCCACCGAAGCGCTCGCGGGTTTGTCCTCCTTTGCCGCCGCCGATTCCGGCCTGCTGGTTTTGTGCGGCCCGGCCGGCAGCGGCAAAACCACCACCGCCTACGCCGTGTTGGAAGCCGTCGTGCGCCGCGATCCGGGCCTGTCGGTGGTCTCGGTGGAGGATCCGGTGGAGCGCAAGTTGACCGGCGTGGCACAGGTGGAGGTCAAGCCGTTCGGAGAGTTGGATTTCCCCAAAGCCCTGCGCAGTTTGCTGCGTCAGGATCCGCAGGTCATCTTCATCGGCGAAGTGCGCGACAGCGCAAGCGCGCAGATTGCCGTGCAGGCCGCGCTGACCGGCCATCGCGTCATCACTTCGCTCCACGCGCAGGACGGCCCGGGGGCCTTGGTGCGTTTGCTTGAAATGGGCATCGAGCCTTATCAGGCCGCCAGCGCGCTCTTCGGCGTGCTGGGTCTGCGCCTCTTGCGCAAAGCGCAAGTGGCCGGCGGCTACCGGGGTCGCCTGCCGGTGTCGGAGTGGATGCCGATGGACGCCAACGTGCGCCGTGTGGTGCTGGCCAAGGGCCATGTGCAGGAATTGCGCCTTGCCGCCGGATTGCAAGGCTTGCGGGCGCGGGCGATGGCGTTGGTGGAGGCCGGCCAAACCGACGCACAAGAAGTGGTGCGCGTGTTTGGGATGTGAACCCGGGAGGGCGGATTTGCGGCGCGGACCTGCGGGGCGGACCGCGAGCATTCCTGCTCGCAAGGCTGTGGATGGTGCGGATGAGGACGCTTTTTCTTGCGAACTAAAAGTTCGCGGTCCGCCCCGCAGTCCGCCTCTTTCAAAAAACATTGCATTCCGCGCATGCCCCCGTCATCATATTGCCCATGCCCGAAACCTCCACCGCCGCCGCATCCTTCTCATTCACCGCGCAAACTTCCTCGGGTGCGCGCGCCGAAGGCACCTTGGAGGCGGCCTCCCCCGCCTCTGCCCGCGCCAGCCTGCAGGCCATGGGGCTGCAAGCGTTGGAAGTTGCGCCAGAGCCCGTCGCCCGTCCGCCGCGCCGCGCCGGCGCGCTGGATCTGGTCGCCTTCAACGCGCAACTGGCGCATCTGCTCGAAGCAGGCGTGCCGATGGAGCAAGGCCTGCGTCTGGTCGCGGCGGAAGCCGGCAAAGGCCGCCTGGCCGACGGCGTGCGCAAGGTGGCGGATGAATTGGAACAAGGCCTTGATTTGCCGGCCGCCGTTGAAAAACACAAATCGCTTTTTCCGCCGCTGTATGCGCAACTGGTGGCGGCGGGGATCAAGGCCGGCAACCTGCCCGGCGTGCTGGCCTCGCTGTCGCGGCATTTGGAATTCGACCGGCAGCTGCGGCAGATGGTTTGGCGGGCTTCGGTTTATCCGCTGATCGTGGTTGCCGGCGTGGGTGGGGCAGGATTGTTTTTTGCATGCTGGGTCTTTCCCGCCTTTACGGAAACCTTCAAGCAATTCGATGCCAGGCAGCCATGGCTTACGACTTTCTGCCTGAATTATCTGGACCCAATTTCGGTGGCGGTTTTGCTTTTCCCAGCCATCTTGCTGCTGGCCCTGGCCCTCTTGCGTGCGAGCGGAAAAAGTGGCTGGGTGGTTGATCATGTGCTGCTGCGCGTGCCGTTGCTGTCGCGGGTGATCAGCCGCAGCCTATCGGCCCGCTGGTGCGATGCGGTGCAATTGGGTTTGGCGACCGGGATGGATTTGCCGGCGGCCATGCGCATGGCCGCCGATGCTGGCGGATCCACACGCATGGCCCACGACACCGAGCGCTTGTGCCAGCAGGTGGAAGCGGGCAACACGCCCAATGACTCCGCGACACTGACGGTGTTGCCACCCGTTGTCCCGCTGGCCTTGGGGGCTGCTTGTCTTGGCGAGTTGGATGCCTCCACCGCCTTGGCCCGTTTGGCGGCCACACTGCGCGAGCAGGCGGAATACCGTATGGCCACCCTGCAGACTTGGCTGGTGCCGTTGACCATCGTAGGTTTGGGATTGACGGTGGGCATGATGATCGTCGCGCTGTTCCTGCCCATGATTGCAATCATGCAATCGCTGATGGGAGTCGGCCGATGAAATGCTTGAATACTTTTTTAATTGCGCCTTTGATGGCCTTGGCGCGCTTGCTGGGCTACGGACTCCTTGGTTGGTTCTGGCTGGCCGCATTCAGTTTTGCGGCGTGGTTTCTGCCTCTACGCCCCGTCTCTGAAATAGGGGTTGTTTTTCTGTTTGTCTTCTTCAATTTGGCGCGTGCCCATGCCCGCGCGCGCACGGGGCGCGAAGTCCTGTTGCGCCTGCACGACACGGTGGCCATGAACCTACCCCTGCCCCAGGGGCTGATCGCCATGGCCAATGGTGAAAAAGGCAAGTTGCGCCGCCGCCTGCGCACACTGGCCGCCGCTTGCGCCCGGGGCACGCCGCTCGCGCAAGCCTTGAAAAAATCCGTCCCTGAAATCGGTCCCCGCGATTTGGGATTGATTCAAGCCAGCGACCGTACCGGAAGGCTGGGGCCGACACTGGCGCGCATGGCCGCCCGCCGCGAACGCCCGATGGGGCTTGGCATGGCACCCGCCTATGCCCTCACCTTTACGATGATCGCCGTCCCGTTGATGATGGTGGTATGGACCGCCATCGGCCCCAAATATGCGGAAATTCTGCGTCAATTCAGCGCTCCATCCCACTTTTCCATCCAAGTGTTAACCGCCAGCCCGCACTTTGTGCAGGAATGGATGGGGGCCAAAGCCAACCCGGTCCCTTCTCCCTTTTGGCTGGTCGCCCTTTACAGCGGCGGTTTATTCATGGCCCTGGCAACGCCCGGCCTGCTCTGGTGGTGGGCCGACGAACGCTTCGATTCCCTGCAATCCTTTTTTTCCACCTTGGCCTGGAAGTGCCCAGTGCTCGGCCGCCTGATTCGCGAGCGCGCCTGGTCGGACGCCTGCCTGCTGCTGTCCGAGTCCCTGCGTGCGGGAGAAGACCTGCCGGCCGCACTGACCGATCTTGACAAAGTCGGCCTGCCATGGCCGGCCGCACGACGCTTCCGCCTGATGCACTGCGTCCTGTCCTCCGGACAATCCTCCGGCGAAGCGGCCCGCACCGCCGGATTGCCCCCAGCCATGGCCGGCCTGTTTGGCATGCCAAGCCCGGATCTAGCAACGATGCTTGATGAAGCCGAACGGCTGTACCGCTTGCGCTTCGACGCCCTTGCCTTCGCCGCCCGCGAGCTGGCCAAACCGGCGGTGGTGGTTTTCTTCGGCATCATGGTCGGCACCTTCGCCTGGGCATGCATTGATGGCCAAGTCAAAATCATCGAGTCACTTGAAAGCAACTTGTTCCAACCTCCAGCAGCCGACACAAAATTTCAAAATCACTTCAAACACTACGGCTACTAAGGCAATGAACCAATCCATCAATACTCATCGACGAGCATTTACCCTCATCGAAATGACCACCGCCTTCCTCCTGTTGGCCGTCCTGGCCACCATGGTCACCGCCACCTTCACCGGCCTGAACCGCGCGCGGCAGGAAGGCGCGGCCAGGCGCCAATTGATCCGTGCGGCGGAAGAAGGTCTGACCGCCGCACAGACCCGCTTGACGCCGCAATATCCGCCGGGTGTGACGGTGAACTTGCGCTTGGTTGATGCGCCCAAAGGATCGCCCTTGCGCTGGGCCGAAGCCACCGCCAGCGAGGGCAAACTTCATGAATCCCTGCGCGGCGTGGTGCGCAACGACTGGAAAGAGGTTGCGCCATGAATCGTCACAAAAAGCGCGGGTTTACCATCATCGAAATCCTGGTCGTCATCAGTCTGATCGGCGTTTTTCTGCTGGCCCTGGAGAAAATTCAGGCCAGCGAGTTGCGCCAGTCCAAACTGGCCGCCGCGCATGACGGCGCGGCGGCGCGGGTGGATGCGGCGGTGAGGAAGTTGAGGGCGGACATGTGGGAGGCGGAAAGTGCATCCACGCGTGATGACAAAACTTTGTGGATTGGCAGAAGTATTGGCGAAAGCAATGAAAAAAATCACACGGTGACTTGGAAAATCTTGGACGCCCAACACCTGATGTTGCGCCGCACCACCCAATTCTGGCGAGGTGACGCCCAAGCCATCAATCCCCCGATCCTTGAAACGGAAACCAACGAGGATTTCTTTTTGGATACGCCGATTTTCTTTGAAATGGCTACCGAAAAGTTCGTCAATCCGGTCGCATGGAGCAGTTTAGGAAACGACCCTATGCCTCAAGCCATCCGCCTACATCTTGGATCGGACAATATCTATTTGCCCAACCAAGGCGTCTTCACCATCGGCTTCCGTATCACCTATCCCGCCGAAGCGAAAGGCGCCGCCCAATGAAAACTCGCTCAGCCCACCCCCGCGCGTTCGCCCTCCTTCTCGTCCTGGTTGCCATCGTCCTGGCCGG
>CAZKVP010000012.1:12171-16011 GCA_964556215.1 uncultured Phycisphaeraceae bacterium
CCCACCCCCGCGCGTTCGCCCTCCTTCTCGTCCTGGTTGCCATCGTCCTGGCCGGCATCACGGCCAGTTTGGTCCTGCAATCCTTCAACGCCGAATTGCGCCGCACCCGCGCCGCGCGCGCCGAAGCGCAGGCACGGCAGGATGTGGTGGCGCAATTGCTGTCCGTCGACGCGCGTTAGTTTGGCGCCGGAGGGGCGCTTGGAAGGGGGCCCATCACAGGCCCTTGGCCTTGAAAAACTTCTTCCGGATGCAAAACACGAAGACCACCCGGGGAATCATCAACGAAATGGACGCCGCATTCACGGCAGTTGCGACAAAAAAGTCCGGGCCGGAACCACGGTGGGCGCAGAGGTTTTGAAGCAATCCGCATCGACAAACGGCAGGTCCATCACCACCTGAAAAGCATGCGGCGCTTTGGTTTGCGCTTGAAAATAGCCCAGCGCGGGCGAGAGCGTTTCGCGGCCGGTTTTGACTTCGACCAGGAACCATGGTTTTTTGTCGCGCACCACCAAGAAATCCACCTCGCGTTTTTGCGTGTCGCGCAGGTAGTGCAAGGTGAATGTTCCAAAACCCATGTCGGTCCACGCGTCCACGGCTTTTTGCAGATGGCAGGCGATCAGGGTCTCATGGCGTGCGCCAGGATCGGTCAACCCGGACCAGTCGCGGGCATACCACTTGGGCTCTTTGCGCAGTGAGCGGGCGATGTTTTTGAAATACGGACGCAGGAGAAAGCCGTGGTGCAGGCCGGCAAGGGTGTTGACCCATTTGGCGGCGGTCATGGGCGAGACATGCACTTCATCGGCCAGCCGGCTGAATGAAAGTTGTTGGCTGCTCCATTCCGAAAGCAGATGGCCGGCGACTTCCAGTTGCGCCAATTCTTGGATGCGGGAAGAATCGCGGACATCTTCTTTGAGCAGTTGGTCAAGGCGCAAGTTGCGCCAGCGGGTGGTGGTGCGCGGATTGCGCGCCAGGAAAGGCTCGGGGAAGCCGCCATGGGTGAGCAGGGCGTTCCAGTCTGCGTCTGGAATGGCAACCGGCGGCCGAACAAGCGCCTCGGTCACGCTGGGCTTGGCGATTTCGCCGACGGACAGCGGATGCATGTGGTAAAGAAAGTACCGCCCCATCATGCTGTCGCCACCGCGTTTGTAAACATCCAGGCGGGCGCTGCCGGTGACCAGGATGCGGCATTGTTTTTCGTAGGAATCAAAGAAGCCCTTGAGCCAGTTTTTCCACCGGCTGTGCTTGTGGATTTCATCAAAGGCGATGACGGGCAGCCGGTTGCCGGGGCGCAATTCCCCAAGTTTGGCCGCTTCCGCCACGGCCTGCGGTCCGGCAAGGATCAGGCGTTTGTGGGCGAGGTCATCCCAGTTGAAACACACATCCGCCAACTCGCGGGCAACGGTGGTTTTGCCGACCTGTCGCGGTCCGGTGATAAACGCCATTTGGCGGTTGGTGGCGAGGTGCTCGCGCAAAATGGCGGTGTAGAGGCGGGGGGAGAGCATGTGATAATTATATACACTGGTGGGGAATGATCATGATTGTTTTATAGTGGTGTGGGGAATGATTGTGGTGGGGGGTACGGGGTCTGCGGTGGCCTAAAAACGGCGGACTGAGGCAGCGCCGATCGACCTGCTTCTCCATTCCATTCCCAGCGCTTCAAAGCCTCACCGCCTCACGCCACCCGCCAGGTCAAGTACCCCGCATCTTGAAAGCAGCGCGAACCCCTACCATTCCCGCCATGCCCCCCGCGCCGCCTGACATCAATGCCCCGGCAACCACCCCCGGCTTTTACCTGCGCATGTTTTGCGTGCCCCTGATTTGGGGCTTGGCCTTTGTGCCGGGCAAATATGCGGTGGAATCGCTGCCGCCGGGCGTCGCCGCTTTCTCCCGTTACACGGTGGCCTGCCTGACCCTGCTTGGCGCCGCCCACCTCTTTGAAGGCGGATTGGCCCGGCCGCGCGGGCGCCAGTGGCTGGGTCTTGCGCTGTTGGGGCTGACCGGTATCGCGGCCTACAACCTGCTGATGTTCAAGTCGCTCGCGCTCATCCCGGGTTCGCGCACGGCGATGATCGTGGCGCTGTCCCCGGCCTTCATCGCCGCCGGCGCCGCGCTGTTTTTGCGCGAGCCGATGGGCCCGCGCCGCTGGATGGGCGTCGCCCTGGCCCTGGCCGGCGCCTGGGTCGTGCTCTCCCACGGCGAACCGGCGCGCTTGCTGGCCGGCATCGGTGCGGGGGAGGGCTACATGCTGGCCGCCAGTCTGTCTTGGACCGCCTACACCCTGCTCTCGCGCCGGGTGCTTGGGCAAGGCCTTTCCATCATCGCCACCACCGCCTGGTCCAGTCTGCTTGGCACCCTGATGCTGGCGCCGGTCGCCTTCCACGACGCATTCGTGTCGCCGGGCCTTGGCCCAAAGGCGCACACCCCGGCGCCGTGGCTGGCCGTGGCGGCCATGGGCTTCTTTGGCACCGGCGTCGCCTTTCTGTGGTACGCCGACGGCATCCGCAAGATCGGCCCGGCCCTTGCCGCCGTCTTCACCAACCTGGTGCCGGTCTTTGCCGTGCTGGGCACTTGGCTCTTTTTGCGCGAGGAAATCTCTTGGTCGCTGTTGGTCGGCGGGGCCATCACCCTGGCGGGCGTGGCGCTGGTCAATGGGTGGAAGAGGGGTGCGCTGGCCACCCCCTTGCCGACCGAATGACCATGCCGGGCGTTTCCGGCGAGTTGGCGGGGGATGGCGCTTGCGCCTTGGAGCGCGGGTGTCCCCACCCGCGCTCCAAGCCTTATTCCTTCTCGACTTTCACGGGCTTGGTTTCGCCGTTGACCACGACTTGCGCCTCTTGCGCTTGCTTGGCGGTGAGGCGGTACGCAGTCACTTGGCCGTCCTTCCAGGCCATGTCCACGCTCACGCCGCTGACGGCCTTGCGGCCCGGTGCGCGGGGATGAACTTGTCAAAGAGCGGACCGACCATCGGAGGATAACGGGCGAAAAAGCCGCGTCAAGGCGTTTTTGCGGGGGCATCCCAAAAACGCCCGCACGGCGGCGGGCGTTTCCCATGTTCGGGGGTCGGGTCGCGCCGTCAGGCTTTCTTGACCTCCGTGACGGTGAAGTCTTTCAGGTCCGCAAGGGCCTTTTGGACATCCTTGAGCGTGAGCACGCCGTAGGGGTCCTTGAGCGTCACGGTGGCGGAGCCCTTTTCCCAATCCACATCCGCCTTGGCCACGGCGTCCATTTTTTCAAGGGCGGCCTTGACCTTGTTTTGGCAGTCCATGCACATCATGCCTTTGAGGGTCACGATGTATTGGGCGCCTTCCGTTTCCGGGGCAGCTATCAGGCCCGGGTCCAAAGTGACGGCAAATGCCGGGCAGGGGGCCAGACAGACGGCGGCCAGCAACGCGGTGGGGATGAAATAACGCATGGCAACTCCTTTCAATAAGGGGGGCGCTGCGGGTCGCGTACGCACGCCGCCCGCAGGCAGCCACGCTTTCACTCTAACCCCAAGGGATCGGGCGCACCAACTTTTTTGGGTGGTCATGGGCCATTGAACGGGACAGGCTCTAAGCCCAATCAAACCCCTTTCCGCTAAAATCCCCTTTCCCGGCATGTGATTTGCCGCCGTTCCCCCGCCGCATTGCCGCCCCCATGTCCACCGCCACCACCACCTTCCATCTGCGCCGCAAGGGCCAGATCATCGGCCCTTTTGCCCGCACGCAGATCCGCGTGATGGCGCGCCGGGGCGACATCGCGCTGACGGATGAAATGTCGCTCAACGGCGGCCAGTGGATTCCGGTGGGCAGCACGCCGCTGGCCGGCGAGATTCCGCGCAAGGCCGCCATCACCCTGCGC
>CAZKVP010000012.1:16111-24516 GCA_964556215.1 uncultured Phycisphaeraceae bacterium
GAGGAGTTGTTCCAAACACGGTCCTCGGTCGCCTTCCCCAAGCCCGCCGGCGGACCGCACCGGGTGCCGCCGCGCAGCCCGCCATTGCGGGCGGAGCCGGCTTCCATCCCGGTGGTGGAGGATCCGTTGGCGGGGTGGGACACGGGCCCGGCCCGCCCGGCCCCGTCGGCTTACCGCCGCCGGCCGGCGCGCCGGCGGTCGGGGGATTCATCCATGGAGATCGTGCTGGTGATCATGGCGGTGGTGCTGCTGATCGGCGTGGTCATCATTGCCGTTTTCGTGGCCCGCTCGCGCTCGCAGCCGCCGGTGGTGGTGGTTCAGCAGGCCGCCGGGGATCAGGCGCCGGCGCCCGTCCCGGTTGCGCCGGCACCCAGGCGCCGGTCGGCCAAGCCGGCGGTTGCCGCGCCGACCGTCAGTGCGCCGTCTGGCGAGGCAACGCCCAATTGATGGGGGGTTGTCCGTGTTCTGCCAGCCAGAGGTTGGTTTTGGAGAAATGCCCGCAGCCGAAAAACCCGCGGTAAGCCGACAAAGGCGAGGGATGGGGCGCCGTCAGCACCCGATGTTTGCGCCGGTCCACGCCGGCGGCTTTTTGTTGCGCCGGGGCGCCCCAAAGCAGAAAGACCAGGCCTTCGCGCCGGTCGCTCAGTTCCTTCACCACCCGGTCGGTGAAGCATTCCCAGCCTTGGCCGGCGTGGGAATGCGCATGGCCCGCGTCCACCGTCAGCACGCTGTTGAGCAGCAGCACGCCCTGGTCGGCCCAGGCGGTGAGGTCGCCCGAATCCGGCGGCGCGAAGGGCGGGGCCAGCGCCGCATCGCCGGCCAATTCTTTGAAAATGTTCCGCAGCGAGGGCGGCGGCGGCACGCCCTGCCTGACCGAGAAACACAGGCCGTGGGCCTGGCCGGGTCCGTGGTAGGGGTCCTGCCCCAGGATCACCACCCGTACTTTTTCAAACGGGGCATGGGCCAGCGCGTTGAAGACGCATTCCTTGGGCGGATACACCGGCCCGTCTGCGCGCCTTTGGGCGACGAAGGCCTGCAGCGATTTCATCCACGGCGCGTCGAACGCATCGCCGAGCACGGGCCACCAAGAGGGCGGGAACCAGGGTGGGCAGGGGGTGGGCATGGGGGCGGCGGCGGGGTGGCGTCAAAATAAAGCTGGAGTTCGGGGGGGCGGGTGGTTATGGTACGCCGCGATGGCACCCGCCCCCAACTGCAATCCCGATTGGTTTTATTGGGCCCTGGGCTCCGCCGTTTTCGCGGCGCTGACGGCGATTTGCGCCAAGGTGGGGCTCAAGGGGGTGGACTCCGACCTGGCGACCTGGGTGCGCACGCTGGTCATTTTGGCGGTGTTGTCGGCTTTTTTGGCCTTGGCCGGCAAGTGGAGCAATCCGCTTTTGCTCCCGTCCAAGACCTGGCTGTTTCTGGTGCTGTCGGGGCTGGCCACCGGCGCTTCGTGGGTGTGTTATTTCCGCGCGCTCAAGTTGGGCGAAGCCTCGCAGGTGGCGCCGGTGGACAAGCTCAGCCTGGTGCTGGTGGCGGTGCTGGCATTTGCATTGCTTGGCGAACGGCCAAGCGCGCGGGAGTGGGCCGGCATTGCGCTGGTGTCAGCGGGTGTGCTGGTGTTTGCGTGGAAAAAATAACCGCGCGGGTGCGGTGTTCGATCTTGCCTTTCCCCTGTTCTTCATGATTATCCTTGATCCCCAGCTTGTCACTCCCCTGGCCGCCCTGTCGCTAAGCGGCAGCCCGGTGATTTTCGCCAAGCAGGAATACCTCAATCCGTCGGGCTCCACCAAGGACCGCATCGCCCGCTTCATCCTCACCAGCGCCCTGCGCAAGGGCGCGCTCCCGCCCGGCGGCATGGTGGTGGAGGCCTCCAGCGGGTCCACCTCCATCGCCATGGCGATGGTGTGCGCCCGCCTTGGCCTGCGCTTCACGGCGGTGATGCCAGCCGGCGTCTCCAACGAACGGGCGCTGTGCATCCGCGCCTACGGCGGGCGGGTGCAACTGGCCCCGCCCGGCGCTGGCATCTGCGAATGCCTGAAAATGGCCGCACAGATCGCGGAAACGGAGGGCGCCTTTCTGCCGCGCCAGTTTGAGAACCCGGACAACGCCGCCGCCCACCGCTTTGGCACCGCCCGCGAAGCCATCGAGCAATTGCCCGGCGGCCGCTGCGATGCGGTGGTCTCTGGCGTTGGCACCGGCGGCACCCTGGTCGGCCTATGGCACGGCATGCGTGACCACGGTGCCGACCCCATGCCGGTCCTGGCCAAGCCGGTGGCCACCCGCGGCGCGTTTGCGCAGGGCTGCTTTCAGGAGGCCGAATGCGCCTTTTCCTGCAAGATTCCCGGCGTGGTGGACGGCATCTCCCGCCTGTTCCAGCCGGAGGCCATGCCGGGCTTGGAAACGGTGGAGATCCGCGATGACGATGCCTTGGCCGCCACCCGCCAATTGATCGCGCAGGGCTTCCCGGTCGGGCCGTCCTCGGGTTTGAATGTGCTGGCCGCGCTGCATGCCCATGCCCTGCTGCGCGCGCGCGGGATCGCCGATCCGCAGGTGCTCACCGTGCTGCCGGACCGCATGGAGCGGTATTTCTCGACGGAGTTGTTCACCAAGGATTGAGCCGGACCGGTGATTTTTTGAGGGAGGGTTGCTCGCGCCCGGGGCTCGTTCTACCAGAACCTCTCCAAATGCAAATTTCCCCCATCCTTGAGTTTCCACGGCTTGAACCCCCGCGGAATCAATTGCGCTTCGGTCTCGTCAATCATCCCCGGCGCCCCGCATAAAAACACATGGGTGCGGGCCGGGTCGGCGTTGATGCCCGCCGCCGCCAAGGTGCCGTCGGCAAAGGCGGTCTGCACCCGGCCGCGCCGGCCGCTCCAGGCTTCGTCGGCACGGGTGAGCGAAGGCAAATAAACAAACGACGGGTCGTGGCGGGTCAGTTCCTCCAACTCGGCGCGGTAGCCCAGGTCCATTTCTTCGCGCACGCCATGCATCAACACGCAGCGGCGCCAGCGGGCGGGCTTGCCGCGCAACTTTTCCATGTGGGCCTCGCGCAGCATGGAGAGGAAGGGCGCCAAGCCGGTGCCGGTGGCCAGCATCACCACGTCGGGCGGAGCGCCGTTTGCGCACACGGCGTTGTCCAGGGTCATGCGGCCTTGGAAGCGTTCGGCCATGTACAGGGTGTCGCCTTCACTCAAATGCGCCAGCTGCGGCGAGACCTGGCCGGTGTCCACCCGCACCACATAAAACTCGATGAAGGCGCGCTCTGCCGGCGGCGAGGCGATGGAGTAGGAACGGCGCACGATGCCGGCGGCGCGCGGTGGCCGGCGGCGCTCGCCCTCACTGGCCGGATCGTCCGCGCCGGCGGGCAGGGGCAGGCCCAGCACGGCGTATTGGCCGGCGATGAAGGCCGGCGCCGGGTCGCCTTGGGTGTGGGCGACCCGCAGGGAAAACAAGCCATTTCTGAAAACAGTCTTGCCGATGACGACGGCATTGAGTGAGGCATGCGACATGGGCGCCCATCGTAGTCCAAGCTTGGGCCGGGGCCAAAACAAAATCGGCCGCCTTGACATTCTTTGCCGTGGCCTTGACACTGCGCGTCATGCCCCGTCGCCCGACCCCGCCCGTCGCCAAACCCAAAGCCCCCGCCAAGCGGGTCAAGCCGGCGGCAATGCGCGTGGGGAAAGCCGGTAAAAAGACCGCAAAAAAGGCGGTTAAAAAAGCCGCCAAGCCGCAACCCGCCAAGGCCGCGCCCCAAAAAGCAAAAGCCAAGGCACCGGTCAAAGCCACGCTCGCCTTGGCCGCCGGCAAGCCGGCAGCCAAGCCCATTGCCAAACCCGCAGGCGCGGTATTGGCACAGCCCGCCCAGTCACTCAAATTTCCGGCGTCGGCCGCGCCGTTGCCCCCGCCGCCGGCCACCCATCTGCCGCGCGCGAGCGAAAGCAAAACCGATTGGTTTGCCCGCATCGCCCGCGACTATTACCGTTTTTTGTACGCCACCGCACTGCCCATCACCCGCAACAACGACGATGCCGAAGACGCGGTGCAAAACGCCGTGATGAGCGGCCTTAGGCGGTTGGACCAGTTGACCGAGCCGGGTGCCGTGGTGTCGTGGCTGGCGATGATCACCAAAAACGCCGCGCTTGACGTGCTGCGCCGCAAAAAGCGCATTCCCGGCGGCGGCGGCGATTCCACCGTGCTGCCCATCGCCGCGCCGGATGAGAAGAGCGAGTATGCCGTGGCCGACGACATGCGGTCGGTGCTGGCCAACGCCATCGCCACCCTGCCCTTGTCCTACCAGGAAGTGGTCAATGCCCGCCATTTCGACGGATTGGAGGTTGAAGACATCGCCAAGCGTTTCAATGTGACGCAGAACAGCATCCGCGTGCGTTTGTTCAGGGCGTATGAGAAGTTGCGCGAATCGGCCCAGGTCCGCCGGGCGTTGGGATTGCCGGCCGAACCGCCCGCCGCCGGGGAATGAACGCTGTTTTTGGGGAAAAGAAACAAAAACTGTAATGCAACGGAATTTCCGGCGTCTCTTGGGGCGCAGGATGCAGCGGTTGATTGATATGGATTGCTCCCTTTTTACTTTTTTGCCCATGATTTCCCAACTCTCCCCCGACCTTCTGATGATCGCCTCCGCATTGGACACCTTGGCTGCCGGTGCCAAAGCCACCCAAGGCGCCCGCGAGCGCATGACCGTTGCCCTGGCCACCAGCCGCTTGGCGATGGCCGGCGAGCAGTCGGTGTTGTGCCTGGACCGCGATGCCGCCCCCGAAAGCTACTCGTTTGAAGAAGCCCTCGAAGCGGCCACCCGCCGCCCGCAAAGCGATTTGCTCGCCGCCGGTTTGGAAACGCCCGCACCGCCAACCGCGCCCAGGAAAAAGAAGTGAACCCCGCCGCAATCCCCGTTCAAAAACGCGCCCGCTTGGGGCGCGTTTTTTTGTGGACGGGCGGAATCCGACCGCTATGATGGGCCGGTTTTCATCGCCCCTTTCATCCGTCCCTCATGATCCTTCGCCACTTGCTGTCGTCTTGCTCCCTGCTGTTGGCCTCGGCCGCATTCGCGCATGAGGCCGCTTTGCCGCGGCCCGTCCCCGCGCCGCCGCCGGCCGCAGGGGTGCCGGAGCCCGACGCCCTGCGCTTGGCCGGCGGTGATGAACTGCACGGGTGTTTTGGCGGTTACTCGGTGCAAAACGGCCTTGTTTGGCGGCATCCCGAAGGTCTGGCGCCCCTTCAATTTGCGCCCGGCAGCCTGGATTGCATCGAATTGCATCCGCCCGCTTCAAGCAAAGACGCCGCGGCGGACATGCTCATGGTGTTCACCAACGGCGATTCACTGGCGGGCAAATTGGTGGAATACACCCCCAAGCAAACCGTGGTGGAAACCCCGTCGGGGCGGTTTGCCTTTGATTCCGCCGCGGTGCGCGCCTTGGCGCCGGTGAGGGGTGGCGGCGGGCGGTGGTTGGACGGAATCGGGCGGGAGGAGGATTGGAAGATGCTGAATGTGGACGGCGCCCGGGGGACGATGAAGATTGCGGACGGGAAAATGATCCTGTCCAAGCGCGCGGTGGTCACCCGCGAGGCGGCGTTTGGCGCGCAGTTCCGTCTGGAACTGGAATTTGAGGGGGCCAAAGGCGCGCCGGTCTTCGGTTTTCTGCTGGATACGGACGATGAAGCGAAAATAAAAGCGCGAAAATGCAGTTTTTACGCGGTGTCCTGTCACGGCGGCGGTGGGGAGGTGATGCGGGTTTCCCAGGGCGGCAAGGGCGCGGGGGAGGGTTTTCAGATGCTTGGCCAGTTGCGCTTCCAATTCAAGCCGGGCGTGAATCGGTTGGCGGTGGCGGCCGATGCCAACGCCCGAACCCTCACTTTTTTTCTCAATGAAAAACAGGTCGGAGAGGTCAAGGATCCCGGGTCCTTTCTTACCGGCAAATATTTGGTGGTGGGTGCGGAAAACAATGGCGATGTCACGATCACCGGCCTCTCCCTCACCGGTGGCCAATTCACCGGCGGCACGGCCGCCAAGGGCCCCGCCGCCGCGGACCAGTTGCTGCTGGCCAACCAAGACCAGGCTTCCGGCCAATTGCTTTTCATCCGCGACGGCAAGGCCTCCTTCAAAACCGATTTCGCCACGTTGGAGATTCCGCTGGAACGCATCGCCACCTTGGCCCTTGCGCATTCTCCGCAACCGGCCAAGCCGGCAGGGCGGGCCGATGCCATGGTGTTTTTCCAGGATGCCACCCGCCTGACCCTGCATTTGGAGAGTGCCAAGGAGGGTGAAGTCACCGGCCATTCGGAGGTTTTGGGCGATTGCCGGTTGCGGGGGGTTGCGGTCCAAAAGATCGTGTTCAACCTGAGCGGGGCGTTCCGCAAGCCGGCGGCACCCAAGCCGGAGCCCAAGAAACAATAAGGGGGTATCCGAAACCCCCATGATGGCCGATAAACTTTCGGATGCCCAAACCCACGATGATCCGCCGCCACCCGCGGATTTTTCTTTCAGCCGCAACCCAGTCTTGACGCCCATGAGTTCACGCCCTTTTTGGCCCACCGTTTTGGTCTTTGCGGCCGCCGCCGCCATGGCTGCCCCGCCGCCGGCTCCCCAGCCCGCCGCCGCCGATCCGTTTGCCGACAGCCTGGTGTTCGACAACGGCGACGCCCTGCACGGCGGGTTGCGGTCCTTTTCCCTGGAACAGGGGGTGGAATGGGCGCATAAGAACAGTGCCACCCCGATCCGGTTCGGCCAAGCCAACCTGGATTGCCTTGAATTGAACCGTCCGGCGCTGCCGGCGGCGGCCGCTGCGGACGACATGCTGGTGCAGCTGGACAACGGCGACACCTTGTCGGGCAAATTGGTGGAATACACGCCCCAAGAGACCGTATTGGAGACCTGGTATGCCGGCCGGTTGGTCCTTCCATCGGCCTCGGTGTGCGGTCTTTTCACCGCGGCGCGGCCCGATGGGGCGCCGGTGGTGGACGGGGTGGGCAAGCAGGAGGATTGGATATGCCCCAACGGCAACGACAACAATGCCAAATTCGGCGCCGCAGCACTGGCGTTCAACAATCTTTTCGTGGGCAAAAAGGTGGATTTTCCGGCCCAGTTCAAGCTGGATGTGACCTTGGAGGCAAAAAACAAGTCGCTGGATTTTTACCTGCTGCTGTTCGTCAAGGACGGTGATCCGAACAACTGGGGCCGCGAGGGGTTGAAAATAAACCTTGTCATGGACGGCGCCGGGGTGACCGTGGGCCTTTCCCATGAAACATCCAACGGGCAAGATTGGTCGGGCGGCGGTTTTTACATCCCGAGCCAAGGGGGGAAAATCGCTTTGTCCTTCGGTGTGGATACCCGGAACCGCCGGCTGGTGCTGTTCAAAGACGGGGAGGTTTTCGGTTCCACCCCGCTTGGGGCGGGTCTGTTTGACGGGGGCCATCTGGTGCTTGGCAGCGACAACAATGAGGGCATCCTTTCCGGCCTCAAACTGTCGGCATGGGACGGGCGGCGCTTTACGCCATGGCCGGTTCCCGCCGCCGACATCATTGGATTTGCCAATGGCGACCAGACTTCGGGCCGATTGCTGGCCATTCGGGGGGGCAAGGCGTCCTTCAAGACGGAATTCGCCGCCATGGAGGCTCCCCTTGAGCGCATCAGTCACGTGGTGCTGGCCCATCCGCCGGGCCAGGCGCACAGGCCGGACAAGGATGCGGTGCGGCTTTACTTCAACGCGCTGGACCGCATGACCCTGCGGCTCAAAACCATCGGCGCCGGCAAGGCCGTCGGTACCCATCCGGTGTTTGGCGAATGCGCCTGCGAACTTGGTGCCGTGCGCCGGTTGCAATTCAACGGGAATGGGTTGTTCCGCTTGGTCGGCGGTTGGGGGCGCGTGAATACGGGCATGAACAGCACCCTGTCCCTGGCGTTGTCGGCCGACGGCGCCGCCGCCGGCCGCATCGTGGACAACAATGGCAATGCACCGGAGGTCCGCCTGGTGCGCTGGTCCCGCACGGACGAGGCGCATGTGGTGTTCGAGGAGGAAACCAAGGACGATGACGGGAAAAAAACGGTGGCCAAGCACCGTTATGCGTTCAAACTGGAGGAGAACAAAACCCTGGAACTCAAGGCGCTTGACGGTGGGTTGTTCAACGGGGTGTTTCAGTCGCAACCAGCCAACGCCGGACTCTCACCCGGCGGGTTGTTCCAATAGCGGTGGCGGCCTTTATTCCGCCAATTTGGCCATCACTTTTTGCAAATCTTCCCAGGTCTGCATGCGCCGGTCGCGGTCCACGCCCAGTTGGCTGGGGTGCCAAGTGACGCAGGCCGGGCAGGCAAAGTTTTGCCCCGCCAAGTTGAACCAGCGGCCGCGGGCCAAGGTCAGGCTGGCGGCCCCGGTCATGGCCTTGGCGGAAAA
>CAZKVP010000012.1:24616-49635 GCA_964556215.1 uncultured Phycisphaeraceae bacterium
AGCGGCCGCGGGCCAAGGTCAGGCTGGCGGCCCCGGTCATGGCCTTGGCGGAAAAGCCGCCGAACAAGACGGCCGCGCGCGGGGTGTGGGCGCCAAGAGTGGCCAGCACCTTGTCCTTGGCCTGCGCCAGGGCGGCGGGCGCGGGTTCCTGTGCGTTTGGCCAAGCCAGGCGGATCAGGCCGACCGAGGCGGGCGGCACTTTCATGGCCGCCACCTGGCGGTCAAACAGGGCGCGGGTTTCGCCGGCCAGCGGCGGGCCCCATTCGATGCTGACAAACAGCAGGGCCAAGGGTGCGGGCGGCGCACCGGCGCCGGCCTGCAGGGGAATTTCAAGTTCAATTTGCCAGGCGGCGCCGGCGGGCGGGGTTGCGGCAGGGGTCGCAGACGCCATGGGTGGGCGGCCTGGCGTGGCAGCCGGCGCGCGCATGGGCGCCGCGCGGACAGGCGCGCGGGCCGCGGCTGCGGGCTGCGGGAAGCGCCCGCGCGGGGCCGCTTCGACGCCGATGAGGCGGTCGGCGTCGAGGAGCTGGTGCAGGATGCGCGCGGTGTTTGGCACGGGGAAATTGTAGGGGGCAGTCCAGAAAAAACCCCGCGCAAGCGCGGGGTTTTTACGGCAAACATTGAGAATTAATTGGTTGTATCGGGTGCCGGCGTTTCCGCAGCGGGCGGTTGTGGGTTTGCTTCTGGCGCCGCTGTGGTTTTGGCCGGCGTCTCAGGCTTGGCCTCGCCTTTGACTTCCGCCGCCGGGCCGGGGCCTTCGGACAACTCCTTGATCGTCTTGCGGTAAGCCTCCACATTGGTTTTCAGCCCGGCGGTGGATTCCGAAGTGCCAATGGCGGCCAGCGCGGCGGCGCAGGCCTCGGTGGCAGGTTTGACCAAGGCGTCTTCATCTTTGGCCAATTCGGCGACGCGGGTGTCGATGAAGCCGGCATCGGGCTGGTCAATCCACACTTTTTCGCGGTTGGCCAAGCCAAGCAGGGCCTGCTTGTGCGCATCCAGCGCGCGCAGGCGCAGGGTTTGGATTTGGGCGAGGGTGACCGCGATGTAGGCCTGGTCGAATTCCAAGGGGTTGATGGCGCCGGCATCGCCCTTGGCGGTCAGGACGGCGCCGTCAGCCTGAATCGCCTTGGCCAAGGTGGCTTGGGCGGTTTGGGCGGCGGCCAAGGCCTTGGCCAGGGGGCCGGCCACCTTGTCGCTGAATTGGCCATCCTTCACTTTGGCTTCGGTCAGCCATTGGGTGTGCAGCGCCGCCAAGGCATCCGAGTTTTTGTTCAGATCGTCATTGGTGCTTTTCTGCGCCTCTTTGGCCGCGGCAAGGCTGGCTTGGCACAGGGCGATGGACTGTTCGAGGGCAACCTTGGTTTTGGCCCAGAACTGCAGCTGGCGGGTCAGCGCGTCGAGCTCCTGGTCCTGGCTGAAGAGGGCGGCTTCGGCGATTTCCGCGTCCCTGCGGGCCATGCTGGCCTGGTCCAAAATATCAAAGCGTTTGGCTTCCGCCACGTGGCGCACGGACAACTGCAGGTCGCTGGCGCGGGCAAACAGGTCGTCGGCTTTGGCGCGGGTTTCCGCCTTGTCCTTGGTGATGGCATCAAGTTGGGCTTGGATCTTTTCATAGGCGTCGCCGGCGGCATCGCGGGCTTTGGCCAAATCGGTCAGGCTGGTGGATTTGATGCCGGAGGCCTCGCCTTGTTCAAGCAGTTGAATGGTGTTTTGGGCTTGGGGCGGGTTTTGGGCCAGGGCTTGGAGCTCGATTTTGCCCAAAATCGCGTGCAAGCCGGCCATCATGCGCAACTCCGTGGTGCGGTCCAGATCGGCGCGGCGCAGCAAATAGCGCGCGCCGCGATGCTGGATGTCGGAAAGCACCAACAGGGCCAGCGCATGTTCCGCATTGCTGGCGGCGGGATTTTGGGCAAGCTCCTGGAAGCGTTTGGCCAAGACGTCATACTGGTCCTGGCGGGCTGCCAGAAGGCTAAGGTCGGGCCAATCGGCGCCCAAGGCGGTGGGCATGTTGTAGGCGACCTGGGGCGGGCCCTTCACATCGCTGGTTGCCAGGTGGGAAGAGGCGATGGACCCATAATCAGCCAATGCATCGTGCAGCGACTGGCTTGCCTCTTGGGAGGCGCGGGTGGAGTTGTCGCATCCGGTTCCAAAGAGGGTGGTCAGTGCCATGGCTGCCGGAAGCAGCAGAGAATTTTTGGAAGAAAAGATGAAGGGCACGCAACGGCTCCAAAAGGGGCAGAAAATTCAGAAGAGGGCAAAGCGCGGGATGCGGTCAGGGGCGGCCTGCGGGGCCGGGTGCGCCCGGCGGGGGCGCATGACGCAGGGCCGGGGGTGCGCCGGTGCCGGGGTCCGGCGCATCGCCGGGCTTGCCGGCGGCGCCCGGGGCGGGGGGCAGGCCGATCCCGTAGTTGGGGGCGGTTTCCCCGTAGAGGTCTTTGATCCATTCGGCGATCGCGGCAAAGCGCGGATCTTTGGCGGAACGGAAATAGGGCTTCCAGCCCTTGATGTTGGGCGCGGGATATTTGGCGTCGGCGCGCGGCAAGCCCCATTGCAGGAGCAGGGAGTCCGCCGGGTCGGCGCGATCAATCACCGGATGGCCGTTCACGGTGGCCAACGACAGGGCCAGGAAGTTGGTGTAGGCCTCCTGCTGCCCGCTGGCACTTTTCGGTTTGGCGATCAGGCCCGGGACCTGGCCGGCGAAGTTTGGCGTGAAATAATGCATGAGTTGCGCATGAATCTGCATGCGGAATGTGCGCAGTGTGGCGGGTTCGGTCCGGACCTCGATTTTGGAATACAGGGTTTTGTCCTGCACGGCGAAAATCAGATCCAATTGGGCCAATGGCGGCAAATTGCGAATGGTCGCCGCAGCGTTTCTGCCGCTGAATTTCGCCAGTTCCTTGGCGTCGGGATTGTTTTTGAGAAGGTCTTCCACCACTTCTTTGGGGATCGCAACCGAGGCTCTGGCATCGGAACCGGTGGGATGCCCGTGGTCCATGACGAAATCCAATTCATAGAGCCGCAGTAAATTTTGATCTTTGGGCGACAGCAGTCCCACGGCCGGGGCGGCCGGCAAAAGAAGGTCTTTTTTGTCGGCGCCAGGCTCCGGCACCGGGTCGCCTGTGGGACCCGGGGTGACTTCGGGCTCCACGGCGTGGGTGGCGCCGGCGGTGATCACGCGCACCAAGGTCTTGATTTGGGTGCTGTCGGGAAAATCCTTTGCCAGCTGCTCCGCTTCGGTTTTGGAAAATTGAACGGCTGCGGGGTTTTTCTCGTTGGCGTAATAAAATTTCAGCAGCAGGGTGTAGCGCCCGCCCTGGTCATCGCCCTTGAGCAAAGCGCGTTTGGCTGCGTAGGCATCCTGCGCCTCGTCGGCATGGGCCACGGCCGCCGGCAACGTCGCAAGCAATGCAAGCCCGGAAAAAAACAAGGCAGGGAGAACGGATTGACGGTGAGAGATATGCGGCATGGGAATCCTCAAACGGGACGGCCCCCGGATTTGGCGGGGCGCCAAGGGCACACTTTACTCCAGCCTTGGGCCCGCGTAAATAGGCAGCGTCAAGAAAAACGCCGGGCCCGGGTGCCGGGCCCGGCACAGGGTCAGCGCTTGGGAAGCACCTTGCGGGCCAGGTCAATCAGGACATCCAGCGAAACCGGTTTGTTGAGGTAGCCGGCCACGCCTTTTTCCTGCGCGTATTCCTTGTGGCGGCGGCCTTCGTTGCCGGTGACCATGATGACCACCGGCTTTTTGGGCAGGGTTGCGATCCGCTCAAGCACCACAAAGCCCGAGCTCTTGGGAAGCATCATGTCCAAGACCATCAGTTCCGGCGGGTCTTGGGCGCAGATTTCCACCGCGGTGTCGCCATCGCCGCAGACCTGGGTCAGGGCGCCTTCGGCCTGCAGGGCCATGTCGATGGCGGTGCGGATGTCCACATCGTTGTCCACGATCAGGATGGTGCGGTCCAAAAGGAGCGGGGCGATGGCCATGGGCGGGTATCCAAAAAAGGGTGGGGCAGGGGCAGTATAGGGTGCATCCGGCAAGTGGCAACTCTTTTTTGGGCCTTAGGTTGCTTGCATGGCCAAGCGCCGTATTTTATCCTGGGTCATCCATGGCAAGGCCTCCAATTTGCGCCTTAAGCCGGCGGGCATGGAGTGGTTTTCAGGTTCGAATTTGGGCCGGTTGCGCCAGCGGCGGTGCATCCAGAGGTATTGGCCGGGGTGTTTTTCAATGGAACTTTCCACCGCGCGGGCCCAGCGGGCGGTGATGTAGAACACCGGGTCCTCCTGGTTGGCCCAGTCTTCCGGGCGGATGATGTCGGTGGTTTCCAGCGTGAAATGAAAACGCCTACCCTCGGCATTCATGGGCTGGCGGATGGCTGCGCCGCAAATGATCGGGGCATTGCAGGAGACAGCCAGCAATGCCACCGATTTGTGGGTGCTGGCCAGACGTCCCATGAAGGGGACAAAACAACCTTTGGGGCCGGCGTTTTGGTCGGCAATGAAGCCCACCGGCAGGCCGGCATCAAGCAGGGCCCTGGCCTTGTGGCTGGCGTGGTCCTTGTCCAGAATGCGCATGCCGCGGCGCTGGCGGATGCCGAATATCCACTGGTTGACCAGGGGATTGTCGAGCGGGCGGGCGATGGCGTGGATGGGGTATCCCAAAACGGCCAGGCTGTAGCCGAGCATTTCCCAGTTGCCGATGTGTCCGGTCAGCAGGATGGCGGGTTTGCGGGCGCTTAGCAGCGCCACTGCTTCCGGGGCAAGGCCGGACACGTCCACGCATTTTTCCCAGGCTTTGGGGTGCATGGCGCGGGGGGTGTGCAAAGTCTCGACCCCCAGCATGGCCAGGTGTTCAAACGCGTGCCGGGTGACGTCCTCAACCTGTGCGGGCGACCAATGCGGAAATGCAAAACCCACGTGTTCGCGGGTGCGGGCGACGTGGCGGTGAAACAGCGGGTACAGGGGCTTGGCCACCCCCTTGGCCAGCGCCAGACAGGCGTCCACATCGGCGGCCATCAGCGTCCCGGCCACCAGGCGGGCGCCCAAATATTGACTCCAAGCGGCAAGCGGGCCGTAGTCAGCCATGGATATTGACGGGATGAAAGGCGGGAAGTTTGTATTTCAGCGGGCACCGGAAGGAAGCGGGTGCCGGAGGCAAAAAAAGGCCGCCGCAAGTGCGGCGGCCTCTCGTCGCGAAGGACGGCCGGTTTATTTCGCTCTGCCCACTTGGTTGCGGTGGTAGAACCCGATCAGTTCAAGAAAACGGTTCTGATTCAGCACCGGAATTTGCATTTGCTTGGCTTGGTTGGCCAATGAGACATAAAGTTCGTAGTTGCGCATGGCTTTTTTGTAGGCGTCCACCTTGGTCACGTCGGTGGCTTCGTCGCCGGTGGGTTCGGTCGGCTGCTCGGGTTCCTTGCCCAGCACCACATAATCGACGTCGGGCGACAGGTTGACCTGCGGGTTGTTGGTGTCGAATTCAAACACTTTGCCGCCGGCGGAAGAGATCAGGGCTTTGACGCGGTTCTCGTCTTCAACGGCGCCATTGGGGTTGCCGGTGTGGTTGAGGTCAAAGGCGCCATAGACGATGAAATTCACTTCGCCGGTCGGGTGGTAGGCCAGATTGATCAGCACATCACCCTTGGCCAGGTGGACATTCGGGCCGCCGCGCACTTTGCGGGCAATGCACTCATGCTCTTGGACGCTGTACACCTCGACAGTGGCTTTTCCGCTGACGATGTTGCCGGCTTCCATGCGGATTTTGATGGCATCATGGTCCGTGTGGACGACGGCATTGGAGGCAAACACTTCAAACGTCAGGCCCGGGCGCACGCGCTCGGCCGACCCCAAATTGAGGACGATTTCTTCATTGGACAAAAAGTTCACGATTTTTCCGACCGGGGTGGCCACATCGCTGGAGATGGGGCGGTGCGCATCACGGATTTTTTTGGTCAATTCACGGTTTTCAACCACCAGTTGCGCGGCCTTTTTGGCTTCGGCGGCGGTTTCCTTGTCCTTGAGGGCAAGCGCCAGCTGCTGCTCTTCGATGGCTTTGCTCAGGCGCTCTTGGGCGGCCTTCACATCGGCATCGGCGGCGGCGATTTTAAGCTGGGCTTCCTGCTTGGCCTTGTCGGCGGCGTCCCGGTCCTGCCCGGAAGCGGCCTCGGCGGCGGCCACCTTGGCGTTGGAGGTGGCGCGGATGGATTCCAACTCGACTTGCGCCCGGGCCAATTCGCCTTTTTTCTTCTCAAATTCGGCGGTGGCCCGATTGATGGCTTCCTGTTTGTCGGCCAAGTCCACCTTTTCCAATTTTTCAATTTTCTTAGCCAAATTTTCATTTTGATCCGCCAAAATGCCAATCAGGCTGCCCTTGTTGCCGCCATCGGCCTGCTCGGCCAAGGCTTTGACCACGGCAGGTTTGGTTTCGTCGCCTTGGACCTTGGTTTTGATGAGGTTGGCCTCGGCGATCTCCTTGTCGTGCGAGGCCTTCTCACTTTGGAGGTAAAACGTGATGGCCAAAGCGGTGGCGCCGACAAAGGCGAGACCGAGGACAACAAGAGAGACGGCGAATGCGCTGGCGGCGCTGCGGACCTTAGCCATGGAAGAATCACTCCGAAGAGGAGAAGGGATCAGAATGTCGGGGAAGTGTCGGAGAGAAGCGCCGTCATGTCAAGGATTTTTGCAAGGGTTTCAGGATTTTCCAAAAATCAGGGGCCGCGGCGCGGCGTTTTGGGGGAATCTTGGTGGATAACCGACGCCATGGCCAACCCGCTTCAGCCTTTGACCTTAACCAGCATGGCCACTTCGACCGGGGCATTCAGCGGCAAGCAGGGCACGCCCACGGCGGCGCGGGCATGTACCCCTTGGCCGCCGAACACGTGGCCGATGACTTCGCTGAAGCCGTTGGCCACCAGGTGTTGGGCGGTAAAGGCCGGGGTGGAGGCCACGAAAGCCTCGACCTTGATTACGCGTTCAAAGCGGGAAAAATCACCGTTCAAAGCCAGTCCCATGGCGGCAATGGCATTGACCGCGCATTGGCGCGCCAGTGCTTGGGCTTGTTCCAGTGTGACTTCGGCGCCGACGATGCCGGTCAGGGGCAATTTGCCCGCCACCATCGGCAGTTGGCCCGAGACATAGACCAATCCGCCGACCTCCACCGCCGGCACATAGACGGCCAGGGCTTTGGGGGCTTCGGGCAGGGTGAGGTTGAGTTCAGCGAGTTTGGCGGTGATGTCGGAGTGGGTCATGGGGTGTTTGGGGTTGGGGAAGGGATAGCGCGGGCTTTTTCGAGGGCTTGGCGGAGTTGGTCGGTGGTGAGGGGGCCGCTCATTTTTTCCACCAATTGGCCCTTGGCGTTGTAGATGGCCAGGAAGGGGACGGCCAAAGTGCCGGAGATTCTTTGCAAATAAGCTTTGTTGGCGGTGCCGTAATCGATATTGGCTTGATAAGACACCACATCTTGGGCCGCAGGATAAAGGGCGGCGTCCTTGGCGTCTTGATTGGCCACGCCCAGCAAGGCTTGGCCGGCAGGGGTGTAAAACACGGTCTTTTCATTGATGTCGCAGTTGATGCAGGTGTTGGAGCGGAAGTCCACCACCACGATTTTGCCCTTGCCCAAAGGCAGGGTCGCCTCATCCCTCATGCGCAAAAAGATATGGTGGGTGGTGGCTTCCACCACCGTCTGCCAAACGGCCACGCCAGCCAATCCCAGGCCGAGAGCTAGGAACAGAGCGGGGGCCACGCGGCCGGTGCCATGGCGCAGCAGCCCCAGGCAGCCTTTGGCCAGGACCAAGCCCGCCATCACCACCAAGAGCAGGGTCAGCACGAACCCGGCGCGTTCCCAGAAATAGGAGTCTGGCTGCACCCACTGGGTGATGGCCGCTTGGATGAAGTACAGCCCGCCCGCCAACATCAGCCAGCCCAGGAAATTCTTCATCACATCGCTGGCCGGCCCGGAGCGCGGTAATTTTTCCACCCATTTGGGGTTGGCCGCCAGGACAAAATAAGGCACGGCCATGCCGAAGCCGATGGCGCCAAACACCGCCAGGATGAATTTGGCGTCGCCGGCCCCCACCACCGCCGCCGCTGCGGTCCCCATGAAGGGGCCGGTGCATGGCAGGGCGAACACGCCGGTCATCACCCCGAAGCCGAAGGAACCGAGCAAGGAGTCGTGTTTTGGGCTGATTTTGTAAAAACTCTGTGGCAGGCGGATCGCAAACAACCCGGTGGCGGCAAAAGCCATCAGCACAATGAACAGGCCCAGTCCAAGATTGACCAAGGGATAACTGAAAAGGCCCGCCGTGCCGCCCAGCGCGCTGGTGAAGGCCAGCACCGAGCCGATGCCAAGCCACAACGCCATCACCCCGCCCGACATCACACCACCCAGCAGTAGACGCCTATTGCGCGTGCCTGCCGCATGCGCCAACCCCAAAATCTTGATCGGGATGACCGGCAGCACGCAGGGCATGAAATTCAACACAAACCCGCCGATGGCCGACAGCAGCAGGAGCAATGCCAAGTCGCCGCCAGTGTTGGGATTCACCGTGACTTTGCCCCACGGCAGATCGAACGAAATGGGATCCAGCGTGCGCGCCGCCGGCGCCGGCAGCAAACTCGGCGCCGCCGCGCCGTCCACCTTGATTTGCGCCTGCCAAGGGTATTCCTCCACCGGGAAGCAATGCCCCTTGTCATCGCAGTAAAAGCCGGTGAACACCCCTTTGACCACATGGGTGCCCGCCGTGGCCGGCGCGGTGCCGCTGATGCGCAGCAGGGTTTTCCCTTGGTACACCTTTTCCGTTTCACCCCCGGCGTTTTTGTAGGGGATCCCCTCTGGCCACACCGGTTTGCCCAAGGTGAGCTTGGCGTCGTCCACGATGCGCAGCGAGGAGGCGCTGTTGGGGTTTTGCGCCGCATCCGGATAGGTGTGCAGCCCTTCCCCGGTCGCCACCTGCACCACGATTTCAAAGTTGTCGCCCGGCGCCACCACCACCGGCACCGCTTCGGCGGTGACGGTCAGGCCTTTGGCGGGCGTTGCCGCCGGAGTCGTGGTTTCCGCCGGAATTTGGGCCGAAGTTTGGGCCGGGGTCGCGGTTTCAACCGGGGGCGCCGCCGCCGGCTCGGGCGCCTTGACCTTGATTTGCGCCTGCCAAGGGTATTCCTTGGGCATGTAGCACTGCCCCACATCGTCGCAGTAAGCCCCTTTGAAAACCCCTTTGGCCACATAGGTGCCGGGCGTCTGGCCGGCCTTGCCGGGGATGCGGATCAGCACCTCGCCTTTGTAAAGCACGTCGGTGATGCCCAATTCCTTGTATTCATGCGGCACCCCCTTGGGCCATACCGGGGGGCTGAACTGCAGGCCGGGGGCGGACAGAAGGTACACGGTGGAGGATTGGCTGCCCTTTTGCGCCGCATCGGGGAACGCGTGGGTTCCCGGCGGGGCCGTCATGTGCACCACCACCTCGAACGCGCCGCCCGGCGGCACTTCGGCCGGCACGGTTTCGGCGACGACCATCAAGCCCTGCGGTTGGTCGGTAGCCTCGCCGGCACCGGGTAAATCAACCAAGCCATTCGGGTCGCCGGCCCCGCGGGCCAAGGGGGCCAATGCCAGCAGGCCGGCGAACAACCAGAATTTCGGGTGGAAGATGGGCATGGATGGGGAGTATAGGAGTGGCAGGGAGAATGGTTGAAGGCTGCTGGCGGGTGGGCCTTTTTCAAATCAAAATTTTCATGGAGGTTTTCTCCATGCATGGATACGATTCCAACCCATGGACTTAATTCCCCCTTCTCCGTCCGGTCGGCTGCTGATCCCTGATGTCAAGCAAACGGAATTTCGCGGTGACAATTTTGTGCGGTTCCATTGCCCCGCCTGCGCCTGCCGCATCAAAACGCCGACAAAATATGGCGGGCGCCCCACGCAGTGCATCCAATGCAAGGCCGTGTTGCGGGTGCCGATTGAAGGCGAAGGTGTGCCGCAAGCGGCGCAAAGTCCGGCACCCAAGGCGGCCGGTCCTCAGGTTGCGCCCACACCCGAACCCGCCGCCCCGGCAGTGGGGGAATTTGACCTGTTGCTTTCGATCGAAGACGCGCCCGGCGCGCAGACGGCCCCATTGAGCGTGGTTTGCCCCAAATGCGACAGGCAATGCGGCAAAGACGCCGTGTTGTGCGTGGGGTGCGGGAGCATGTTGAAAGAGGGCGCGCCCCCCATTTTGGAGCAGACGCAAGCGGATGCCAAGTCGCGCAGCCGCTTAAGGAATTTGCTGAAAAAACCGGCGGGCGAAACCGCCGAAAGCGAGGAAGAAGCGGAATTCAAGCTCAACGGCGCCGACAAAGGGCAGCTTATTTCGGCTTTTGCGGTATCCACCGTCACCGCAACCCTGCTCTGCGGCATCTGGCTGACCATCGCCTGGTTCACGCACCAGCAATGGTCGGGTATTGCGACACTGCTGGGCATCCTGGTGGGCAGCGCGGTTGCGGCTTCCATCCGCATCCGCCAGCCGTTGTTCGGATTCATCGCTTCTGGCATTTGCCTGGTGGCGTTTTTGTCCACCAAACTGCTGTTGGCCGGGCTGCTGATCGGGATCGGCGGCAGCCTGGAAGACCGCATCAAAAGCGCCTATCAGGACGACATCGTCGCGTCGCGCATGGCGTGGAACGGCGCGTATTCCCCCGCGGTGGGGGCCTATTACCAGCGCGCCACCCCAAAAGCCCACTATGCCGAATTGCTCGAGGCCATGAAGGAGGTGGCCGCCCAAGTGGATTCGCCGGTGGACACCGGCGAGAAAGAAAGGTTCACAGACAAGGCGATCGCCAGTGCGCCGGCCTTTCAAACGTGGCTGACGGAAGTGCAGAACTACAAGGCCAAAATGCCCAAGGAAGAACTTCAGGCCGCGGAAGAAACGGATCTGCATCTGCAAAGCATCCTGTCCAAAGTGCATCATGAAATCGGCTGGCTCAGGGCGTTCCAATGCCTGGATGTCCTGTGGTTCTCGCTCATGATGTTTTTGGCCTATTGCATTGCCGGCAAGCCGAGCAGGTTTTAGGGGGCAAGGCGACGGGTATTAAAACAATCTATTGGTGTAAAATAGTAATTAAGCAATTTATTATATTCTATTGTTGTTAAATTGATCGTTCCGTGTTATCCTTCATCCCATGGATGACACTCCGGTTTTTTCTTTGATCCGTCCCGAGGACACCCGCCGTGCGCTGGGCGCCCTGGTGCGCGCGCTGCGCCAGCGGCAGGATTTGACGCAGGCCATGCTGGCAAAAAAGGCCGGGGTGCCGGTGTCCACCTTGTCATTGTTTGAGCGCGAAGGATCGGGCGGCGTGGACACTTTGGTGCGCCTGCTGATGGCATTGGGCGAACTGGATGCCTTTCATAAAGGTGTGGAAGACATGACGAAGAGCGCCACGGCGCCGCGCACTTGGCGCGAGTTGGAGTTGCGTGAAGAGGCGGCGCAGCGCGGCGTCAAGCAGCGGGTTCGGATCAAAAAGCCCAAGGCCCCCAAGGAGCCGTCATGAGCCTGGAACAATTGAATGTGGGCTTGCGTTTTGATGACACCAAGCCAGCGGTGCCGGTGGGCGTACTCGGCCTGAACCACCGCGATGTGTATTTCACTTATGACGATGCGTTTTTGGCGCGCAGCCTTCACCCCTCGCCTTTTCACCTGCCGCCAAAGCCCGGCTTGCAGCGTTTTGGCCCCGTGCGCGGCTTGGATTTTTTCGGTGTGTTTGAGGACGCCATGCCGGATGGTTGGGGCCGCCGGTTAATGGACCGGCATTTTCAAACGAAGTTGAACCGGTTGCCGCTGCCTTTGGAGCGGCTGGCTTATTTGGGCGACCATGCGATGGGGGCATTGGTGTTTCATCCGGCGCAAGGCGAAGCGCAGCATGCGCAGGAGGCGTTGGATTTGGCCGCCTTGGCGCGCAACGCGCGACGGGTTTTTGACGATGCCGAAGAAGAGGTGCTACCCGAATTGCTTGCCGCCGGCGGCTCCGCCGGCGGTGCACGGCCCAAGGCGCTGATTGGCTTGCCGGCGCCCCAAAGCACGGCCAAAGGCGTGCGTCACGGCGAGGGCGGGCTGCCGGCCGGCTGGGAGCATTGGCTGGTGAAATTTGATTCCAAAGCCGACGGCAAAGACAGCGGCGCACTGGAATACGCGTATGCGCAAGTTGCGCATGGGGCCGGGGCCGACATGCCGCGCCACCGCCTGATTGAAACCAAGGCCGGTGATTTTTTCGCCGTGCGGCGCTTCGACCGTCCGACGCACGACACGCGGGTGCATCTGCACACCGTGGCCGGCTTGCTGCAGGTGGATTTCCGCACCTCGTTTTTGGAATACGCAGAGTTGTTCAAGATCACCGCCGCCCTGACCCGCGACCACGCGCAGGCGCTGGAACTTTTCCGCCGCGCCGCGCTCAATGTGCTGGCCTGCAACCGCGACGACCATTTGAAGAATTTTTCGTTTCTGATGGATGCGAAAGGCCAATGGCGCCTGTCGCCGTTTTACGATTTCACCCTGAACGAAGGCCCGGGCGGCTGGCACACGCTGACGGTGGCCGGCAACGGCGAGAACCCCGGGTTGGAAGACCTGCGCCGTTTGGGTCAGCAGGCGCAATTGCGGCCCAAGGAGGCGGGGGAAATTTTGGAGCAGGTGCGGGGGGCGGTGGCGCAGTTGCCCGCAATTGCCAAGGAGGCGGGGGTTTTGAAGAAGACGGTGAAAAGCGTGGGGGAGAGGTTGGGGAGGATTGGGTGAAGGGGGCATTGCAGGCTTGGTCGCCAACGGCGACGCGGAATTGAGCCCAGGGTCGCGCCCGCGCGGAGCGCGGCGAGACCCTGGGTGGGTGTGGGGATGGGGGCGACCGCAACGCGGTCGCGGAAACAAACATTGATTTCCAGGAACTGCCGCATACGATTCCACCATGTCAACAAAACCACAGAAACCCAAGGCGTCCGAGGTTGATCTTTTGGTTCTACATGTCCCTCGTATGGCCATGGATGCCAAGCTTTGGCAGGAACTCATTCCGCAGTTTTGGGAGATGCTTGGGCAAGCCCCCAATCAATACATGGATGCTGGGGTTCTTGGTGGAGAAGGTGGAAGTTGTTGGTCGAACGATGATGCAGTCGCCGTTATGAAAAAAAAAGCGCCAAGCAATGGCATGAGTTTTTCTCATGTGGCGAACGGCACACGCGGCCCCATGCACACGGCATTTCGGAGCGATCCTTTCCGTGATCCTGTGTTTTTGTATTTTCATTGGCCAAGCCGATTGGACTGCATGTCTTGGGGGCGCGCATTCCAATGGGTGCTGGATTCCAGCCTTCTCAAGTCCATTGGATATGCTTATGGCTGTCAGATGGAAATGAAATACTGGCCCCATTTGTTTCCTTATGGGATGTACGGAAATCCCAATAATGGAGCTCCAGACGAAAAAAACGCCTTGGCCGAATGCAGGCGAATCGCCCATTGGCATACCTATCTTCGAGGCCCCTATGCTTCATATCCCTTCATCAGTTCTGGAATGCTTCGGGATGTATTTCCCTTCCAAGTTCTGAATGCTTCACACCTGGAAGTTTTGATCGACAACACCCCCTTGGCTCGGTGGATTTCCCAAGATCCAATCCGAGGCTCACTTGCCGAGAGTGGTTCTGGGAACTGGATTTGGCAGATTGAGGCCGTTCACTTACCCCAAATTCGGAAGACCTTTGACTCTCAAAAACGAATCTTGTGTAGTTCGATCCATACATATCCTGGCCTCGACATCGAACGGCGCGACGCTCCGAGTTACAGGCCATTTATCTTGGATGCGATCAAGGTGGACAAGGCCAAGCGCAAGGAAATTCTAAAACTTTTGAAGACGTTGCCAGCGCAGCCGCTTCTCTCTGCACCCCTGTATTTCGATGGGAACAACGATGAGGGTTCCATCGGTTGCAATTTGATTCCGCATCCGGGAGTTCCAAAGTTCAAGGAAATTTTTGAAAGCCTAGTAACACGGGACGATGTGGATGCCGTGTGTATCGAAGCCACAGAATCAGATGCCGAGCCCAACGAATGGCCTCATTCAGATACCGTTTATGTGATCGGTCGCATTGGATTGGAAGAATTGAAAGCCATCACTCAAGAATTGTTACCAACCGAGGTCTATATCTCAGAGAAACCAGAAAAGATCATCATAGCTGCCAAGAAATATGCCATTCCCTTGGCGCGTCCAATGTTGGCAGGAGCGCATGTGTATGGCTTGTGCTGGGATTGATCAAAAACAAACCACAGCGACCCTAAAAGGATCGGGGATTCCTCCGCGACCGCGTTGCGGTCATCCGTAATTTTTTACCACCCAGGGTCTCCGCCTGCGGCGGCGACCCTGGGCTAAGTTCCGCGTCGCCGTTGGCGACCAAGACATCGTCGCCCTTTCACTCCCTCAACCTCACCGCCCCCTCATCCGGAAAATCCCCCGGCACCTTCCCATCCACCGGCTTTTTCGCCAACCACTGCACCGCCCGCACCATCAAGGTCTGGAAGCCCGCGCAGCGCATGTCCACCGGATCTGTCTCGCCGCGCCACACATGGCCGAAGGTCGAGTTGTACACCCTGCCTTTGCCGTATTCCACGGTCCATTCAATCGGCCAGCGCTCGCCGGTCTGCGGTTCCTCTGCATACGACAGCACGGTCAGGTTTTCCGCCGGGCCGCGGGCGTGGGTGTAGACCTCGATGAGCGGGGTCTTCCAAGCACGCGGCAGGCCGGCGTGGATTGGGTGGTCGCCCAAGCGGTGGATCACGCGGTCGGTGCGCTCGCCGTGGCTGGTACTTGCGCCTTGGCCCGGCGGAATGCGTTCGATGCTTTCATCGGCGCGGATGCGCAGCGCGTAGCCATAAGATTTAGGCCGCCAGCCCAGGCCGATGATGCGATTGTATTCCTCCCACTGCGGGAAGGCGTTGTTGCCCGAGTGCAGGATGAACACGCCGCCGCCGTCATGCACAAAGCGCACGAAAGCTTCGCGGGCCGGCGTCGGCCACAGTGGTCCGGCATGGTTGATGTCATTGCAGGTCTGCACCACCACATCGAAATGCTTGAAATCCGGGCACCAGGCGGCGTAGGACGGGTCGGTGATCTGCGCGGGCGCGGTGGCGACGGAAATGTCAAACCGATCGGGGCGCTCCAGGATGCCGCGCGTGAGTGCCGTGGTGCGTTGCCAGTCGTGGTTGCCGTAGCCGTCGACGATCAGCACTTTGATGCGGGCCGGCGCGGTGGCTTGCGGGGTGGCGCAGGCGAGCAGGCTGGTGCAGCAAGCCAGGAGCAGGGCGCAGAAAAAAACCAAGCCGCGGCGCGGGAGGCGGGCGGCTTGGGGGATGAAGGTGAAAAGGTGCATGGCGTTTCCTCAGAACTGCCGCAAGAACCGCACATCGTTTTCAAACAGCCAGCGGATGTCCTGAATGCCGTACTTCTTCATCGCCAGGCGTTCCACGCCAAGGCCGAAGGCGAAGCCAGTCCATTGTTCGGGGTCAATGCCCACAGCCTCAAACACCGCCGGGTCGATCATGCCGCAGCCGCCGACTTCCATCCAACGGGTTTCGCCATTGACGATGGCCGTCACATACAACTCGGCACTCGGCTCGGTGAAGGGGAAATAGCTCGGCACCAATTTCACTTCGGTTTCCAGCCCCCAATACGCCTGCGCGAATTGCAGCAGGGTGGTCTTGAGGTCGCTCATGGTGACCTTTTTGTCCACCACCAGGCCTTCGATCTGGTGGAACATCGAATAGTGGGTGGCGTCGTGTTCGTCCGGGCGGTAGACGCGGCCGGGGGAGACGATGCGCAGGCGCGGATTTTCCGGCGAGTCTTTGACGATTTGTTCCATCGCGCGGATTTGCACGGTGGAGGTCTGCGAGCGCAACAGCAGCGGGCTGTCTTTGAACGGCTCGGTGATGTAGAAGTTGTCGTTGGGGTCGCGCGCCGGGTGGGTGCGCGGGATGTTGAGGGCGTCGAAGTTGTGGCGCTCGTCCTCGACTTCCGGCCCTTCCTCCACCGTGAAACCCATGCGGGCGAAGATGTCGGTCAGGTCGCGCACGGTCTGGGTGATCACATGCTCGCGGCCGAGTTTGGGGGCCACCGCCGGTTCGGTGATGTCCAGCAGCGGGCCGGTCGGCTTGGCGGCATTTGCGCCTGCGCCGGCCTTCTTGGCTTCATAGGCTTCGGTGATGGCTTTGTTGGCGGCCTGGGCGGCGGCGCCGAAGTTTTTCTTCTCCGGGCCGGGCACTTCCTTGATCCAGCCCATCATTTTCTTGACCTCGCCTTCGACGGTCTTGGTGCCCAGATACTTGGCGCGCCACCATTCGAGGTCGGCGGGGTTGTTGGCCTGGGCCAGTTCGGCCAGGGCGGCGGCTTGGAGTTGGGGGATTTTTTCGAGCATGGGAGGGGAAGTTTAGCGGCGGAAAGGCGGGGGTTGGCCCGCACCCTGCGCGGTGTTGCCGCCGGTCAAAGGGCGGGGCCGGCAGTCATGGAGGATAAAATCATTTTTATTCAGAGAGCGCAGCTGTACAATTTCTTCACACCGTTCTCAAAATGAGCCGGTAGGATTACCCGTGCCTTTCTTTTGTTTTGAGACAACGAACATCCCTTTTTTCAGGAAAAAAACCATGCAAGTTAAATTATTGGCAAGCGCGTTTGTTTTTGGAGCCGTCGGCACCTGTGCCATGGCCGGCCCCTATGTCGACCTTGCGGGGGCCTACACCTTCAATGGTGACCAGAACGCGCAAAACAACGCGACCGGCACCACCGGCCATTTGACCCTTGACGATGGCTACGCGGGGCATCTGGCCGCAGGCTGGGACTTCGGTTCCCAGGGCCCGGTGGGCGTGCGGGCGGAGTTGGAGCTCGGTCATGGCGTGGCGGATTACGACATTGCGACCATCACCAGTGGTGGCGTGGCCACATCGAACAGCCAGACCGGAAAAGTGACCAACACATCATTCATGGTCAACGGCTTTGCGGATGTTCCCCTGACCAAAAATGGCGATTTGGACTGGTACGTGGGTCTGGGTGTTGGGGTGGCGGTGCTGGACACCGATCCGATTTTGTCCAGCACCGGCGCCACGCTGGTCAGGGGCTGGCGGGAGCCGGTGCTGGCCGGCCAGGTGATGACCGGTTTGACTTACCACTTCGACAGCCACTGGGCCTTGCACGGCGGCTATCGTTACTACACCACCCAAAGCGTGAGCGTGAACCAGCTTCATTATGACCGCAACGACGTGCATGCGATTGAACTGGGCTTGCGCTACAGCTTCTGAGACTGGCCGAAGATTCCAAGTTAATGAAAACACCCCCTGTCACAGAGGGTGTTTTTTTGTGATGTTGCTTGTGTTCACCCCGCCCGCCAACCAATGTCCCGGCGGAAGAACCCGCCCTCGAACTTGATTGCGGCGCAGGCGTTGTTGGCCTTCTCGCGGGCTTCTTTCAAAGTTGCGCCGGTGGCGCAGACATTCAGCACGCGGCCGCCGGCGGTGACCACGCGGCCTTCTTTGTCCAACTTGGTGCCGGCGTGGAAGACTTTGACATCAAATTCTTTTTCAGCCTCCGCAATGCCGGTGATGACCAAACCTTTTTTGTAATCGCCGGGATAGCCGCCTGAGGCCATCACCACGCAAACGGAGACTTTCTTTTCAAAGCCGAAATCCACCTGGTCCAGGGTGCCTTCGCAGCAGGCAACCATGGCGGCGAACAGGTCGCCCTTCATCTTGAGCAGCAGGGTCTGGGTTTCCGGGTCGCCGAAGCGGCAGTTGTATTCCAACACCTTGGGGCCGCCGGCGGTCAGCATCAGGCCGACGAACAGAATGCCCTTGAAATCAATGCCGTGGCGGCGCATGGCGTCCAGCGATGGGATCAGAATTTCGCGCTCGACCTGGCCCATGATGGCGTCGGTCAGCACCGGGGCCGGGGCGTAGACGCCCATGCCGCCGGTGTTGGGGCCCTTGTCGCCCTCGAAGGCGCGCTTGTGGTCCTGGGCGCCTTCCATCGGGAAGATGTTCTGCCCGTCGACGAAGCACAGCAGCGAGACTTCCTGGCCGACCAGGCGCTCTTCGATCAGCACCTTGTTGCCGGCATCGCCGAAAATCTTTTTGCGCATGATGTCGGAGAGGGCCGCGACCGCTTCTTCCTTGGTGTCCGGCAGGATCACGCCCTTGCCCTTGCACAGGCCCGCGGCCTTGATCACGATCGGGGTTTCGCGGTTGGTGACATATTCCACCGCCTGCTCGTAGTGGGTGAAGATGCGCGCATCGCCGGTGGGAATCTTGCAGGCGCGCATGAGTTCCTTGGCGAAGGCTTTGTCGCCTTCCAGTTGCGCCCCGTTTTTGCGCGGGCCGAAGATCCATTTGGGCGCATGCGGCCCGGCGGCCAAACGGTCGGCCAGCCCTTCGGACAGGGGGTCCTCCGGCCCGATGATCACCATGTCCACCTTGTTGTCGCGCACGAAGCGCAAAATGTCGTCGGCCACCTTGGTCGTCACCGGCTCGTAGGGCAGGTTGGGGACGTTGGTGCCCACGTCCGCCGTGCCGCCGTTGCCGGGGGCGAAAAACAGCTTGCCGACTTGCTTGGATTGCTTGAGTTTCCAGCCGATGGCGTGTTCGCGGCCGCCGGAACCAAGGATGAGGATGTTGTGGGGCATGGCTTAAGAAAGGGTGAAAACGGAGCGGAAAGGGCGGAAAGTTTAGCAGGAGCAAGACCTTTCCTAGAAAACCGCCCCATCTCCCGTTTTGGCCGCCGGTTCCCGTGCGGCCATGATGCGCACCGCCGGCAGCACCACCCCCTGCAGGCGGGCCATGTAGGCGTGCCACTGCGCGGCCTGCTTGCGCAGGGCGGTTCGCCCCTGGGCGGTGAGCTCCACCTCGCGCTTGCTGGCGCGACCCTTGCCCGGGTTGGTGAGGGTGGAGCGCACCAGTCCGGCTTTTTCCAGCCGGGCCAGCAGGGGATAAAGCGTGCCCGGCGGCAGGGCGAAGCCGGCCGCCTGCGCCATTTTTTGCGACAGGCCATAGGCGTGGATTTTGCCGTCGGCCAAGACCGCCAGCACCAACAGATCGCGCGAGGCGGCAAACAGGTCGGCGCGCGGGGTCATGGCTTTTTCTCCGCCGGTTTGAGTTGCGCTTCGGCCGCGGCCAGCAATTCCTTGGCCTTTTGAATGTCGGGGAAATCCAAAAATTCCTTTTTGACAGGCGCCAGCAGGCGCACTTTTTCCTTGGGATCCTTGGCTTTTTCCGCCGCCGCCGCCATCGCGGCGGCGGCGCGCGCGGGGCCGAAGCGCGCCTCGAACCAGGTCCGGATTTCATTGCGGTAGCTGTTGGAAAGCGCAGCTTTGGCGGTTTCCAAAGTGGTGCACTCATGCCGCGCTTTTTGCAGGGCATCCAGCACTTTGAGCGGTTTTTTCCCCACCACCAGCCAGTGGGCCGGGGGGCCGGGGTTTTGGGCCAGCCCATCCAGGTCGCCCCCGCCCATCACCACACGGAAGCGGAAGGCCGCCAATTCGCGCCCGCCCGCCTGTGCATTGGCTTCCAGCGCACGGGCACCGCCGGTCACCCCGGAAAGGCACAGGTTGGCGGTGTCCAATCTGGCTTTGGTCAAAACGGAAAAATGTTTGATCGCTTGCACCGCCGTTGGCAGGCCGTGTTTGTGGCCATCTTTCGGGAAATCCACCGTCATCAAAATGAAATTCTTCTGCCCAAACATCGCGGAAAAATAATTCACGCCTTTTTCGTCATAACCCTCCTCGCCACCCAAATGCACCCACACGGGAAAGGCATGCTCCTTGTCCCAGTTCAGCGGCAGGCGCACCTGCGCCCGGATCGGCGACTTGCCGTTGGAGTGCGCACTGGTGCCCAATTCCGGCAGATCAAACACCAAGGTCGCGCCAGGCGCCAATTGGTCGGGTTTGGGTGGCGGATTTTTAAGCGGCGCCGGCGTAGCGGCCAGGCATGGCAAAGACAGCAGTAAAGGCAACAGTAAAGATAGGCGCAAGGGATGGGTCATACGGTGGCTCATAAGGTGGCGGGCGAGGGATCTGGACTGGATGGATGATTTTACTTAACCATCGACAAAAAAAGGAATTCATTTTAGGGACAGAGTATGTAAAGAAGGCCTTGAGCGTGAAAAACCCCGCCGAGCGGGGCGGGGTTAGGGGAGTTGGTTGAAGAACGCAAGTCTCTGCCCGTCGCAAGGGAAAAGTATGCCTTAGGGCAGTTTCTTTGGATTGTCATTGCCACAGCACATTCAGCGGCATGACCAAGCCCTTGGATGCGGCCAAAGGCAGCGCGTGAACGCCCGCGTAAAGCACGACGCCGCCTTGATAATCTTTGCCGGCCAGATCCGCCAGCCGCCTCAGGCCGTGGCCGTCGTCGGGGTGCGCGCTGGAAGAGGACTTGACCTCAACGCCCCACACTTGGCGCCCGCGCGTGATGACCAAATCAACTTCGACCTGATCCTTGTCGCGGTAGTGCCAGAAGCGCAATTCAGGATCCGTCCAGCCGGCCTGGCAAATCAATTGCTGCACCACGAAGGATTCCAGCAGATGGCCGAAGCGGTCGGGTTGCGCCGGCCAATCGGCGGCGGACACGCCCGCCAATGCCGAGGCCAGACCGCTGTCCATCACATGGATCTTGGGCGTCTTGATCAGGCGATTGGCTTCGTTTTTGTGCCAAGCCGGCAATTGGCGCACCAGGAATAGACGCTCCAGCACGGCCAAATGGTTGGCCACCGTGGCGCGGTTCAACTTGAGGTCGTTGCCCAGGCTGGTGAGGTTGAGCAATGTTCCCGTGCGCAGGGCCAGTATTTCCAGCATGCGCGCCAGATTGTCGGCATTGTGGATGTTGGAGATGTCGCGCACATCCCGTTCAATGATGGATTTCAGGTACTGGCGATACCATTGGCGTGCGCGGGCTGGCGTGCGCAAAAGTGGCTCGGGATAGCCGCCGGCCACCACTTTGTCGATGACTTGGCGCCCGATGGAAAGTTCCGCGCCGGACGCCGTCTTGGGGGAGAGTCTGCCTGCCAGGAGATCCGCCAGAAAAGTGCCGCCTTGACGCTCTTTTTCCGCTTCGGAAAGCGGGTGGAGCAGAATGACCTCCATGCGGCCGGCCAATGATTCGGTGGCTTTTGGCAACAGCAGGAGATTGGCCGAACCCGTCAGAAGAAAACGGCCGGGCTTGCGGTTGCGGTCCACGACCATTTTGATGACCGGCAGCAATCCCGGCGCGCGCTGCACCTCGTCCACAATCACGCGCTCGGGGAGATTGGCCACAAACCCCTTGGGGTCGGTGCGCGCGTTCAGACAGACATCGGGATCATCGAGCGTCACATAGGCCAAGGCCGGGGCCAGCATTTGGGCCAAGGTGGTTTTCCCGACTTGGCGGGGGCCCAGCAGACAGACGACGGGTGTGTCGGCCAGCGCCGCGTGCATGGCGTTGGAAATAAGCCGAGGCAGTGGGAGGGGTTCGTCCATATGCTTGTTATTGTATCGTCTGATTGATTATTTTGTTGTCGTCTGATTGACTAATATGAATGCGTCTGATTGATTGGTTATTTTTCTCCCGTTTGCGCATCTCCAGCAAGGGCAACTTTGCGTTGGCGGCGAAGGCAGGGAAAGTTGCCCTTGCGCCCGCGTTCCCGGGCGCAAGGGCGGGGGTTGGCGGCGGGGCTTAAGAAAAACGCCCGGCATATTGATCGTTGTTGTTTTTTTACATGAGATTATGGATAGGGACAGAGTATGTAAAGTCGCCTGGCGGAAGAAAAACCCCGCCTTGGGAAGGAAGGGTTAGGGGAGTTGTTTGAGGATGAGGATGAGGGTGGTGGCGGCTTCGGGAGCCAACAGATGGCGCTACCTCCCCTCTTCGCCCAACTCCTTGAGCGCCCGGTGCAGCAGCTCCTTCGCCTTGCGCAATTTGGCGGGCGAGGGCGGAGGGGCTCCGTAGGCCGGCGCGCCTTCATGGACTTCCGTGGGAAACGGCTTGCGCGATGAGGCAGCGGCCAGGTAATCCGCCAAGGCGGTGTCTGGTGAGACGCCGCAGGCTTGCGCCCACAGGATGAACTCGCCAAGATCCACCCGGCGGGAGCCGGTTTCGGAAGTTTGGACGGCATTTTGGGTTTGGGCGGTCTTGTCGGCGAGGGCGCGTTGGGAGAGTCCGGCGGTTTCGCGCATTTTGCGCAACAGCGGCGGGATGGGCGCGTAGCGTTTGTGGTGTTGAGGTTTCATTCCCATGGGGGAATGGTGGGGGTGGGGGCGGATGATTGGAAATGATGGTTGTTGATTTTTATTTGATTGGTAATTACAATCAAAGGGTGCGCGCCGAGATTTTCGGGGCGGGAACCCATCCCAAGCTTTCTGTTGCCAAGGATTTCGTTATGAAAATGCTCCGTGCTTTGGCCCTGGTGCCGCTTCTTTTTGCGTGTTTGTGTTCCGTTTTGTTGGGATGTGGGGGTGGCGGCGGCGGGGGCGGCGCGTCTGCCCCGGGCGGCACTCCCACGACGCAGGCGCAAATCCAGGCCAAGGGGGGGACGGCTTCTTACACCGTGTCCGGCGACAACATCACCCGGCATTTCACCGAGACGTTCAATGCCGGCGGCAGCGGCACTTGGTCGATGACCGGCACCAATGGCTCCACCACCCCGGCCACCAACGAATCCGCCAGCGGCACGTTGAATTGGTCGTATACGATCGGTTCCACCACCAATCCGCAGACGGGCACCCTGGTCACTTCCGGTTCGACCATGGACCCTTCGAGTTCAACCACCATGGATCCTTCGGCGATGGACGCTTCTTCCTCCATTACTTGGAACAACAACCTGACGGGGGGCAACTCGAGCAGCTCGAAGAATGGATCGGAGACCTTCATGTTTTCTGCCAATCGGTAAGGATGGATTTAGACGGTAGTCAACATGATGAGGCATTCACTGCTCTCCTTTCACCTCGTATTTCCCATTCGTCGAGGATTTTCCGTGAGTAACACAATGCGCCGGTCTTCGCGTTCGACTCGTATTCCCGCCACTGTGGTGCGGAGATTCCCATGTTTTTAATTTCTGAGCAGCGTGGCGGAAATGGAGTCGGCTACGGTCTAGACTCCTTTATTTCTCGGTTTGATGAGATTTGCCTTGAGCGCCAGCATCCGGGTCGTGCGCAGTCTTTTGCGTTTATTTTTTACGATTTTGCGGACGGAGACTTTCGAAAAATCATGAAAAAGAAAAGTGCTTTCACCCAGTTGGATCGCTTGGTATCCACAAAAATGAGTGTTTTTTGCCTGCATGCCAAGGCGAGTCCGGAATCGGTCGAAAAGTTTAACCGGCATTTTTTGAAGGTTCTTGGGGTTGACGACACAGCAAAACTTCCATGTGTTGTTTTTTTTCAGGTCGCCGGTGAACAGGTGACGGGCATCAAGGCGGTGCCGTTGGACAGCCCGGATTTGATCAACGGGTTTCATGAACTCTACAGCGTCATTGAAAAGTATCTGGCAGTTCCGCCACCCAAACCCAGGGCGTCTGTGGCTGGAAAAATCAAAGCTATGGGGGGTGTCGTGGCCCTTGAGTTTTTTCGCGCGTTGATCAAGCATGTGGTGGAGGTTGTTTCTCGCGGGTGATTGGTGATGCTCCTGTCCTTTTTTATTCTCAATTTTCCGGATATTTCACATGAAAAAAAATCGTCCCATTTCGTCTCATCGGTCGGTTCGCACCTTTGGAACGGCCGCGCTGTTGGCGGCGGCGATGTCGGGGAGCGCTTGGGCGGGTTCAAGCACATGGGATACAGGGCCAACGACTCCGGGTGCTCAAGATGGCAGCGGTATGTGGGTGGCTGGCTATACAGGCACCAATAACTGGTACAGCGGAGGAACCAACACTTGGTGGACTAATAGCCCCGCAAGTGATGCCGTCCTTGGTTCGGGGTACACCTTGAATGGAGTTTATGGCGGTTCTCCTGCGGGCAATGTTGGGATTGGTGCCAACGGCATAACGGCGCACAAAATTACTTTTTCAGATGCCATTGGCGAATACAAATTGGTCGGAGGAATCCTGACAATGGTTGCTGGGTCAAGCATGGTCGGAACAACCCCGGATGGTGTCGCCGGATATAGCCCGGTCATTTACAGTTCCAACAGCCTGTGGCACAGCCAAGGGCAAGCGCCTGAAATAACCAGCACTATTGCTGGAGTAGATGGGTTGTGGGTCGTAGCCGACTATATTGCATTTCCGGGGATTCCATACAGTTTGATTCTTTCTGGAAACAACACCTACGCTGGAACAACCACCATTGTTAATGCCAAACTGCAAATCGGCAATGGCGGAACAACAGGCACTCTTGGCAATGGCAATGTCGTAAATGGTGGGGCGTTGGTATTCAACCGCAGTGATTCATCTGTTGTTGGAGGCAGCATCAGCGGGGCTGGCACTCTGTCTCAAATTGGAGCGGGAACCACTATTTTTTCTGGCAACAATTCCTACACAGGGACAACCACGATTGCCCGTGGAACATTACAAATTGGAAATGGCGGAACGGCTGGCACACTTGGAAGTGGAAATGTTGTAAATAACGGCATCCTGAAATTCAATCGCAGCGATTACTACACGGTATCAAATGTAATCAGCGGGAATGGCTCCCTGTCTCAAGTCGGAACAGGCGCGACCATCCTTTCCGGATGGAATACCTACAGCGGAAATACCACAGTTCAAGCCGGAACACTTGTCGTAACCTCTATTGGAGCATTGCGTGGAAGCCCTCGTCTCTCGGTTTATTCCAACGCTAGTTTCGCAGCATCAGGCATCAATGGACTTCTTGTAGGCGACATCTCATTTGCATCCGGTTCCACCCTCATCGTAGACGGTAATACCCGCATCAATGCCTACAGCGCCACCGTTCAATCCGGCGCAAAAATCAACGCCTCTACCACCGGCTTCACCCTTGGCACCCAAGTTCCCATCATCACCACCACGGGCGGTACGGTGGCCGCCGCCGCCACCGATACCTTCGACACGACCCCCAGTCAGGCCGCCCCGAGCGG
>CAZKVP010000013.1:0-42624 GCA_964556215.1 uncultured Phycisphaeraceae bacterium
ACCATGTCCCAGTGCAACGCGCTCTGATTGGCATTGCCCGTTTCCGGATACCCGGCCCCCACCGCCAGATGGAAAGTCCCGCCGATTTTTTCGTCGAACAAAGTGTTCTTTGAATACTGCTTGATGGAATAATTGGTGCCCATCGCCACCTCACCGACGAATCTTGCGCCAGGGTCCTGATCCAGCATGGCGGTCAAAAATTCCAAGCCCTTGCTGGCTTTGGCCTGCACCACCCTGCCCTTTTCAAACACGAATTCAATGTCGTGCACCTCATGGCCTTGATAGACGGCGGGGAAGGAATAGCGGACCAAACCGTTGACCCCCCCGTCGGCGGCCTTGAGGTTGGGCCCGGTGAACACCTCGCCGTCGGGGAAGTTGGACTCACCCCAGCAGTTGACCCAGCGCATGCCTTCAATGTTCACGCGCAAGTCGGTGCCGTTGTTGGTGCGGAAGCGCATTTCTTTTTTGCCAGCCATGTAGTCGGCCACTTTCTGCTGGCGCACGCGGACCTTCTCCCACTCGCTCGCGGGATCGTCCAGGTGCAGCAGGCCGGCCTTGAACACGAAGTCGCAGTATTCGCGCAGCGACATTTCGGCATCCTGCGCACTGGCTTGGGTGGGGTATTGGGTGCCCACCCAGCGCAGCGGCCTGACACCGGGATGCTCGCCTGGCGCCTCGTGGGCGGCGGCGCGCCTGAAAAACAACTCGCGGATGGGCTTTTGCGCCGCGCCGGCTTTGGCGGCGCGTTTGGGATCCAAACGGGTGGAACTCTTGGTGTTCACGTCGGCCCACAGGCCGATGGAGACGTCGATCGCCTCCACTTCCTTGACCAGGATCGGGTTGAGGTAATCCAACTGCTCGTCACTGGCTTCCTGCAGGAAAAAATCGCGGCAATCAGCCGGCGAAATTTTCAAGTACGGATGTCCGCCGGCCCTGACCACCGCCTCGTACAGCGCCTCAAGCAGCGGCATGGCCACGGGATCGCCGCTGATGCGCACCAGATCGCCGCGCTTGACGCGGGTCGAAAAATGGACGATCACATCGGCCAGCTTGGTGACATTGGGGTCGCGCATGAAGGGAATGGCCTTATTTGTCTTCCGGGATGAAGATCTTGTGGCCGTCTTTTTTCAGCTGGCCGAGCGCGGCATAGGCCTTCTTGGCGTCGTCCAAGCGGTCCTCCTGCGAGGCTTTGGCGCCCTCCTTGGCGGTGGCCGCCACCTTGTCGAGCATTTCGGCGTATTTCTTTTTCAAGGCGTCGGTGTTGGCTGTTTCCGGCACATGCTCCTTGCACTTGGCGGAAATGTCGGCGATGCCGTTGAAGTCGGCCACATTGGCGTCTTTCTTCTCGGCCTTGCCCACGTTTTTCTTGAGCGCCTTGAAATGCTTGTTCATCGCCGACATTTCCTTGCCCAGCGGCGTTTCCTTCTCCTCCTGGCGCAGTTCGGTTCGGGTGTTTTCAAACGGGCACTTGGCCGGCGCCTGGGCGGCCATGGCGGCAAGCGGGGCGGCGGCAAACAGGATGGCGGCGAGGAATGGAACGGACATGGGGTCTCCTTGGGGTGAAGAAAGGTGGCGTATTGTGCCCGAAGGGCGTGAAAAATCCAAAAGAAAACGGCGCTTGGACGCCGTTTTCTTTTGGAGTGATGGATGGCTTACTTGAGATTGGCCTTGTATTTGGCCGGGTTGGCCAGGAACGGCTTGGCGCAGTTGGGGCAGCAGAAGCCGATGGTCTTGCCTTCGAACACCGCCGTGTAGGCCGGATCAATCGGCTTGCCCGATACCGGGCAGACGGTGTTCACCGGCTTGGGGTCCACCGCCGCCACAGGCTTGGCTTCGGCCGATTTGGCATCGGCTGGCTTGGCGTCGGTAGGTTTGGCGTCGGCAGGTTTGGCTTCCGGTTTGGGCAGTGCCGCGTCAAAGATGGCTTTGCTGGCGGCATCGGCAAAGGCGATGGTCTTGCCTTCAAAGGTGCTGGTGATTTTCACATCCACCGGTTTGCCGGTCACCGGACACAGCTTGTTCACCGGCGCGTTGGGGTCCGGCAGCACGGCGGCATCGGGGGTGGTGCCGTTGTCAATGGCGGCCTTGGGCAGGGCTTCCTTGAGTTTGGTCACCCCGGCCGGCGTGGTTTTGCTGTTCCACAGGTACACGTTTTGCAGCGTGGCAAAGGTGGCCAATTTTCCCAGGCCGGCATCGGTCACGCCGGTGTTGGTGAGGTTTAGCGTGGTCAGTTTTTTAAGGGTGGTCAGTTTGCCCAGGCCGGCGTCGGTGACGCCGGTGGAACGCACATCCAGCGTTTCCAGCGCGGTCAGTTTGGCCACGGCATCCAGCCCGGCATCGGTGATTTTGCTGCGGCCCAAATTCAATTGGGCGACATTGCGGGCCAAGGGGGCCAAGAGCGCCAAATCGGCATCGGTGGTGTTGGCCGAAGGCGCGGTGAAGTCCACCATCAGCAGGTTGGAACCTTGGGCCAGCGGCTGCACCGCCACTTGTTTGGCGCGCAGGGCCGACACCGCCTTGATGTCCACCGCCGGCGCATCGGGGCCGGCCGCCACCGCATGCTCGGGGGCTTCGGGGGCCTTGGGCAGGTTGGCCAGCACCTTTTTCACTTCGGCCGGCGCACTGGCCGCGTCAAACTTGCCGTCGAATTTGGCGCCGGAGGCGATCCACCAGTTGATGGCGGCGATCTCGTCGGCCGAGGGTTGGGGTTTGTCCTTGGGCGGCATGTGGCCGTCTTCTTCCAGCGGCGAATGAATGGCGCTGAACATGGCGCTGTCTTCCGGCTTGCCGGCGACGACGACGACACCCTTGCTGTCGTTGCCGCCCTTGAGCAGGCCGGCCATGTCCTGCAGTTCCAGCCCGGCCTTGTGCTTTTCGGCGTTGTGGCACGAGACGCAGCGGGCATCCAAAATGGGCCTGACCACCATGGCATAGGCGGAGTCCTGGTTCTTGACTTCGGCCGGCTTGGCGCCCTGGGCGGTTTTTGTTTTTTCCTTTTTCTTGCCCAGCAGATCCTTGAGGGACTGCGGCAGCCAAGCCGGCGCGTTTTTGGACAAGAACTCGGATCCATGCACCATCTGGCCGCCCTTGTGCCCCAAGGGTGCGAGCAAGATGGCGGTGGCCAGCAGCACAGAGCGGAAGCCCCACAACACGCCGCGGCTCTTGAAGCGCACCGCCAGCGCATGCAGAAGGGCGATCAGCACGCAGCCGCCGGCCATCCAAAAGCCCAGCACTTGGTGATCATGCAGTTCTGTTGAAGGCGGTTCAAAATCATTCAACCGCCAGAAATAACCGGCAAAGGCGGCCGCCACCCCGCTGATGGCCAGCAGCCAGGAGGCCAACCCCACATAAGGGCGCGATTCTTCAAACCACTCCACCTTGCCGGAGCGCTTGCCATGGTGGTAGGAACGCCACAAGGCGGCGATCTCCAGGAAAATCACCCCGGTGATCAAGCCGATGGGCAGGTGCAAAAGCAAGGGATGGAAGTGGCCCAAAAAGCCCAACCAATTGGTCCCGGCCGGTGCGGCGGCCCCGGCCGCTTGGGCGGCAACGGGGGGGGTGGCGGCGGCAACTTCGGCAAGCGGAAGAAAGAAAGATGTCATCATGCTCGGCATATTAAAGGAGAAAAGTGAAACAAAATGCACTTCGGCACATCCTTAGGTAACTGAATTACCCGGATGGCGTCCCGGATTGGATGCCTTTGCCACGGCACCCATTACACTCTCGGTTCGAAATTTCCCATTCTCCTCCAATCGGAATCTCTTCATGAAACGCATCGCCCTCCTCGCCTGCCTGCTGACCGCCGCCCCCGTTTTGGCCGACGCCCCCTCCGCCACGCCACCGCCGCCCCCGGGGCAGGCCATCACCGACGCGGTGCGCACCGGGCAGGGTGAATGGATTTACCAATCGGTGCCCAATTGGGCAAAACTCCCCAAAACCGAATCCTGGACCCCCACCCACGGCTCCATCGTCATCGACAAGGCCGGCAATGTGTACGCCTCGACCGGCAGCAAGAGCGGCATCCTGATATTCAAGGCCGACGGCTCCTTCATCGGCACCCTCAAAGAGGGCGTGCAGCCCAACGCGGGAAAGCCCGGCGCCACCGGCTTCCACGGCATGACCATCCGGGAGGAAGATGGCGTGGAATACCTCTACGGCGCCAACCTTGACGCCCACGAAGTGAAAAAACTGGAACTCCCCTCGGGAAAATGCGTGCTGACGATCAAAGCCCCCAAAGAGGATTACAAGGGCGGCAACTGGAACTGCACCGGCGTGGCGGTGGCCCCTGACGGCTCCATTTTCGTCACCGATGGCTACGGCAACAGCCGCATCCATAAATTCGACAAAGAAGGCAAATACCTGCTGAGCTTCGCCGGCCGCGGCACCCAAGACGGCAAGTGCGTCACCTGCCACACCTGCTCCATTGACATGCGCTCGGGCAAGCCCCTGCTGCTGGTGGTGGACCGCGAAAACCGCCGCCTGAGTTATTTCGACCTGGACGGCAAATTCATCCGCCACATCACCACCGGCCTGCGCCGCCCCTGCTCGGTGTCTTTCTCGCCCGACAACAAGCATGTGGCCATCGCCGAGTTGGAAGGCCGCGTAGCCATCATTGATGAAAACAACAAGGTGGTTTCGGTTCTTGGCGACAACCCCAACAAAGGCCAATGGGCCAACTACGGCGTACCGCCAAGCCAGTGGAAAGAGGCCATCTTCACCGCCCCCCACGGCGTGTGCTTTGACAAGAACAATGATTTGTTCGTCATGGACTGGAACTCCACCGGCCGCTTCAGCCGCTTGGTGCGGGTGAAGTGATCCGGATAACTCCCCATGAAAAAAGGCCCGCCTTCGCGGGCCTTTTTTCATGGGGAGATGGATGGGAGCCAGTACCATGATCCCATGCGCACCCTGCCTGCCCCCGTTGCCAAAGCCCTGCCCCTGCTGCTGGCCATTGCCGCCGGCATTTTGCTGGGCCTGCCGCGGGCTTTGCCGATGCTGGCACCGCTGCAGATCGTTGGCTTTGCCGCCTTCTTCCTGCTGGCCCACGGCTGCAAGCGCCTGCGGGACGGGGTCAAATTCGGGGCGTTGGCCGGCTTGATGGCGGCCATCTCCGCCCTGATTTTGGTGCATGTCCATTTCGCCGCCGCCTTGGCGCTGCTGCTGTCCATCTCCTTCAATTACGCGCTGTTTGGCGGCTTGCTGCTGTGGTTCCTTCGGCGCGGCGCGCTGCCGTCTTTTGTCGCCGGGGCGGGCGTCATCACGCTGGGGGAATGGGGCGCCGCCCATCTGTTCCCCATCTTTGGCTCGGCCCAATACACCACCTGCCCGTGGTCGGATTGGCCGGGTCTGGTACGCCATGAGGCGGTCATCGGCTCTGGCGGCACGCTGTTCTTGGTGGCCTTGCTGGGTGCCGGATTGGCGGGCGCGGTGCTGCGCAAAGACCGGGGCAGGGCGATGGGGGTGCTGATGATCACCGGCGCGCTGGGCGCTGGATTGGGGTCTTACGCCCGCTTCCGGGTACCCACACATGGCTCCGGTGGCACCTTGCGCGTGGCTGCCGTCATCGGCCCAGCCTATGCCTCCCCGTTGGCTGCCGAAACAGCCTACGCCCCGCTCATCGCAGAGGCCGCCAAGCAGGGCGCCCAACTGGTGGTGTTGCCGGAAATGGCGGTGAGGGGCAACGGCACCGAAGGCACGGTCCGCGTGTTTGGCGATCTGGCCAAGACGCATCGCATCTCCCTGGTCGTGGGCCTGCTTGACCATGGTCCGGGCCGCGCGGTCAACTGCGCCCTGGCCTTCGGCCCCGACGGCGCCTTGCTCGCCACCCACATCAAGGCGCACCACATCCCCTTCATGGAGCACTACACCCGCAAGGGCGATGTGACCGCGCCGTCCTTGGCCCGCGCTCCGGAACGTCCACCCATCGGCCTGCTCATCTGCCAGGACGACAACTTCACCGACCTGACAAACACCACAGTAAAAGCAGGGGCACGGATTTTGGCCGTTCCGACTTTGGATTGGGCCGGAGTTGAAATCGCCCACTTCACCAATTCCCGCCACCGCGCGCTGGAAACCGGCACCGGCCTGGTGCGCGCCGCCCATGGCGGCATCGCCGCCATTTTTGCGCCCAATGGCACGGTGTTGGCGCAGCGCGATCATTTGACCCAGGGTGATGGCATCATCGTGGCCGACCTGCCGCTGGCCGGTGCACCCACGCCTTTTGTGCGCTTTGGGGATTGGCCATTGCTGGTTTTGGCGGCATTGGCGGCGATTGGCGGTCTGATGATGGGGCATCCTCTCAAGATGAGCACCCCCCCGCCGAATACGGCATAATTCCACGCTTCTTCCCCCACATATGGTCGGGCAAACCCGACCCTCCCATCATGCCCACCGCCTACAACGCCTTTCAAGCCCATCTCAACAAGAATCTCGCCGACATCCGCGCCGCGGGTCTTTACAAAAACGAGCGGGTGATGACCACCCCGCAGAACCCGCATGTCGGCGTGACCACCGCCGCCAAGCCGGTGCTCAATTTTTGCGCCAACAACTACCTGGGCATGGCCGACCACCCGGCCATCGTCAAAGCCGCGTCGGAAGCCGGCGCCAAATGGGGCTACGGGATGGCTTCGGTGCGCTTCATCTGCGGCACCCAGCAAATCCACAAGGAATTGGAAGCCAAGCTCTCGGCCTTCCTGGGCACCGAAGACACCATCCTGTATTCCTCCTGCTTCGACGCCAACGGCGGCCTGTTTGAAACCCTGCTGACCGCCGAAGACGCCATCATTTCCGACGAACTCAACCACGCCTCGATCATCGACGGCGTGCGCCTGTGCAAAGCCCAGCGCTACCGCTACAAAAACAACGACATGAATGATCTGGAGGCGCAACTGAAAGCCGCCAAAGAAAAGGGCGCGCGCTTCATTCTCATCGCCACCGACGGCGTGTTTTCGATGGACGGCTACTACGCGCAGATGGACAAAATTTGCGCCTTGGCCGACCAATACGGCGCCTTGACCATGATGGACGATTCGCATGCCGTGGGCTTCACCGGCAAAACCGGCCGCGGCACCCACGAACTCTGCGGCGTTTTGGGCCGCATTGACATCATCACCGGCACCCTGGGCAAAGCCCTGGGCGGGGCCTCGGGCGGCTACACCTCGGGCCGCAAAGAGATCATCGAACTCTTGCGCCAACGCAGCCGCCCCTACCTGTTCAGCAACTCGCTGCCGCCTGCCATCGTTTGCGCCTCGATCGCTTCATTGGATTTGCTCACCGGCTCCACCGCCCTGCGCGACAAGTTGGAAGCCAACACCAAACTCTGGCGCGACGGCCTGGCCAAAGCCGGCTTTGATGTGCTGCCCGGCAGCCACCCCATCACGCCGGTGATGTTCTACGACGCGGTCAAGGCGGCGCAATTCGCCGAGGCGCTGCTAACCAAGGGCATCTATGTGATCCCCTTCTCCTTCCCGGTGGTGCCGCAGGGCAAGGCCCGCATCCGCACCCAGATTTCGGCGGCGCATTCGGTGGAAGACATCGCCTTTGCCTTGGCGCAATTTGCGGCGGTCAAAGCGGAATTGGCGCTGTAAAAACCCGGACTCCCCCAAGCAAAAACCCGCGCCAGGCGCGGGTTTTTGCTTGGGGGAGTCCGGGTTTTTATTTCTTTTTCTTCGCCGGCGCCTTGGCCGCCGGTTTTTTGGCCGCAGGCTTCTTCACCTCCGCTTTTTTGGCGGCGGGCTTTGGTGCGGCCGCTTTTTTCACTGCGGGCTTTTTGGCTTCGACTTTTTTCACTTCCGCCTTTTTGGCTTCGGGCGCCTTGGCCGCCGGTTTTTTGTCCGCCGGGGCATTCTTGCCCTTGTCGGCGGCCTTGGGCGCGACCGCCACCGGCGCAGGCACGTCCTCCGCATCCACTTCACCCGCCTTGGGCGGCGCCGTCAAAAACTTGTACTTGCGCTTGAGGATATCGATCAGGTGCTCCAACTCCGGCCCTGGACCCGGGGCCCAGGTGACCCAGATCAAATCCACCGCCAATTTGCCGCTCTTGATGCCATCGCGCACATAACGGTTCAAGCGCTTGAAGGGCACGAAATCAATGAACGAATCGGCAATCGGCAGCACCAGCAGGGGGCTTTCCTGGTGCGGGGTGAGCGTGTCGGTGGCCGGCACCAGGTAACAGAAGGCGTCCGGGCTTTCCGGCCCGCTCACATGGTGGCCGGGCAGGGTGTACTCAAGGGTCCACTTCCAGGCGTCACCCATCCACACCACGCGCTCTTCCACGCCGGGCATCTGGCGCAATTGCTCGCGCAAAGTGGGCAGAACCGTCAGGTGGGTTTCCTTCACGTCTTTGAGCAATTGCTCGGCGGTGGGGGTGTTCCAGTGGTCAAACCATGGCTGAAGCGGGAGATAAGCGGATTTGATGGACATCGAAATGGGGGAAAAGAGGGGTGGCCAAGGGGCAAGAAAGGTTCTTATACCCCGGCCAGAACCCGAAACAATAACCGCCCGCCGCCCTTCTTACAAGAACGCCCGTTCCCGCCGGGGTATCATGCCGCTTTCTTCCGTTGGCCGGCCCCGCCGTTTGGGCCCGTCGTTTGCCAAACCCCTGCCATCAAACCAGACCATGACCACCCCCGCCACCCATCCCGCCGACTCGGTCATCCTGATCGTGGATGACAACGAGCAGAACGTGGAACTGCTGCAAGCCTATTTGGAGCCGCTTGGGCACACCCTGCACACCGCCTGCGACGGCCTTGAAGCCGTGCGCTTTGTCGAGGCCGCCGCCCCGGCCCCGGACCTCATCCTGCTGGATGTGATGATGCCCAAGATGAGCGGCTTCGAGGCCTGCGCCCAAATCAAGGGCAATCCGGCCTCCGCCCACACCGCCATCCTGATGGTGACGGCCCTCTCGGAGTTGTCCGACCTGGAGCGCGCGGTCGAGGCCGGCACCGATGACTTTCTGACCAAACCGATCAACCGGCTGGAGCTGATCCCGCGCGTCAAATCGCTTTTGCGCATCTCGGCCCTGCGCAAAGCCGGACTTGAAAAAGACGCCATCATCCACGACCTGGCCCAGCGTCTGACCGAGGCCCGGGCCGCCATTTCGCTAAGCCCCGAGGAAAAAGCGGCCATCCTCAAGGAAAAGTCGGAGAAAAAAGCCGCCGCCACCCGATAAACAGTACTTGCCCCCGTATTTGCCCCTGCATGGATGCGGGAGCGACTTTGCCAGCAGCCCCACTGGATTTTTATGGATGCCAACCGCCGCGAACTCTTGATGGCCAGCCTGGGCCTTGGCTTGGGTGCCGCCGCGGTGTCATTGCTGCCGGGCTGTCAAACGCCCCCCACCGCCGGCGCCGGTTCCCGTCCCCCGCCCAACATCGGCCAGGACAAATACGGCCAACGCCCCGTCCCGGTGAATCCCTTGCCGCCGGGCGGACGGGTGTCTCCCATGCCCCTGCCCCATGACCCCGCGCCCGCCCCGCCCATTGCCTCGGCCATCGGTGACCTGCGCGTCCTGCCGCGCTCGGCTTGGAGCAGCGTGCACGGCCCCGTCAGTGACAAAATAAATCCCATGAACGGGGTCAGGCACATCACCGTCCACCATGAAGGATGGACGGTGGTGGATTTTGAAGACCAAGCCAACACCATCGACCGGCTGGAAAAAATCCGCGGCGCCCACACCCGCAGCGTGCGCGACGGCGGCCGCGGCTGGTCCGACATCGGCTACCACTTCATCATTGACCGCGCCGGCCGCATCTGGGAAGCGCGCAACCTCAAGTACCAGGGCGCCCATGTCTCGGCGTGCAACGAAAACAATTTGGGCATCATGTGCCTGGGGAATTTTGACGAGCAGACGCCCTCCCAAAAACAGTTGAATTCGCTGGTTCTCGCGCTCAAAACCTTCAAAGCCGAGTACCGCGTGCCGATGGGGGAAATTTTCACCCACCAAGAGTGGAAAAAGCGCTGCCCCTCGACCAACACCAAGTGCCCCGGGCGCAACTTGCAGGCCCAAATGGCCGGCATCCGCCGCGCGAATGTGATCGGCTGATTTTCGATCCTTACCCCGCCGCCCGCTTCAACCGGTCGTTGATCGCCGCACCCAGGCCGCCGGCCGCGCCGACAGGCGCCAGTTCGGCCCAGATTTCCATGCAACCCGCTTCATCCAAGTGGCGCAGCGCGGCGAACAAACGGGCGGCGGCTTCCACGCTGTCGCCGCGCTCGCTGAGCACTTCCATCGCATGGAACCCGGGGCGCGGTTCACAGAACGCCAGCAAGCCGACCAACAAATGCGGGCGCTGCTTCAGGTCGGCGGCGCCGACCAGGCGCATTTTGGTGTTTGGGGCGTAATGGCGGTCGGTCATGCCGGGCGAGGGCATCGCTTCGCCCGGGCGCGAGGAGCCTTGGCGCACTTCAACTTGCGCCTCTTTGAGGTTCAATTCTTGGGCGATGTCGGCCACCGACAAGGCGCCGAGGCGCAAGATGACGGGTTTGCCATTCTTCACCTTGACCACGGTGGATTCAATGCCGCGCTCACAGGGGCCGGCATCCAAAATGGCGTCGATGCGTCCGCCCAGCTCGGCCTGCACATGGGCGGCGGTGGTCGGACTGACCGAGCCAAAACGGTTGGCACTGGGCGCGGCCAGGGGCACGCCGGCCTCACGCAACAAGGCGCGGGCGGCGGGCTTGGACGGCACGCGAATGGCCACACTGGACAGGCCGGAGGTCACCAAATCGCCAATGCCGCCCTCAGGCTTGCGCTCCAGCACCAAAGTCAAGGGGCCGGGCCAGAATGTATGGCCCAATTGCGCCGACACCGGATCGAACGTGGCGTAGGCTTCGGCCTGGTCAAAGGAGGGCACATGCACGATCAAAGGATCAAACGAGGGCCGTTCTTTGGCGGCGAAAATTTTGGCCACGGCCTGCTCGTCTTTGGCATTGGCGGCCAAACCGTAGACGGTTTCGGTGGGCATGGCGACCAATCCGCCCTGGCGCAAGGTGGCGCCGGCTTCGAGCATGTGGACGGGGTCGTTGGCGTGGAGGAGACGGGTTTGCATGGGGGAATTGTAGACAATCACATCAACTGCCCCAGTGCCTCCTCGATGGTTTTCACTTCAATCACCTTCACCCCCTTGGGCGCGTCCGCCCCGGCGCCTTTGGGCGCCAAGATGGTTTTGAAGCCCAGACGGCCGGCCTCGATGATGCGCCGGTTGGTTTGCTGCACCAAGCGCACTTCGCCGCCCAAGCCGACTTCGCCCACCGCACAGGTGCCCCGCGGCAGCGAGCGGTTCAAAAAGGCGCCGGCAATGGCCAAAGCCAACGGCAAATCACAGGCCGGCTCGGCCACTTTCATGCCACCCACCGCCGAGGCGAAAATATCCTGGTCGGCCAAATGCATGCCACCACGCTTTTCCAACACCGCAATCAACATCGCCAATCTGGAAGAATCCAGCCCGGCCACCTTGCGCTTGGCCGCCCCCAAAAAACCGCTGGCGGTCAGGGCCTGAATCTCCACCATCAAACAACGGGTGCCTTGCAACACCGGGCACACCACCGAGCCGGAACGCACCTGGTATTCGGCCGCCAGCAAGCCGGCGCCATCGAGCACTTCGCGCAGCCCCTTGTCGCCCATCTCGAACAAGCCGACTTCCAAAGTGGTGCCAAAGCGATTTTTGATGGCGCGGATGACGCGGTGGGCGTGATAGCGGTCGCCCTCGAAATACAGCACGGTATCCACCATGTGCTCGAGCAATTTGGGGCCGGCCAAGGAGCCGCTTTTGGTCACATGACCGACCAAAGCCAAAGCCACTCCGCTGCTCTTGGCGAAATACACCAAGTCCATGCAGCAGGCGCGCAGTTGCGCCATGGAGCCGGGGGCGGCCGGCAAATCGCCGCGATAAATCATCTGCACCGAATCAATCACCATCAAGGTGGGTTTGTTCTGGCGGGCCTGTTCCAAAATGCGGGCCAGGTTGGTGTCGGCCAGCACGAAGAGTTCATCGGAAAGTTTTTCCTCCCCCATCAACCGCTCGGCCCGCATCTTGATTTGCTGGGCCGATTCCTCCGCCGACACATACAGCACGCGCTGGCCGCGACCAGCCAATTTCGCCGCCGCTTGCAGCATGAGGGTGGATTTGCCGATGCCCGGATCGCCGCCGACCAAAATCGCCGAACCGGCCACCAAGCCGCCGCCTTTGCCATCTTCGCCCGCCCCGCCCAGCACCCGGTCCAACTCGCCAATGCCGGTGGGAATCCGCCCCGGCGTGGCGCTCTCACTGACCCGATTGATGGGGGTGGCTTTGGCCGTGTCGCCGTGCTCGGGCACCACGCTGCCATGAGGGCGCTTGGCGGCGGATTTGTCCTCGCGGAATTCTTCCAGCGTGCCAAAAGTGCCACAGTCCGGGCATTTGCCCATCCATTTGGGTTGGACGCCGCCGCAGTGGTTGCACAGGAATTGGATTTGGGATTTGGCCATAATGCGAACATTATCCGAAAATATGGGCATCCAGCGCAATAAGCACAGATTTTTGCGCGGCGGGCTGATGTAGCACAGGCTTTAGCCTGTGGCTTGCTTGGCCGTACCACACCATAAACCCACAGGCTAAAGCCTGTGCTACTACCCCACCTTCTCCGCCTTGGGCGCCCGCCCCATCAACTGCCCAATCCCCGCCGTCGGCTCCACATTCTCAAACAACACCCGATGCACCTGCTCGCAGATGGGCATTTCCACGCCGTGCTGTTTGGCCAGCACCATCACCGCTTTGACGGTGGGCACGCCTTCGACCACGCCAGGAATTTTTTTCAACACTTCCTCGAGTTTCATGCCCTGCCCCAGCATCTGGCCGCAGGAGCGGTTGCGCCCCGAGGGCGAGAAGCAGGTGGTGGCCAGATCACCGGCACCGGCAATGCCGAAAAAGGTTTCGGCCCGCGCGCCCAGCGCCACCCCCAAGCGGCTGACCTCGGCCAGGCCGCGGGCGAACAGGGCGCTTTTGGCGTTGTTGCCGGCCTGCAAACCGTCGGAAATACCAGCGGCCAAAGCGATGCAGTTTTTCAGCGCGCCGGCAATCTCTACCCCGATCAGATCGTCATGGGTGTAGACGCGGAACCAACGGGTGTTGAAGGCGTCTTGCAGCAGTTGGGCAAAGTCGGCGTCTTCGCTGGCGGCGCACACGGTGGCGGGCAAACAATGGGCCAGTTCCTCGGCGATGGTCGGGCCGGAGATGATCGCCAACGGGCGGCCTCGCCCATGCTCGCCAAGCACCTGTGCCAGCACCTGGGTGGGGCGCAGCATGCTGCCGGTTTCAATGCCCTTGGTAAACGACACGATGCCCACACCGGGCGCAACTTGCGCCAAATGCGGGGCCAAAGCGGTCCAAATCGAGCGCAAATACTGGGTGGGCACCGCGCTGACGATCAAGGTGGCATTGGCAAAAGCGACTTCCGGCTTGGCGGTGAAACGCACTTGCGGCAGAATTTTGCAGCCCTTCAAATGGCGGCTTTCGCGGCTCTGGATCAATTCGGCCACATGCTCGGGATCCCGGCCCCACACCACCACCGGGGTGCCTTTGGAAGCCAGCAAATTGGCCATCACCATGGACATGGAGCCGGTACCGATGATGCAGACATGAGGGGCAGGCGCAGTGGGCATGGCGGGCAGTTTACACAGGGGCAAGACGCCGCCCCCCTGTAAACTGCCCGCCCATGCAGAAGACCGCAAAGTTTTGGCTCCCCGCCGCCTTCTTGGGCCTGCTGCTGGCCGCTTATTTTTTCGTCTTTTGGCGCAAGGCCCTCGAAATCGGCTGGAAAGAAACGGCCGACTGGGGCCATATTCTGGCGGTGCCGCTGGTCAGCGGGTGGTGGCTGTGGTCGCTCACACCCCGGGTGCGGACACTCCCAAGCCGACCCGACTGGCGGGGATTCCCGCTTTTGATTTTGGGTTTGTTTGCGTATGCGGCAGGCTTGTTTCCGATCCAAAACGGCATGCTTGAAGGCGCCGCCGCCGTGATGAGCCTCATCGGGCTGACGTGGCTGGTGCTTGGACCCGCACGCTTGAAACCGCTGCTGCCCCCACTCTTGTTCCTCCTGTTTGCCATCCGCATCAGCGACCGCCTGTGGGAACTGCTCACGGCCCGCCTGCAGGATCTGGCCGCCGCCGGCGCGGCGGTGGTTTTGAAAATTTGCGCCTTGGCGGTGGACTTTGACGTGGCCATCGAAGGCAACATCATCCGCCTCTACCACCATGGCGCATCCCACCAGCTCAACGTGGCCGAGGCCTGCTCGGGCATCCGCTCTTTGATGGCTTTTTTGGCGCTGGGCTTTCTGCTGGCCTGGCTTCCTCCGGGCAAACTGCCTTGGCAGCGCATCGGGCTGATGCTGCTCTCCATGCCGGTGGCGATCGTGGTCAACATCGGCCGGGTGACGGTGCTGGGCCTGCTCACGCTCGTCAATCCCAATTTGGCCAAGGGCGATTTCCATCTGCTGGTGGGCATCTTGATGCTGGTGCCGGCGGCGGGGTTGCTTTTGGGCTGCGGCTGGGTGATGGACCGCCTGATCGTGCGATCTGAAGAACCAAGGAACCCCGACCGTAAGGGAGGGGACGCTTGCGCCTCAACCCACGCGAACATCGCATTGTCCCCTCCCTTACGGTCGGGGTTCCTTGGCCGCGCATTCGCCTTGGGCGCAACTCCCGCCCTCTTGGGCACGCTCCTCTGGATCGCCAGCCTCAAACTCCCTGCGCTGTTCGGCCTTTCGACCCTCGCCAGCATCGGCGCGTGCGGCGGCCTGTTTCTGGTCCTGGTGGGGGCCTTTGCCCTTTTCCTCAAACCGTTCCTGGCCCGCGCGGTGCAGCCCGCCGCCTGCGCCTTTTGCATCGCCTTGGGTTGCCTGACCGCCAGTTTGGCCGGCCAACATCTGGTGGTGGCCCTCACCCGCGCGGTCCTGGTCAAAGAGCCCTTGGATCTGCGCCGCGACCTGCACGCTTTGCCCCAGCAACTCGGCGCTTGGGTGATGGAAAGGGAGGAGCCGCCCGAATCCGCCGAAGTGGAACATGCCCTTGGCACCCAAAACTACATCACCCGCTGGTACAAACGCCCCGACGGCCGGCGTGCCCGCCTGCACATCGCCTATTACGCCGGCTCGGTGGACACCGTGCCCCATGTGCCCGACCGTTGTTTCGTGGCCGCCGGCGCCACGCCCCTTGGCACCACCCAAGTGACGCTGCAAGCGGCCGGCCGCAGCCTGCCGGCCACCTTCTTTCAATACCAAAGCACCGGCAACCAAAAGTCGGGCATCCTGTACTTTTTCAGCGCCAACGGCCGCTTTCTGGCCACGCCCGACCAAGTCCGCCTGCAGGGTTTCAACTTGACCGACCGCTACGGCTATTACTGCAAAATCGAGATGGAATTTCCCGGCCTAAGCGAGGAGGCGCCCATCACCGCCGTCGCCGAAGATTTCATGCGCGAAGCTTTGCCGGAAGTCTTAAACTGCCTCCCCCTTTGGCCGCCCGCCAAGCCGCGGTGAGTTTTGATTTTCAAGCCAGGTTTTGCCCCCATGAATGCCCGTTTCAACACCAAGTTCGCCTTCGCCCTGTTCCTTGCAACCGCCCTTGCCGGCGGAGTCGGCAGCGGACTCTACTGGTGGAGCAACCGCCACAGCGCCTCCGTCCGTGAAGCGCGGGCCGCCCGCGCGGTGGAACGGGCGCAGCAACTCTACGACGCCGGCGATTATGCCGGCGCCGACGCCGCCTACACCGAAGCGTGCAACCTCTACGGGCTGGTGCTGCGGGAGGATTTGGGGCGCACCGAAACCCTCAACCGTTTCCGGGACCTGACCCTGTCCCTCTCCACCCCGTCGGCTTCCGACGCGCGCAGCTGGGCGATGCAGCACCTCATCGTCTGCCGCCATGTGGCGCAAACCAGCCCCGACCCGAACGCCAGGCGCGATTTTTACGAGCATGTGCTGCGCTTGGCGCTTGAATCCAAGGATGTGGACATCACCTATGAACTGATCCGCGCCGCCGACAACGACCTGACCCTGCACCCGGACCGGACGCTTTCAAAACTGTACCGCGGCGTGGGCCAGTATTACCTGCTCACCACCTATGCCTGGCAGGCGGCCGCCAGGCAAACCCTCTTTGACGGCGCCCAAAAAGACCTGACGCAAGCCTGGCGGGCCGACCCGGCCGATCCCGTGGCGGGGGCCCATCTGGCCCTCCTGCGCCTGCGCGAAATCCAAGCCTTGCAAACACCAGAACGCAATGGCAAAAAAGCCGTCCAATTGGCCAAGGAGGCGGTGGACATCATCACCCAAGCCCGCCGGGCACACCCGCGGGACCTTGAACTGGCGGTGGCCGGCGCGCGGGTGGCTTATGCGGTCGCCTCATTGTTTGGCCCAGGCGCCCCGGACGCCCAGAGGGCCGTGCGCGATGCACTGGAATTGGCCAAGGCGGAAAAAAGCCCCCCTCCTTTGTGCCTGCAGGCGCTGTGCGAAGTGGCATGCCTGGCACTCACCACGCCAATGCCCGCGCAAGCCGGCGCCCTTGGCCATACCGAAGGGCAACGCGCCGCGCTGGACCTGGCATCACGCGCCGCCGAGCGGCAACCCGGCACCATCGAACTTGGCACGCTGGCGAACATGCAGGCTTTTGCGCAGGGGCATGCAGAGAGTGTCCGCACCTTGGAGCGGGCACTGGCGGTTCCCCCGCGCCTGTCCGTGGCGCCGCGCCTTGCCTTTGAATCGCGCAAATCGGACCTGCTCTCCCTTCTGGCCCGCGAACAGTTGAACCTGGGGCTCGCCAGTTCGGGCGAAGAAAAAACGCGGCTGTGCGCCGCCGCCGGTGAAACCTTGCGCAGCCTGCGCCTGCTCAACCGGCCCGAGTTGGAGGCGGGCATCCTGACGCTGGAAGCGCAGCAATTCTTCCTCACCGGACGCTACGAACAGGCCGCCGGGCAATTCGACCGGGCCCTGCGCCTGAATCCGGCCCTGACCTCCCCCTCGCTCCTGCGGGCGGCGGCCCAATGCCATGCGCTGGCCGGCAACCTTGGCAGTGCCTGCGACCTGCTGGAAGCCGTCCTCAAGCTCGATGGCGGCAATGCGCACGACCATCAACTGCTGGCCGGCCACCTGCTGCGCATGGGCGCCCCCGAAAGCGCCATCGCCGGCCATTTGGCGGCAATCAAAAGCCAGGGCCCGTCCGGCGCCATTCCCCTGGCTTTGACCGGCGAATTGGCCCTGCGCTCGGGCAGGTTTTGGGATGCGGCAGAAGCGTATGCCGCCGCCGATCCCATCACCTACCTGCCCAAACGGACCGAAGCGCTGCGCGCCGCCGGCCGCAAGGCCGAGGCTGATGAACTCGTCGCAACTTTGCTGGCGGGCGGACCACCGGCGGTCAACCGCACCTTGCTTGCCTGCCTGGCGCTCGAGCCCGGCGAGCGGGAAAAAACCATCCAGGCAATGGAGCGGAGCGGACTGACCCCAAGCGACGCCACGCAAGTGCGCGCGGCGCTGGCCAAAGCCGCCGCCCAACCCGCCGCGACGTCCAGAATCCAGCCGGGCCGGCTCGAAATGCCGCTCCCCCCGCAGGGCGTGCAGGCGATGGCGCTGTGGGAGAAGCACGACTTTGCGGCCTTTGCCAAATGGCTGGAAAAAGCCGATCCAAGCGTGGCCGACCATCCCGACATCCTTTCATGCCGCATTGAACTGGCCATGCTGGGCCGGGACTGGAAAGCGGCCCGCCAGCTGCTCACGCATGCCGAAACCCTGCATGTGCATCTGCCATTCGGCTCCGCGCCGGCCGTCACCGCCTCCATCACCGCCATGCAGGCGCTCGAAAGCGGGACGCCAAGCCTCAAGGATGCCGCCACGGAACTGAGGCAGGTGGCCGAAGACTCGCCGGCCTCGGCCGACATCTGGACGCTCCTGGCCAATGTGCTGCTGACCGACCAGCGTGCCAGCGAGGCGGCCGACGCCGCCACCTATGCCTGCCGCCTGCAGCCGCACCGGGCGGATCGCATGCAATTGCTGTTCCAATGCGAATTGCAAGCCAACCATGCCGCCGACGCCCTGCGCCGCCTGCGCCGCGCCAGCGAAAACCTGCCCTTCAACGACGATTTGCGCGAATTGTGGCTCACCAGTGAAGAGGCCGTGGGCAGCCAGACGTTGGCACTCCAGGTGCGGACCCAACGCATGAAGGATGTGCCCGCCGATCTGGTGAATGCGCTGCACCTGGCCGGCCTTGAAACCCGCGCCGGCCGCACCGACGATGCCCGCACCCTGCTGCTTGGCGTCGCCCCGCGCACCGCCACCCACCCCGAAGCGGCGCTGTCATTGTGCGCCGCCCTGGGGCGGGCCGGCTTCCCCGACGACGCGCGGGACATTTTGCGGCACACCAACCTGCCGCCGGGGCAGACCGCCTTTTTGCTGGCCCAACTGGAAACCGCCTTGGCCGGCGGCGCCGGCGCCAACGCCGGCGCCCAGACCGCCGCCTGGCAAACGGCCCTTGATTTGGAGCCCACCGATTCGCGCCCCACCTCCAAGGCCTATGTCCGGTATCTGCTCGACGCCGACCGCACCGACGACGCCATCGCCTTCCTTCAGGCCCTGCTCAAGGGCACCCCGCCGCAGGCGCCCATCCGTCCGGACATCCTCGCCGAATTGGCCCTGGCCCTGGCCAGCCGCCAAGACTTCGGCCAAGCCTTGGCATTGGCCGGGGAATTGCCCGCCCCGGATGGCGCGCTGCTTGGCGCCAAGATCGCGCTGATGCAAAAAGACGATGCGGGGGCGCTGCGCTTCGCCCGCCAAGCCGTGGCGCTGAGCCCCGACAATCCGGACGCGCTGGTGGCGCTGGGCTCGGCCCTGGCCTCCGACCCCATGCGCCAGGGCGAGGCCCGCGCCGCGACCCAACAGGCCCTGGCCCTTGCCCCCGCCGGTGCGGCGGCACGCCGCTTGGAGGCCATGCTCGACGCGCAGGCCGGCCTCTATCCGCAGGCCATCCGCCATCTGTGGCGCAATTTGGCGCTCAACCCCGGCGACGATTCCAGCTTTGCCTTGCTGACCGATGTGCTGTTCCAAAACCAGGCCGACGAGTTGGAGCACAGGACAATCGATACCGGGCACGTTGAAAATCCGGCCTATCTGCGCACGGCCACCCATGCGGCGTTTGACCGCTTCCAAAAATCCCGCATGTTCGGCTGGCGCATGGAGGGACAAACCCCCGTCCAACTCGCCACCGGATTTGAAACCCAAGCCGTGCGCCGCTCGCAAAATCCGGCCGACACCCTGGTCCTGCTCGCCACCCTGGCCCGGACCGGGCGCACCGAAGCCGCGCTCGATCTTTTGGACCGGCTCACGCCGCAGGCCCGCCCGCTGCCGGCGCTGGCCGCCGCCCGCGCGCTGGCCATCAGCCGCAGCATCCAGCGCGAAGACACCCACGCCGCCTTCACGGCCGCTTTTGCCGCCTGCCGGGACACCGATGAATTGACCGAATGCCTGCGCCTGGCCTGCGGGGCTTATCCGCCCCAAACGGCGCTGGCGCTGGCCCGCGAAGCCCTGGGATCCAACCCCGCCCCCGCTTTGCGGCTGGCCCTTGGCATTGCCGCCATGCAAGCCAACCTGCCGGAAGAAGCCCGGGACGAACTCCAAGCCCAGGCCGCCACCCTGCCGGCGCTGGGTCTCGATGCATCCATGCAGTCCCGCTGGCTTGACACCTTGGGCGAAGCCAAGGACCGGCTGGGGATGGCCAAGGAAGCCGCCGGCCTCCACCGCCAAGCCGCGCATCTGGCGCCCCAGAATTGGGTGCCGCTTGACCACTTGGCCAATCTGCTGCTGCGCCGGCCTGAGCTGGCCGCCAACGCGGATGAAGCCCTCAATGCCGCCCAAGAAGGCGCCTTCCTTGGCGCCAGGGCCGCCGCCATGGGGCACATTTCGCGCACCGAATTGGCCGTCATCCGCGACGGCCTGGCCCTGGCCACCGCCCGCCGCGGCCGGGTGGCGCAAGCCATCGCCCTCTACCAATCAGTGCTGGATGTCTGCCCCATTCCCCAATCCCACCTGCACCTGGGGCTGCTGCTGGCGCAGCAAAACCGCCCGGCCGAAGCGCGCACGCATTACGGTGCGGCCGCCGAATTGGCCGAAGCCGCCGGCCAGCAGGCGCTGGCAGCGCAGGCCCGCTGGCTGGAAGACCCCGACAGTTTCAAAAACAACCTGCGTTACGCCGCAGAACTGGTCCAAACCCAACCCAAGGACGCGCAACCGCTGGCTGAAACCTGCCTGGCGTTGGCCAAGCGCAACCCGCCCGAGCCTGCTTTGCTGGCTGAGTGCATGCGCCTTTTCCCACAGGTTTGGCCTGCGGCCAAGCCCGGGGAAAACCACCCCCAAGGCCTGTTGTTGGCCCAGGAATTGGCCCAACGGGCCGTGGGCCATGCCCCGGAATCCGCCCCCTACCGCCTTCTGCTGGCGCTGGCGCAGGCCAACCTTGGCCAAGCCGAGTGGGAAAACACGCTGGACCTGGCCCTGACCCGCCAGGCCGCCAGCATCGCCCCCTGGCACCCGGCCATGCCCCGCACCCTGCCGTTGCCGGACCTTGGCACGCACGCCGCCATCCGGCTCGTCCCGGACAGTCCCTGGCCTCTCACCCAGGAAAGTTTGCGCCCGCTGCAGACGCTGCTGGCGACGGCACCCAAATGCCCGCCGGTTGCGCGCGTGCTGGGCATGCTGGAGCAACAAATTCTCGGCCAGCATGCCAAAGCTCTGGCCATTGCGGCGGACGGCCGCTCCATCACCGAATTGCGCCTGCGGGCCGCCTCGCTTTCCGCCCTTGGCGATTTGCCACAAGCGGCCGGGCTGATGGGCCAGGTGGTGGCCGACCCGCGCGCTTCGCCGGCCGACCGCGTGCGCCACTTGGGGCTGCTGCGGCAAATGAACCGGCCGGAAGCGGACCTGCGCCAATGGGCCAACGCGGCCTTGGCCAAAGATCCGCAATGCTTTGCCGCCCGCGAGTTGCTGGGCGACCTGGCCCTTGAGGCCAAGGATTACCCGGCCGCCGCGGCGCTCTATGACGGCATCCCGCCGCCGGCCGCCCCGGCCGCCCCGGTCAAGCGGGCAATGGCCCTGCGCGAATTGGGGCGCGCCCAGGAAGCCGCCAACGCCTTGGAAAGCGCCTTGGTGAAATGCCCGACCGACCCGTGGTTGCTGGAGGCCTACCTCAAGGTCGAATTGAACGCCGATTTGCGCCAATCGGCTTTCCTGGAAGCCTGCAAAAACGGCCTCAATCCGGATTTGGCTGCGGCCTTTGCCGCGACCTGGGATTTGAAATCGCGCCGCGAGCTGGACCTGCCGCCCTTGGAGCCCCTCAAGCCGTCGGAACCCACCCTCGCCGGGGAAAAAGTTCCGGCGGCCCCGGGAACCGCACCTCAAAAGCCGCCTGAAAAAAACGGGGGCGCCACGCCCGGCACCCACCCCCCGGCCCCGCCGACACCCTGACCCTGCATTCTCACACACCCACCGTGCTCCTCCCCTCTGCCCCCATCCCGTTTTCCCTCCCTGCCGTCGCCACCGCCTTGGGCACTGGGCTGGCGGTGGCCCTGTGCGCCACGCCGCTCCTGCGCCGGTTGGCCATCCACCTGCACATCGTGGATCATCCCGACGAGCGCAAGGTGCACCGCCAACCCATTCCCTATCTGGGGGGCATCGCCCTGTTCCTTGGCATCGTGGCCGGGCTGGTGGCCGCCTACGCTTCGGGGGCGGCGGCCAACCGCGACCTGTGGGCCTGGCTTGGCGCGGGCATGCTGGCCATCCACCTGACCGGGTTGGTGGACGATGTCAAGGGCGTCAACCCCACCACCAAAATCGCCGGCCAGCTGGTGGCCGCCGCGACCCTGGCCAACCTGCCCGGCGCCAACCTCTTGGCGGAGGATGTGCTGCGCGTGCTGGGCATGCACGACCCGCTGCCGCGCTTTGCCGTGCAGATGTCCGCCGCCGCCGGCTCCACCGTCTTGGTGCTGGGTGCCACCAACGCCATGAACCTGATCGACGGCTTGGACGGCCTGTGCGCCAGCATCGCCGCCATCGGCCACCTGGGCTTCGCCGCCATCGCCATCTCGGTGCTTGACCGCAACCCGCACGACGCCAGCGCCCAGTTGTCCCTGCTGCTGGCCGCCGCTTCTTTGGGCGCCACGCTTGGCTACCTCAAATGGAACTGGCACCCGGCCAAGATCTTCATGGGCGATGCCGGCAGCCTGATGCTGGGCTACCTGGTGGCAGCCCAAATCATCCTGCTGAGCACCTCGGCCCCCACCGGCAAAAACGGCCTGTGCTTTTTGCAGGGCTTGGGCGCCGTGATGGTTTTCGGCGTGCCCATCGCCGACACCGCGCTGGCCTTTTTCCGCCGCAAAATGCACGGCAAACCGCTGTTCTCCCCCGACGCCATGCACCTGCACCACCTGCTGCGCCGGCGCTTTTCCGTCCGTCAAACCGTCCTGATTTTGACCGGCTGCGCGGTCTTGGCCGCCCTGGCCGGCATCGCGGTGTCCATCGGCTGGCCCTCCCGCCTGGCCGCCTTTGGCGTGGCGGCCGGCGGGTTGGCGCTGGCGATGGGGTTGGGGTACAGGGCGGCAAGCAAAATGGGAGAGCGCGGATAAAAAGCGGAGCCCATTGGCACGGGATCTTCTCACGGGCTCTTGGGACGCCCAAAATTGGCGGTTGGCGCACCGGCAGGAACCGTTTGACGCCGGGCCGTTGTATTACACCCAAGACCTTGTTTTTCGCGATAATGCGACCCTTTCCCATTCCCATCACCTTCCCCTCTCCCATGTCCAAAAAATCCATCTCCGATCTGTGCGTTTCCGGCAAAAAAGTCCTCATCCGCGTGGATTTCAACGTGCCGCAGGATGAAAAAACCGGCGTCATCACCGACGACCGCCGCATCCGCTCGGCCCTGCCTTCGATCCAATCCGTGCTCGGGCGCGGCGGCACGGTCATTTTGATGAGCCACCTTGGCCGCCCGGCCGGCAAGGGCTTTGAAGCCGCCTATTCGATGGCCCCGGTGGCTGACCAATTGGCCAAACTCACCGGCAAACCCGTGATCCTGGCCACCGACACCGGCGGCGTGGACTCGGCTGCCAAGGCCGCCGCGCTCAAGGCCGGCGAAATCCTGCTGCTGGAAAATGTTCGCTTCAACCCGGGCGAGAAGAAGGGTGACGACGACGCCTATGTCAACAGCCTGGCCAACCTGGCCGATGCCTATGTCAATGACGCCTTCGGCGCCTGCCACCGCGCCGAAGCCTCGATGTATGCCGTGCCCAAGGCCATGAAAGCCGCCGGAAAACCCGCTGCCTGCGGCCTCTTGGTCGAAACCGAAATCAAATTTCTGGACAACGTCATCAAGACCCCCGCCCGCCCCTTTGTCGCCATCATCGGCGGCAAAAAAGTCTCCGACAAAATCGCCGTCATCGAAAACCTGCTCAAGGTGGCCGACAAAATCCTCATCGGCGGCGCCATGGCCTACACCTTCTCATTGGCCCAAGGCGGCAAGACCGGCAGGAGCTTGGTCGAAATGGACAAGCTGGATCTGGCCCGCGAACTGCTGGCCAAAGCCCACGGCAAAATCGTGCTGCCGACCGACACCCACTGCGGTGACGCCTTCAACGCCGACTGCAACAAAGTGGTGGTCAAGGCCGGTGAAATCGGCGACGCGTGGGAAGGCTTCGACATCGGGCCGGAAACCGCCAAACACTATGCCGACATCGTGCGCAATGCCAAGACCGTGATCTGGAACGGCCCGATGGGCGTGTTCGAGATGGAACCCTTCGCCACCGGCACCCTGGCGGTGGCCAACGCACTGGTGGAAGCCACCAAGGCCGGCGCCACCACCGTCATCGGCGGCGGCGACTCGGCCGCGGCCATCGAACAGTTGGGCCTGGCGCAGCAAGTCAGCCATGTCTCCACCGGCGGCGGCGCCTCGCTGGAAATGCTCGAAGGCAAGGAATTCAAGACGGTGGACATCTTGGATGACGCCTGCGCCGCCTGCGGCTGCAAGTAAAAACAGCGGCGGCGCCCCGTCTCCAAACAAAACCCGTCCGCATCCCAACGCGCGCCGCATCCCGGCGCGCGTTGTTTGTTTCCAACCAACTTGACCCCATGGCGGCAGGATGCCGCCGCTACATTTACAATCCCACCCCTATGCTGACCCTCGCAGAAACCCCCTTCAACCAATACGCCGCCCTCGGCCTGCTTGTGCTTATGGCGCTGGTTTTTGGCGCCGCCACCCTGGTTGCCACCCACCTGCTTGGCCCCAAACGCGAAGGCGACAAGAAGGGCACCATCTATGAAAGCGGCATGAACCCCCTGGGCAGCGCCCGCCGCCGGTTCAACGTGCGTTTTTACATGATCGCCATGACCTTCCTGCTGTTTGACGTGGAAATCGTCTTCCTCTACCCGTGGGCCACGGTGTTCCCGAATTTGGCGCAGGATGCAACCGTCCATGGAATGCCGGCTGCGCTCTTCTTCCTGTTCCGCGTGGTGTTCTTCGTCGCCACCAGCGTGATCGCTTTCGCCTACGCTTGGCGCAAGGGCGTGTTTCGCTACGACTAAGCAACCCCGCCAACAGGCTTGGCAAAAGTCCAAAGGATCCCCATGCAGCAATACCTTGACCTGCTCCGCCATGTGATGGACAACGGCGTTGACAAGGGCGACCGCACCGGCACCGGCACCCGCAGCGTATTCGGGTACCAGATGCGCTTTGACTTGGCGCGCGGCTTCCCGTGCCTGACCACCAAAAAACTGCATTTGCGCTCGATCATCCACGAGTTGCTATGGTTTTTGAAGGGTGAAACCAACATCAAGTACCTCAAGGACAACGGCGTTTCCATCTGGGATGAATGGGCGGATGCCGATGGCAACCTGGGCCCGGTGTACGGCTCGCAATGGCGCCACTTCCCCCGCCCCGGCGGCGGCGAGGTCGACCAAATCGTGGAATTGGTCCGGCGCCTGCGCCAGGACCCCAATTCGCGCCGCCACTTGGTGTGCGCCTGGAACCCGGGCATGGTGGACCAGATGGCCCTGCCGCCGTGCCACTGCCTGTTCCAGTTCTATGTGGCAAACGGCGCGCTTTCCTGCCAGATGTACCAGCGCTCGGCGGACATCTTTCTTGGCGTGCCCTTCAACATCGCCTCCTATGCGCTGCTGACCCTGATGGTGGCGCAGGTGACCGGGCTTGCGCCCGGCGAGTTCATCCACACCTTGGGCGATGCCCACCTGTACAGCAACCATTTCGAGCAGGCCCGCATCCAGCTGGAGCGCATCCCGCGCCACCTGCCGACGATGAAAATCAATCCGGCCATCCAGAGCCTCTTCGAATTCACCTTTGACGACTTCGCACTGGAGGACTACGACGCCTACCCCACCATCAAGGCGCCGATCGCGGTTTGACCATCATGATTCTATCCCTCATTTACGCCGTCGCCGACAACCGCGTCATTGGCCAAGCGGGCAAACTGCCCTGGCGCCTGCCGGATGACTTCAAGCATTTCAAAGCCACCACCTTGGGGCATGCGGTCATCATGGGGCGCACGACCTTTGAATCAGACGCCGGCCTGCTGCCCAACCGCACCAACATCGTGCTCTCCCGCGACGAAGATGCCCGCCTGCGCGCCATGGCCAAGGGCGCGCAAGCCTGCGCCTCGCTGGAAGAGGCCCTGGCCCCCTACCAAGGCTCCGATGAAGAAGTTTTCATCATCGGCGGCGCCACTTTGTACGCCGAGGCCTTTCCCCTGTGCCAGCGGGTGTATGAAACCTGCGTCCACGCCACGCCCAAGGGCGACACCCGCCTGCCGGACTTTGATTTTTCAGACTTTACGCTTAAAAGCGAGAAGGCGCACCCCGCCGACGCGCGCCATCCCTTTGCCTTCACGATCAAAGTGTGGGAAAGGTAGAATTCCCCGCTCCCCGCTTTGAATGCCGCTTTCACGCCCATCATGTCCACCGCCACCCAAGCTCCCGCCATCCTGCCCGCCCACCGCCTGACCCACCTCCAGCAATTGGAGGCCGAGAGCATCCACATCATCCGCGAGGTGGCGGCCGAATTCGACAACCCGGTCATGATGTATTCGCTGGGCAAGGATTCGGCCACCATGCTGCACCTGGCAATGAAGGCATTCGCCCCAGGCAAGTTGCCCTTCCCCCTGCTGCATGTGGACACCACCTGGAAGTTCAAGGGCATGTATGAATACCGCGATGAAATCGTCAAAAAATACGGGCTCAACCTGATCCGCCACGTGAACCAAGAGGGCGTGGATCAGGGCGTGGGCCCGTTCACCCACGGCTCCAAGATCCACACCGATGTGATGAAGACCGCCGGCCTCAAGCAAGCCCTGAACAAGTACAAGTTTGACGCCGCCTTTGGCGGGGCCCGCCGCGACGAGGAAAAGAGCCGCGCCAAGGAGCGCATCTATTCCTTCCGCGACACCCAGCACCGCTGGGATCCGCGCAACCAGCGCCCCGAGTTGTGGAATGTTTACAACTCCGAGCACAACAAGGGCGAATCCATCCGCGTGTTCCCGCTTTCCAATTGGACCGAGCTGGACATTTGGCAGTACATCTGGATGGAAAACATCCCGCTGGTGCCGCTGTACTTCGCCAAGGAGCGCCCGGTGGTGGACCGCGACGGCACCCTGATCATGGTGGACGACGAGCGCATGCCGCTGGCGCCCGGCGAAAAGCCGATGATGAAAAAGGTGCGTTTCCGCACCCTGGGTTGCTACCCCTTGACCGGCGCCATCGAAAGCGATGCCACCACGTTGCCGGAAATCATCCAGGAAATGCTGGTGGCCACGCAAAGCGAGCGCCAGGGCCGGGTGATCGACCACGACCAGAGCGGGTCGATGGAGGAGAAGAAAAAAGAAGGGTATTTCTAAAAGAAGTTCCTACGCCACCGCACCCCAAGCAAAACCCCGCGTTTCACGCGGGGTTTTGCTTGGGGTGGCGCGGGTTTCATTTTCCTCTTCATTCCTCCACCAGCACCGGCTCCACCGCGAAGCCGCCGATGAGATCCAGCGGCCCCGCCTTCGCCTCGTAGTCCACCTTCAGTTGCGCCTTGGCATCCTTGGGCAAGGCGCAAGTGAGCGGGATTTCCACCATGCGGTGGGCGGCATCAAGGGTTTCCTTGCCTGCTTCCGGCTTGCCCGACGCCAATTCGCGGCCACCGACCACCACCGCCACCCGGGTGATCTTCAGCGCGTCCTTGCCGCCGCCGTAATTGACAGTGAACGCGTAGGCGCCGGCGTGGTCCACATCCTTCCATGCGTCGGCCAGCAGCCAGCTGTGGGCACCGGGTTGGGTCTGGTACTTGGCGTCGAAGCCATAGGTGATGAAGGGCTGTTCGCTGCGGCGGTACATGCCAAGGTAGCCGACGGCACCCACGCCCCAGAAGGTATCCGGGTCGATCTTGGCGATTTCGCGCTGTATTTCCAGAACTTTTTCGTTCGTGTGGTCGCCCTTGGACTGGCGCAGGCGCAAGTCATAGCGGTTTTTCAGGATGTGCTGACGGTGGTCGTTCTCCAACAACCTGTTGCGCGGATCGTCCAGCTCGCGCTGGATGCAGGCGTCGGCCGCGGCGTAGTCGGCGTCGGTCGGCTGGGGCTTTCCCTCCAGTTCCTTCCACCATTCGTTGCCCTGCCGGGTCACGACGCCCTTGGCGTCCTTGACCGTCGGCTGCCAGGGAATGGCGCCCCAGGCGCCCTGGCTGAAGCCCAGCCAGCGGACGGCGCCGGAGTCATCCTTGGGGTCGGCGGCTTTCATTTCCTTGGCGACCACTTCGTAGGGCCCGTTGGCCCCGGTGCCCCAGCCGTCATTGCGGCCGAACTCCGGATCGCGGCCCAGATTGAGCGCGTCGAGACTCCGGCGCAACAGTTCGGCCTTGGCCGGGCCGGCGGCCGCTTGCGCCTTGGCCCACAGCGCATCGCGCTTTTCGCGGCGGGCGCGCAGGGTCTTGAGTTCCTTGGCCAAGTCCGTCGCGGTCAGGCGGATGGACAGCGTGGGATAAGCGCCCACCGGGCGGCCCTGTGCATCCAGCAGCGACAGGCGCGGCATCTTGCCCCAGCCGGCGAAAGTGAAGGCACGGTTGCGGTACTGGAGCTGCTGCGCCTCGCCCACCGCGCGCACATCGGCCAGCGTGTCGGCGTCGGCCAGCACGGCGGCGCGCACGGCGCCGGGCACATGCTGCCCCCACTGGCTCTTGCACAGGAGCTTGACGGAAAGGTCGGCCCCCGCCGCCACCGGCTGCTTCAAGGCCAACAGCAGCGTGCGACGCTGATGCTGCCCGCCGTTCAGGTTCCAGCCTTCATCGGCCTTGGCGAGGCTGCCGTCGATGGCGGTCCACGGCCCGAAGTTGTTGCCGCTGTTGGTGCTTCCCCAGGCCCACTGCGCCTTGACGGGTTGGCCGCCCTGGGTCAGTTCGATCTCGCTGATGACGGCGTTGCCGGCGCGGCCGGGGCCGCCATTGGGGAGCGTGTCATCCATGGGGAAATCAAGGCGCAAAAGCGCGCCGGCCTTGGCGGGCTTGAGGGTGAGCGTCAACGTGTCCTGGGCTGGATTGGCGCCCTTGACATCCGCCACGAAGGCGCCGTCGGCGCGCTTGGCGAATGTTGCGCCGCCTTCGGAAGCCACGGCGGCGATCTCATTGGCCGGCGGCCCGGCCTTGGCCAACGTTTCAAGGCGCAAGGGCGGGGCCGAACCGATGGCGGTGTCGGAGTAGCCGGTCAGGCCGCACTTCTGCGCCGTGCAGCGTCCGTAGACGGCGCGGCCGCCGACCACCTCGGGGTTGTCGATGGCCAGCACGACGAAGCCGGAGCCCAGTTCGCGCAGCAGGGCGTCCCTGCTCCAGGCGTTCTGGTACAGCGAGAGCGAACAGGGATTCCAATCGCTGCCGTACTGGAAGACGGCAATGTCCTTGCCGGTGGCCTTGGCGCGGGCGAGGGCGTCTTCGTAGTCGGCGGCGCGCTCGCTGGCGGCGGCCTTGGCGTCGAGGGTTTGCGGGGCCAGGGGCGCGGGGGCGCCTTCGGCGAAGGAAGGGGTGGCGAAGAGGAAGGCCGCGAGGAGGGCGAAGGTTTTCATGGGAACGAGAAAGAGGGGGTTTGGGAAGTTGGCTGGCATTTGGAGCGCGGGTGTCCTCACCCGCAAAAGAAAAGAAATGCCTATTTCCTGCGGGTGAGGACACCCGCGCTCCAACAAGGTCAATACAGCTTCCTCCCGTAGACCAAGAAATTGCGCATGTGCAGCCGGCCGGTGTTGGGTTTGGCGCCGTCCGGCCCCGGCTGGCGCTCGATGCGCACGAACTTGGCACGCAGTGCCTTGCCTTGCAGGTCCACGCGGTAGACATCCTGCGCCTGCTCGAACAGGGCGACCTCTGTCCAGGCCTTGCCGTCGGTCGAGGTTTCCACCTTGAGCGGCACATCCCACGGCTTTTCAGGCGCAAATTCGTAGCGGTCCACCAGCACGACGCCGGAGAGTTCGCCCTCGCCGGCCAGCACCACTTGCGCCCAGGGCTTCGCCTCGTTGGCGGTGTCGAAATAGCCCAGCTCGCCGCTCTCAAGCACTTGGCCATAGGACAGCGGCTTGTCGTAGGACACGCTGCTGGTCTGAAGCATGCCGGTGGCGGAAAGCAGGGTGCCGGGGAAGGCTTCGAACTTGGGGCGCGCCGCCACCTGCTGCGGATTCATGTGCACATCGCCGGGCACCAGCGGTGGCAGCAGTTTCTTGGCCAGCGCCTGCCAGGTGTGGTAGGCGTTCATGTCGCCGGCTTCCGACGCCTTGCGGATGCCGCCGGCGATCATGGTGGCGGCCTGGCCTTTGTCGGCCTTGTCGCCCTCTGCGGCGAACTGGGATTCAAAGAATGCGCCCACGGCCTTGGCATAGGCGGAGGAAACGGCGGGGTTCTTGGCGAAGCGGTCGTTGCCCCAGTTCATCACGGCACCGAACACCCAGTTGAGGTTGGGATTCTCGCTGTGGTGCAGGACCAGCAGCTTGCCGAAGAAGTCCACGCCGGCGGCGGGGTCGCCGATGAAATCGGCCTGCCAGTTGAGGAAGCGGCCGATGTCGTAGCCGTACATGGTGGGCACGGCCTTCTGGCTGAGGATGGCGTGGAGTTCAAGCAACTTCGCGGCGCGGTCGGCGGGGGTAGGCAGTTGCGCCTTCCCATTCTGCAGACAGCGGCTGGCCAGGGCCCAGGCGGCTTCCTGGTGTTCCTTGAACGTGGTGGCGGCGCGGAGGGAAAGGGCAAACCAGTCGGCGGGGGAGCCGACCAGCGTACCAGGCGTAGCGGCAACGGCGGATGCTTCCATTGCTTTGGCGTATTCGAGCCAAACAGCGTAGTTGGTCGGCTGGGCGGACAGAGCCGCTTCGTAGGAAGCCTTCCATGCCACATCCGAAGATTCGGCCGCGCGCTGTGCCCGCGCCGCCCACAGCAGCCGCTGCGCCGGCAGGTATTCCGGCGCATTCTCGGTCTTTTCCAGCAGCGCATTGGTGGTGGTGAATCCAACCCCCTCGTAGGCCGACCACGAATTGGTGGCCGGCCCGAACACATCGTTGCCCGTGGCCCAATTGTCGCCCAGCCGCACCACATAGGCGCAGTGCATGGGCTGGCCGACGGTGAAGGCCGGCACGCCGTGGGCGATGGCGGAGGTGGCGCCAAAACCCGACAGCGTGCCGCACACGCCGCCGATGGCGCGGAAGATCTTGGGGCTCGGGTAGGCGTGGCGCAACGGGTCGTGGAAGCCCCAGCCTTGGATGGAAAAGCCATAGGTGCTGGGATCGGTGTAGGGCACGGCCCAGCAGGCGCCCAGGTAATCGCCGGCCTTGAACTGGGTTTCGTCCAGCCAGCCGTTGAATTCAAAGGGCGTGCCACCCAGAAGGATGGCGTGGCGCATGGCGCGCACATCGAGTTGGTCGAAGCCGGCGTGGAGCTTGCCTTGCGCGCGGGCCTTTTCAATCAGGTGGAAGCGTTCGACGAAGCGGTAGCGGTTCATGGCACCGGCTTGCAGCGACATCGCCGTGGCCAGCCGCTTGGACACAGGGTCGGCCCAAGTGCTGCGCGGCAATTGGCTGTACAGCAGGCGCAAATTTTCCAGTGACTGGGCGTAGTCGGCATGGCCGGTGCCTTCCTGGCCGCCCAGCAGGAAGGATTCCAGCCAAGCTTGGTCGGTGACGAAGGTGGAGAGGAAGGCGTGGCCGTCTTTCTTTTGAAGGACGGACCAGACTTGCGCTTCGCCGGCGGCGCGCAGGAGTTCGGATTGGGCGAGGACGGCGGGATCAGGGGCATGCACGCCCGGCTTCAAATTGCCCACCCAATCCATGACTGCCCCTGCGACCCGTCCATGCCATGCATCGAACTCTCCGCGCATCGCCTTCAATTCCGCCTCCACCATCGCCGCCTTGTCCCCGCCGATGCAGGCCGCCGACACGCAACCCGGCACATGCCCCCCCCACTTGGTCTTGGCGAAGAGCCGCACCATCACCGGCACCCCCGCCGCCAGCGGCGCCTCCAGCTTGACGACCAGTTGCGCCGGCTTGCCCATGCCGGTTTCCCAGCCGCTGGCCTCACCCTCCCACCCTTTGTCGCCCTGCTGCTTGATGCCGTCAAAAGCGGTTTCCGCCACCCGACCGCCGTTGCTTTGCGAGATGCTGGAATACGCCTGGGCCTTGACTGGTTTTCCGCCGGCTTCGATTTCAATCTCTCCGATCACCGAGTTGCCGTTGCCCGCCTGCCCCGGGCCGTCGGCCGGCAGCGAGGCGTCGGTGGGGAAGTCCAGCCGCAGGAAGGATCCGCTCGCCTTGGGCACCACCGTCAGCGTGATCACATCCTGCCCGGGGCGCACGTTGGCCGGCGCCACCCACGCGCCATCGGCGCGCTTGGCCCACACCGACTTGGACGCGGTCGTCACCTGCGTGATCTCGCACGCGGGCACCTGGTCCCCGCCAAGCGCCCGCGCCAACCCGCGCGCGAGCCCGTGCACCTTGGCCAGCGACGCCGGCAGGGGCGCGCCTACGGGCACCGGTGCGGCGACGTCCGACGCGGCATCCGCCGCGGGCGTGGCGGCGCAACCCGCCAACGCGGCCAAAAGCAGGGCGGTCGGCAGGACGAGTGCGGCGGGGCGGGGAGTGGACATGGCGGCTGGAAAAAGGAAAACCTGAAAACGGGCACGCAATCTACTTCGCAAAGGACGAAAATCCAATGTTTTTCTTACACTTTCTCCATGCAACTCATCGACACCCACCTCCACCTGCTCTACCCCGAAACCTTCACTTACGCCTGGTGCGCGGGATTGCCGGCCCTCAACAAACCCTTCCACGTCGGCAATTACGCCGCCCTGCTGAAACAGGCCACCCGCGGCGCCGTCGTCGAGCGGGCGATGTTCATGGAAGTGGACGTGCCAGAAAACCAGCAGGCGCGGGAGGCGCAATTTTTCAGCGACTTGGCCGACGCCGGCACTTCACCCCTGTCGGCGGTGATCGCCTCCTGCCGTCCGGAAAGCGCCGGCTTCGTCGCCCACGTTGAAAAACTGGCGCAAAACAAGCGCGTCAAGGGCCTGCGCCGCATCCTGCACGACGGCGACGGCACCGTGTCGCAGGCGCCTTTGTTCATCGAGAACCTCAACTGCTTGCCGGCCCTGGGCCTCACCTTCGACTTGTGCCTGCGCGCCGACCAGCTGCATCTGGGCATGGCACTGGCCGACCAATGCCCCAAGGTGCAGTTCATCCTCGACCACTGCGGCGTGCCCTCCGTGGCGGCGCAGGTCCTTGATCCGTGGCGCGCCGATATGGCCGAATTGGCCAAGCGCCCCAATGTGGCCTGCAAAATTTCCGGCATTTGCGCCTATGCCGATGCCACCAAGCCGCTGGTGGCGCAAGTGCGGCCTTTCGTCGAACACAGCGTCGCCACCTTCGGCTTCGACCGCGTGGTGTGGGGCAGCGACTGGCCGGTGTGCAATCTGACCTACGGCCTGCCGGCCTGGCTGGATGCCACGGTGGAACTGTTCGCCGGGGCTTCGGCCACGGAAAAGGAGCGGGTGGGCACAGCCAATGCGAAGCGAATTTACCGGATCTGATTGGCCTGCGGTTCCGCCTACAATCCCCGCCCCTTGAGCCCCCCCCTTTCCTTCGAGATCTTCGCGCACGACGCGGCCTCCCGCGCCCGCGTGGGCCGGGTCACCACGCCGCACGGGGCGTTCGACACCCCGGCCTTCATGCCTGTCGGCACCCAGGGCACGGTCAAGGGCCTGCTGCCCGGGTCGGTGCGCGACACCGGGGCGCAAATCATCCTGGGCAACACCTATCACCTGCTGCTGCGGCCGGGCGCCGAGTCGGTGGCGGCGCTTGGCGGCCTGCAAAAATGGACCCGCTGGCAGGGGCCGATGCTGACCGATTCCGGCGGCTTCCAGGTATTTTCGCTGGCCAACATCAACAAGATGTCGGAAGAGGGCGTGCGCTTCCGTTCGCACATTGACGGCAAGGAAATCAACCTGACGCCGGAGGAATCCATCCGCGTGCAGAATTTGCTGGGGGCCGACATCATCATGGCCTTCGACGACTGCCCGCCGGCCCGCACGCCCAAGCCCAAGTGGGCGGGTCCGGGCATGAACAACGCGGCGCCCTCCAAGCAGTTCAGGACTGAAAAAAAAGAGCGGGAACTCAAAGCCCTTGAGGCCCGGCCCCTCCCCGTCACCGATGAGCGCGAGTACCTGCGCCGCGTGCGCGAAGCCAACGAACGCACCCTGCGCTGGCTGGACCGCTGCTTCGCCGCCCACGCCCGCAAGGATGAGCAGGCCCTGTTCCCCATCTGCCAAGGCGGCACCGATCTTGAAATGCGGGCGTGGTGCGCCGGGCAGTTGGTCCAGCGCGAGGCGTATGGTTATGCCATCGGCGGGGTGGCGGTGGGCGAAGGTTCGGCCGAAATCAGAAAAGTGGTGGAATTCACCGCCCCCCTCTTGCCCGCGCACAAGCCCCGTTATCTGATGGGCGTCGGCTACGAACGCGACATCGTGGCAGCAGTGCGGGCCGGGGTGGACATGTTCGACTGCGTGCTGCCCACCCGCAATGGGCGCAATGCGCAAGTGTTTACCCGAAATGGACCTATGAAATTGCGCAACGCCCAATTCGCGGCCGATCCGCGCCCGATTGACGACACCTGCAGTTGCGCCTGCTGCGCCGGGGGCTACAGCCGCGCCTACCTGCGCCACCTGTTCATGGCCAACGAAATGCTGGGGCCGATTTTGCTCTCCATCCACAATATCCACCACTTTCAGCGCCTCATGTTGGACATCCGGCGGGCAATCAGGGACAATGCTTGGCCCGCTTTTGCCGACCACTGGCCGGTGGCGGAGTTGGCGCCCGTTGATTCTTCTGTTTCTTGACCTCTATTCGGGATTTTTCATGACCTTTGATTCATTGCTTGCCGTTTCGACCCTTGCCCAAGCCGATGCCACCGCCCCCACCGCGGCGCCCGCCACCGGCACCGCAGCCACTGGCACCGGCGCCGCCGGCACCGCCGCCACCGGGACCCAAAAAGCCGAGCCGCCCAGCATGATGCTGCCCATGATGATGATGGCCGTGGTGGGCGTGTTCATCGTGATGTCCTTCCTCAACAACCGCAAGGACAAAAAGCGCACCGCCGAAATGATGTCCCGCCTGCAAAAGGGCGCCAAAGTCACCACCACCTGCGGCGCGCGCGGCAGGATCGCCGAACTTTCCGACACCGAAGTGACGATCCAATTCGAAGACTGCCGCATCGTGTTCCTGCGCGCGGCCATCCAAAGCGTGGACGAAGTGCCGGCGTAAATATGGAGGGTCGGCTTCAGCCGACCATGCCGACTGCCAGTACCCCAAAAGACACACGGGCTGGCGGATGCTCTCCGCCAGCCCGTGTGTCTTTTGGATTTTCAACGCCCAACAGGTCGGCTTAAGCCGACCCTCCCATGAACACGCATTCCCTCCTGATCCTGGTTCTCGGCACCGCTTTGGCCCTTGGCCTGCGCCTTTTCCTCAAGTCCCGCCTGTGGGGCATCACGCTGTTCCTGGCCATTGTCGGCGCCGCCGGCTCGCTGCTGTATTGGCCCGGCGCCAACGGCTACCTGCCGCAGGACAAGTTGACCCTGGGGCCGGACCTCAAGGGCGGCACCACCCTGGTCTACGACGTGCTGATCCCCGATGGGGCCAACGCCGCCGAAGTGGTGGAGCGCACGATCAGCACCCTGTCCAAGCGCGTGGACCCCACCGGCACCCGCAACCTGGTGTGGAAGCGCTTGGGCGAATCGCGCCTGCAGGTGCTGATGCCCGCGCCCAACGACAAAACCGCCGAATTGCGCGATGCCTGGGAAAAGGCGCGCGACGCGGCCTGCGTCAGCAGCCTGTCAGCCGAGCAACTGCAGGACATGCTCGCGCAAAACAAGGCCCCCGCCGGGAATGAAAAAGTGCTGGCCGCCTACCAGGAACAGACCGCGGCCCAAAAGGCCTATGCAGAGGCTGAGAAAACCTGGAAAACCGTCGGCAAGGGCGAAAAGGGCAAACTCTACGACACCTTCCTGGCGGCCGAAGACCGTTTTTTCACGGCCAAAAAAGCCTATTCCTTGGCCGAGGCTGACGCCCTCAAAACCAACTCCTTCCGCCCCTCCCTGCTGACCCGGGTGTGCGACCTGCCGTCGGAAACCCTCTCCGAAAAGGACGTGGCCGAAGGCAAGCAAACCCGCCGCCAAAAGGCGCTGGCCGACCTCAAGTCCGAGTACCCCGCCCGCGCGCAAGCCCTGGACCAAGCCATGGTCGCTTACGGCGCCTACGAAAAGGTCAAGGGCGCCCTGGAAACGCCGGAAGATCTGGACCGCCTGATCCAAGGATCGGGCCGGGTGGAATTCCGCATCGCCCCGCGCCGGCACGACGAAGACCTGGGCGACCCCACCTACTACATCCAGAAACTGCGCGACCGCGGTCCGCGGGCCTTTGGCACCGACAAGTACATCTGGTGCGAAGTGGACTCGCTGGAGCAGTACCTGGACATCAACGACGGCAAGAATCTCAAAAACGGCAAGAACGAACACCTTGAATCCTTGGCGAAAAAACTGGAGTTGCCGCTCGAGGGATTGACCGCCGACCGCGTGCTGCGCGAGCTCACCCAGCAGCTGGAGGATTCCACCGACCCCAATCCGGCCAAAGCCGCGGCCGCCCGCCAAAAAATCGAACGGATCACCGACGATCTCGGCGTGATTGCCCAGGTTTACGGCGGCAAGATTTTCGTGCTGGTGGGCAACGACATCACCCGCAACGCCATGACCGCCGACCAGGGCTGGGCCCTGAAGAATCCCGATGTGGCGCGCGACCAATACGGCTCGCTTTGCGTCAGCTTCCAGATGGACCAGAAGGGCTCCGAACTGCTCGGGGCCATGACCGGCAACCATGTGGGGCGCCTGATGGCGGTGCTGCTGGATGGCCGCATCCTGACCACCCCCAACCTGCAGAGCAAACTCTCCGACGGCGGCCAGATCACCGGCCGCTATACCCAGCAGGAAGTCGCCTACCTGGTCAACACCATGCGCGCCGGCTCGCTGGAGGGCCGCATCGCCGGCGCCCCGGTCAGCCAGAAAACCACCGGCCCGGAACTGGGCGCGGACAACCTGGACAAGGGCCTTGCGGCCTCCTTCTGGGCCTTTGGCGTGGTCGGCATGTTCATGATTTTCTACTACTTCGTGCCCGGCATCACCGCCAACATCGCGCTGGTGGCCAACCTGGTGCTGATCCTTGGCGTCATGTCCCTGTTCAACGCCACCTTCACCATGCCCGGCATCGCCGGCATGGTGCTGACCATCGGCATGGCGGTGGACGCCAACGTGCTGATCTACGAACGCATCCGCGAGGAAATGGGCCACGGCAAGGACCTGCGCACCGCCATCCACGACGGCCACCACCGCTCGCTGGCCACCATCTTCGACTCCCACGTCACCCAGCTGCTGGTGGCCTGGATCCTGGCCGGCGCACCCCCCTTCAACCTGGTGGAAACCCCGGCCGACCTCAAGGGCTTCGCCGTCACCCTGGGCATCGGCATTCTGGCCTCGCTGTTCACCGCCCTCTTTGGCGCCTATGTGTTCCTGGATTTGTACCTGTGGATTTGCAAGCCCAAAAAGCTGCACATGCTGCCCACGGTGATTCCCGGCCTGCAAAAAGCCCTCACCCCCAACATCAAGTGGGTGCAGTTGAGCCGCTACTTCCTGCCCATCACCGCCGTCCTGTGCGTCGCCTCGGTGGGGCTGGCGGTTTACCGCGGCATTGACATCGAACCGGCCAAGGCCGGCGCAACCTTCCTTGAAAAGGCCGAAACCCTGCCCTCACGCATGGGCCCGGGCGACTTGTTCGACGTCGAATTCCGCTCCGGCTCGCAGGTGGGTTTCCGCCTCAAAAAGACCGGGACCGATGCCAACAACAAACCCGTCCGCAAAACGATGGCGTTGGAGGAGGTGCGCGAAAGCCTCGCCAAAGCCGCCGCCGCCGCCAGCAACCTGCAGAAAAACCTGCCGGTCGCCGACGCCGCCCTGGCCAACCGTGTGAAACCCGCCGTGGAAGCCGCCAAGGCCCGCCACGAGGAGTCCAAGAAGGCTTTCGAAGCCAAGCGCACCGTCGTGCTGGAGCCGGTGGCCGACTTCTCGCTGCTTTCCGCCGAATACCTGATCGGCGTGGGCGCCAACCAGGACGGCAAGTACGGCGAATTCAGCCTCAAAACCCTGGTGGTGGATGCGCGCGCGGTGACCGACATCGTGCAGGCCGCCTTGGAAGGCGACCTTGAGGCCGAGCCGCCGGTGACCTTCGCCGGCGCCGCCCGCTCGGCGCAGGAGGACGCGGCCAACCTGATCCCGGTCACCTCCAACCGCCTTGCCGAAGTGCTCAAACACGACATCCCCTCCGGCGTGGATGCCGACATCCGCGAGTTCGTCGGCGGCGTGGCAGTGGTGGTGGATCAGCTCCAGCCCGCGCTGACCAAGACGCAGTTCGAGGACCGCCTCAACCGCATGCGCAACCAGCCCCCGCACGACAAAAACAGCCCGCGCCGCTGGAAGACCATCCCCCTGACCGCTGCCGCCGGCACCGGATCGGCCAAAACATGGTCGGCCTTCGCCGTGGTGACGGCCGACGACCAGACCTCCTACACCGCCGACCAGGGCGCCCTGTTCGCCAAGGACGGCCTGGCCGTCACCCAGCGCAACCTGATCAAGGATGCCCTGCTGCGTGCCAGCGCCTTTGAAGACGTCACGGTCTTCGGCAGCCAGGTGTCGGGCACCATGGCCAACGACGCCAAGTGGGCGCTTTTGCTCTCCTTCTTCGGCATCGCCGGATATGTGTGGTTCCGCTTCAACGCCCTGCGCTACGGCGTGGCGACCCTGGTAGCCCTGGGCCACGACGTGTGCATCGCCCTGGGCGCGATCGCCCTGTCGGGGCTGATCTGCAACACGTCCATCGGCCATGCCCTTGGCATCCACGACTTCAAGTTCAACCTGGCCATGGTGGCGGCCCTGCTCACCGTGATGGGCTACTCGGTGAACGACACCATCGTGGTGTTCGACCGCATCCGCGAACAGCGCAGCAAACTCAAGGTGGCCACCGCGGAAAACATCAACGACGCCATCAACCACACCCTGTCGCGCACCCTGCTCACATCCGGCACGGTGATCGTCTCGTGCCTGATCCTGTACCTGGTCGGGGGACCGGCCATCCACGGCTTCGCTTTCGCCACCCTGGTCGGGGTGCTCACCGGCACCTGGTCCTCCATCGCCATCGCCAGCCCCCTATTGCTGATCGGCACCAAGGGCAAGGGCCTGTCCATGGAAAAGGATGAATCCGAACTGGCCGACGCCCGCCTGCAGCCCTCGGCCCCCGGCGAGCCGGTGGGAATCTGACCGCCAAGGGTGAATAAAACGCTGATTTGACAAGCCGGGGCGAATCTGGAGAATATCCGCCCCACAAGCCGTCGTAGCTCAGTTGGTAGAGCAGCTGACTCTTAATCAGCTTGTCATAGGTTCGATCCCTATCGACGGCAGAAAAAACCCCGGTGAAAACCGGGGTTTTTTCATGGCAAAAAGGTCGGGCAAAAAAATTTGACCCCCGGCAGGCGATCCCTACAATGTCGGGCATTCTTTATTTGGTTTCCACTTTTGGACCTTTTTGCAAAGGTTGATGATGACCCGCCCACTCGCCACGACCGCCTTTTTGCTCCTTGCCACCACATTGGCCTGTGCCACGGCCCCTGCCGTGCTGGCGCAAGACGCCGCCAAGCCCGCCGCCAAGTCCCCCAGCCCCTTCCCGGTGGCGGCCTTGCCCAACACCGGGTGGACGCTGGAATTCACCCCCAAAGTCCCCAAGGCGGTGGCCGTCAAGCTGGCCAATGGCGAAACCAAATGGTATTGGTACATGCCCTTCCATCTCGAAAACCGCGAGGATGAAACCCACTGGTTCATCCCTTCGATCGAGGTCGTCACCGACACCGGACGCATCTACAACTGCAATACCCCGGTGCCTCAGGAAGTCTACGACACCATCTACAAGCGCTGCGGCAACGCCCTGACCGAGTCCCTGCCAAAAATCGCCGGCCCCCTCAAGCCCGGCAAGGATTTCGTCCACGATTCGCTGGCCATCTGGCCGGCCGAACAGGCCGATGTGGACGGGTTTAGCGTCTATGTCGGCGGCATCTACGGCGAACGCCAGCCCGTGAATGATCCGGCCACCGGCAAGCCCATGATGATTGAATCCAAAGATCCGATCACCGGCAAAGTCAAAAAAGATGCCGAGGGCAACCCGGTGATGGAACCGGCCGAACTCAAGCGCACCCTGCGCCTGACCTACGCCTGCCCGGGCACCGGCAAACTCTCGGACAAGACCGATGTGGAACTCAAATCCTCCGATGATGTGATGCGCTGAGACCTTCTTGCAAACCCACTAAAACAGCCACGCCTTGGGCGTGGCTGTTTTAGTGGGTTTGCAAGAAGGGATCTTTCAGCATCTCAACGCATCACGGCGCCAACCCCGCCAACTTCACCCCCAGCGCCACCCACAGCGGAATGGTGACCAGGGCCAACAGCGTGGTGGACAACGCCGCCCGCAATGCCGTCGGCGGATCGCCACCGAAAGTGCGCGCCATCACGATGGGAAACAAGGCCGCCGGCATCGCCCCTTGGATGATCAGCGTGCGCTGGAACTCCGGTGAAATCGTGCCCCCAAAAAGTCCCGCCAACATCGGCAAAGCGCAGGCCGTGCCGATGTAAACCAACGGCAGCACGCCGGCCCGGATCACACAGGCCGCCCCCATCACCCGCGCGCCTTGACGGGGCGCCAAACTGGGCCAAAAATCCAAAATGGTGGCACCCACCACCAGCAAGGCCATGGGGATGGCGCAGGTGCCCAAGGTGTGCAAGGTGCTGAACACAAACTCAAAGTGATGGCTATCAAGCCAAGTCCGCACACCCAGCGCGTTGGCAACCAGCGACACCACGATGGCCACCGACATGGGATTGATGAACCCCTTCCACCAGTCTTTGCCGGCCGAGCCGGTCAGAATCGCCATGCCGACCGTCCACATGGCGATTTCCACCCCCACATTGTGCAGCAGCAGAATGGCCAGCGTCTCTTTGCCAAACACCAATTGCGTCAGGGGAATGGCCAAATAGCCGTAATTTTGCAGACCGGTGGCAAGGATGAAGGTGCGGCGCTTGGGGGATGAATCCAACCCCAGCCAACGCCCACCGCCCCACGCCAAAAAGGCCGCGATCAAGGTGAAACTCAGGCAGACCAGCGCGAAGCCGGCCAGCGGCGGCAGCGCCACCTTGAGCGGCTCGCGCAAGGCCGCATTGCCGATCAGGGTATCGGCCACCAGGCAGGGCATCAGGATGCGGATGATGATGCGCAGCAGGCTCTGGTCGGCTTCCTGCGTCAACCACAGCCGGTAACGGGCGAACGCACCCACTCCGGCGATCAAAAGAACCGCCGCCACCCCGCCGAAAATGGTGATCCATGCATGCATTCGGGGCATTGTAGGAAAGTGCCGAATTGTTATACTTCTTGCCCTTCTTTCCCTCTGATTCATTCCAAGATTCCACTAAGGACGCGACCATGCCCAAGGAAATCACCTTCCTCTTCATCAAGCCCGACGCCGTGCAACGCGGTTTGGCCGGCAACATCATTTCCCGCATCGAATCCAAGGGCCTGACCATCGTCGGCTCCAAGATGGTGCAAGTCAGCCCCGAGTTGGCCACCAAGCACTACGCCGAACACGCGCAAAAGGGCTTCTTCCCCGGCTTGCTGGCCTTCATCACCTCCAGCCCGGTCATCGCTTTGGCCGTGCGCGGCGTCAATGCCGTGACGGTCTGCCGCAACCTGATCGGCGCCACCAACGGCCAGAAGGCCGCCCCCGGCACCATCCGCGGCGACCTTGGCATGAGCGGCGGCAATAACCTGATCCACGGCTCCGACAGCCCGGAATCAGCCGCCAAGGAATTGGCCATGTGGTTCAAGCCCGAAGAAATCCTCAGCTACGACCGCACCGTGAGCCAATGGGTTTACGATCCGTCGGACCTGTAAAACAAAAAAACGAAAAACCGGCGCAAGCCGGTTTTTTTATGCCCCCAACCCACCCCGACCGTGAGGGAGGGGGCGCTGACGCACCTATTTTCCGGAGTCTATTTGTCCCCTCCCTCACGGTCGGGGTTCTTTGGGTTTCTTCGCGTGAAATCTCCTAAAATCCCGCCATGAGCGAACCTAAAACCGAAACCAAAACCGACGCCAAGAAAAAGCCCGCTGCCCGCACTTGGGCCGATGAGACCGGAAAAAAATCGGACATGCCCGACGGCCTGTGGCTCAAATGCCCCGAGTGCTCGGCCATGCTCTACCGCAAAAGCGTCGAAGAAAACCTGCATGTCTGCCCCGACTGCCAGCACCACTTCCGCATCGGCGGCGCCGAGCGCGTGGGACAACTGATTGACGAAGGCACCTTTGAGCCCCTGTGGGAAAATGTCGGCCCGCTCGACACCCTCAAATTCGTTGACCGCATCCCCTATGCCGAGCGCATTCTGGCCGAGCAGAAAAAGACCGGCCGCAAAGACGCCTTGCTGTGCGGCAAAGGCTACATCAAGGGCCGCGGCGTGGTCTTGGCGGTGATGGACAACCGCTTCATGATGGCCTCGATGGGCTCGGTGGTGGGCGAAAAAATCACCCGCTGCATCGAACTGGCCACAAAAGAAAACCGCTCCTTCATCATCATCAACGCCTCCGGCGGCGCCCGCATGCAGGAATCCGGCCTGTCGCTGGCGCAGATGGCGAAGACCAGCGCGGCCCTGGCCCGCTTGGACGACAAGGGCGGCCTGTTCATCTCGGTCCTCTCCGACCCCACCACCGGCGGCGTGACCGCCTCGTTCGCCATGCTCGGCGACATCATTCTGGCCGAACCCAAAGCCCTGGTCTGCTTCGCCGGCCCCCGCGTGATTGCCAACACCGTGCGCCAGGAATTGCCCGAAGGCTTCCAGCGCTCGGAGTTTTTGGTGAAGAAGGGTTTTGTCGACCGCGTGGTGGAACGCAAGGATCTGCGCAATGAGATTGCGAAGATCATTGATTTTGCGGGGAAAT
>CAZKVP010000013.1:42724-45115 GCA_964556215.1 uncultured Phycisphaeraceae bacterium
CACGACATACCACTCCACCCGCATCGATGCCTTGTGCTGCGCCAGCCCCAGCACGGTGGACGAGGTGCGCGAGAGCAGTTCCACCCGGCGGTCCAGGATGCCGGCGCGATCGGTGAGTTCGTATTCGCTTTCAAGGCGCAAATAGAAACCCTCCAACCCCGGGTGATCCCACAGCACATCCGGCTTTTCATCCGCCTGCACGCGTGAAACCATGGCGTGCTCGATGAGCAGCGCGCGGCCGATGTGGCGGAAAAGCGCATGCTGGTCGTCGGTCAACTTTCCCTCGCGGCCAAGCGCGCTGGCCAGCGGCTCCACATGCTCGAAAGCGCGCGCCACCCGCGACTCCAGCGCCGCCAGCGCCACGCTCTTGCCCAGCACGCTGGCGGACACCAGCACCCGCTCGAGCGACAGTTCGCGCACCACCAGCCCTTCGCGCTCGGGGCCCTCCACCAGAACCTCCGGACGCACCAGCAGCACCGTTTCTTCCCGGTCCACCGTTTGCGCCGGCACCACCAAATGGGGCGCAAGCGTTTTCAGGAATTGCGCCTCGGCCGCATCGGCCACGCCCAAAAACACGGCCACGCCGAAACGGAACAGCACCACCATGCCGCCGCCGGCCACCGGCAGGGCCAGCGGATCGAGCGCAAGGGCCTCCGGCGCGCGCAGCGGGCGCGTGTCGAGGCGGTCGGAAAGGTTGACCGCGCGGATGGGGATGGGGCGGGTGGGGTCGAGGGGGAACATGCAAGCATCGTAAGCGGTGGACACGGGCCGGGCCCAACCGCGGCCATCGGCCGTTTTTTTTCTATACTCGCCCCCATGCACCTCACCCCCATCGGGTTTGTCCTCCTCGCCTTCCTCGGCTCGCTCTTCGCCGGCCTGCTCGGCTCGCTGCTGGGGCTGGGCGGGGGCATCATCGTCATCCCCCTGCTGACCTTGGGGCTTGGCGTCGACATCCGCTACGCCATCGGGGCTTCCATCGTCGCCGTCATCGCCACCAGTTCCGGTGCCGGGGCCGCCTATGTCCGCGACCACATCTCCAACATCAAACTCGGCATGTTCCTCGAGGTCGCCACCACGCTGGGCGCCATCACCGGTGCGTTCGTCGCCGGGCTCATCACCGGCCAGTGGCTCTATGTCATCTTCGCCGCCATCATGATTTACACCGCCCTCATGATGCTCCGCAGCCCCGGCGATCACGCCGTCGCCGCCGCCGCCAGACCCGATCCCATCGCCGACCGCCTCCAACTCCACGCCTCCTTCCACGACAAATCCCTCGGCCGCGAGGTCTCCTATCGCGTCGCGCACTCCAAAACCGGCCTGTGCATCAGCTACCTCGCCGGCATGGCCTCGGGCCTCCTTGGCGTCGGCGGCGGCGTCATGAAAGTTCCCACCATGACCCTCGCCATGGGCGTCCCTTTCAAGGCCGCGACCGCCACCAGCAACTTCATGATCGGCGTCACCGCCGCCGCCTCCGCGGGGGTCTACTTCTCGCGCGGCGACATCAATCCCTTCATCGCCGCCCCCGTCGCGGCGGGCGTGCTCGCCGGCGCCGCCCTGGGATCCAAACTCCTGTCCCGCATCACCAGCCGGAAACTCAAAATCGTCTTCATCCTCATCCTCATCTTCACCGCCGTCAAAATGATGCTGAAAGGATTCGCCCTGTGAACACACCCGATGCAACGCCATCCGCGCATGCCCCGGCGCCGTCTGCGCCGGCGGACCATGGCGACCTCCACCGCGCCGAAGCCATCCTCAGCCATCTGTTGCGCTACGGCGTGCTCATCTCGCTGCTGGCAGTCATCCTTGGCATGGCCCTCACCTTCGTCCACCACCCCGATTACCTGTCCTCCAAGGACGCCTTGGCGCATCTGATGGATCCACCAAGGGATGCTTCGTCCGCCGAAAATTTTCCCACCAACATCCACGCCGTCCAACGGGCCCTGTTCCATTCCCAAGGCCGCGGCATCGTCGTGCTCGGCCTGCTCCTCCTCATCGCCACTCCCGTCCTGCGCGTCGCCGTCGGCGTCGTCATCTTCGCCTTCCAAAAAAACAGGGCATTCGCCCTGATCTCACTCCTCGTCCTGATCACCCTCCTGACCTCCTTCTTCCTGGGCAAAGTGGAATGATTCCCGCCGCCGCGGAAACGGGGCGGCACAGCCGACGCCTTCCGCATCGGCTGCGCCGCCCCGCTTCGCCGGCCCTCCGAACCCGCTCGCGCTCGGGCCGACGCCGCTGGATGGGATAGGCTCTCAATACGACTTCGCCCACACCACCATCCGGCTGCTGGGCTTGCCGGTGAAGATGCAGGTTCCCGCCTCTTCGTTGGCGCCTTCGACGCCCAGCTTGGCAAGCTCGCCGTCGCAGGGGATGCAGCGCACCGTCACCTTCAGG
>CAZKVP010000013.1:45215-48794 GCA_964556215.1 uncultured Phycisphaeraceae bacterium
GCGCACGGGGGCGCCCTTCTTGACCCACTGCCACATCTTGTCGGCGCCCTTGAGGTCGCGCTTGTCCACCTGCACCACCAGCTTGCGTCCGCCGAATTCCTTCTGGCGCAATTCCTTGGCCAGGGCTTCGCAGGCGGCGATGATTTCTTCGGGCTTCTCCGCCTTCATGGTGACGGGCAAAATGATCACGTGGGCCGGCGCCATCTTCGGCGGGCACACCAGGCCGTCGTCATCGGCGTGGGTCATGATCAGGCCGCCAATCAGGCGGGTGGAGACGCCCCAGCTGGTGGTCCAGCAATGGTGCTGCTGGCCGTCGGCGCCCAGGAACTTGATGTCCTGCGCGTGGGCGAAATTCTGGCCCAAAAAGTGGCTGGTGCCGGCCTGCAAGGCCTTCTTGTCCTGCATCATCGCCTCGATGGTGTAGGTGTTGACGGCGCCGGGGAAGCGCTCATGGGCCGGTTTTTCACCCTTGATCACCGGCATGGCCATGGTGCCTTCGGCGAACTCGCGGTAGACCTCGTGCATCTGCTCGGTTTCGGCGATGGCTTCCTCGGCCGTGGCGTGGGCGGTGTGGCCCTCCTGCCAGAGGAACTCGGCGGTGCGCAGGAACAGGCGGGTGCGCATTTCCCAGCGCACGACGTTGCACCACTGGTTGATCAGGATCGGCAGGTCGCGGTAGGACTCGACCCAGCGGGCGAACGAGGCGCCGATGATGGTCTCGGAGGTCGGGCGCACGATCAGCGGCTCTTCCAACTTGCTCTCGGGGTCGGGCATCAAACCACCCTTGCCATCGTCCACCAAACGGTGATGGGTGACCACCGCGCATTCCTTGGCGAAGCCTTCGACGTGCTTGGCCTCCTTCTCAAGGAACGACTTGGGGATGAACAGCGGGAAGTAGGCATTCTGGTGGCCGGTGGCCTTGAACTTCTCATCCAGGTCGCGCTGCACGTTCTCCCACAGGGCATAGCCCCAGGGCTTGATCACCATGCAGCCGCGCACATCGGAATTTTCGGCCAGGTCGGCGGCGCGCACGACCTGCTGGTACCACTCGGGGTAGTTCTCGGCGCGAGTCGGCGAGATGGCGCTGCGCGGCGCATTTTGGGGCTTGGATTGGGTCGGTTGCGGTTTTTGGGGTTGGCTCATGGGAGGGGAATTGTAAAGTAGACGCGGCGGCTCGCCGCGTCCACGGTGCATAACCTTGAAAACAACGCCCGCACCCATGGAATACGCATTGTTTTTTAGGCTGCTTCCGGTGAACGCGCCGGGCCGGCGCGTCTACTTTTCAAAACACCCAATTGTGCCGCTTCTGGCGCTCCACCACCTGGGTGCCCAGGATAAAGCGCAAACCGGCAATTTCCTCCGGCTTGGCCGCCTTGGGATTGTCCAACTTGCGCCCGTCGCCCCCCACCGCCTCAGTGAACATGATGTCGGGCAGCTTGGGATCAAACTGTTCCATCGCATGCGCCGCCGCCACCGTTTTGCCGTTGACTTTGGGCTTCATGAAGGTCACTTCCAGCCCGTAAGGCAGCGAAGCAAACGAGGGCCGGCCGCCGTAAATCTCCACGAAAGCGGAAAGATGCTTGGTCAAATGCAGGTTGTCTCCCTGTTTGAGGCGCAAGGCGCCGACAAACGCCACTTGGCCGCTTTGGTGGTTGATGACGAAAGCCCCGATCCAGGCGCGCTTCTTGCCGGCGATTTCCTCGGTGGAAAGGCGGCAAACGCGGTAGGTGTAGCGGCCTTGGTCCCAGGCCACCTTGTTGCGGACGGAGATGAAATCCCCTTCATGACCGGCGGAATCAAAGTACCCGCCGGGAGCGGGCAGGATGGAGGACAGCGAACGGTCGTCCCAAGTCGAAAAAATCGCCGCCCTGCCGATGGCCCGTCGTTGCCATTCCGCCGGCTCGGCCAGCGTGCGGTTCATCCACGAATCCGTCTGCAGGCCGCCGTAAAAATTCTGGCTGGCAACCCCGCCGCTGCCGCCGGTGGGCGCGATGTACAACTTGACGCCGGGCCCCACTTCACCCTTGATTTCAAAATCCAAATCCAGCGATTGAAACTCCTCCTTCGTCGCCGCCTCGCCAATATCCCACCACATGTCGCCCAAATGCCAAGGCATGGGCTTGAGTGCCGTGCAGCCGTCCAGCGTGCGGGCATCGGTGCCGGCGGCAGGCAGGGCGTCGGCCGCCCAACTTTGGGTGGATGCGCACAGGCAGCCGACGGCAAGCAAACAACGCAGAATGGACGGACGCATGGGCGGGCTCCTATGGGGGATGGGGACTTGGCAGGGACGCCGGGAAGGGTGGGTTATTACAGTCTCATACCCAAACCCCCACTTCGCTTATTCTCCCCGCATGCCCACCCTCAAAAAATCCGCCGCCCAGTCCACCGCCCGCAAATCCGCCGCCAAGGGCAAAAACAAAGCCAAGGCCAAGCCCTGGGCCTCGCCCATGCCCGAAGCGCAATTCGAGCGCATGCGGGCCATCCTGGCCGCCCCCAGCCCGATCGGGTTTGAGGCCGCCATGTCCACCGGCGTCATCGAGCCGATGATGCGCGCATTCATGCCAAAGGGCTGGGCCATCCACCGCTTCAAAGGCCACGCCGGCCTAGTGCTCGACACCCATCCGGGCGACACCACGCGGCCCAGCGTGATGTTCATCGGCCACGCCGACAAGATCCGCATGCAGGTGCGCAGCATTTCGGCCGACGGCAAGATCTACATCAACACCGATTCCTTCCTGCCCAACGTGATCGTCGGCCACGAAGTGCTGCTGTTCAGCGAGCAGCCCGAAAAGCCCGGCCACTGGCGGCGCATCGAGGGCGGCACCATCGAAGCCATCGGCGCCATCCACTTCAGCGAACCGGCGCAGCGCAGCGGCGACAAAGGCCTATCGCCTGATTCGATCTACCTCGAACTGCAAATGCACGGCGACAAGCCCAAAGAACGCCTGCAGGCGCTGGGCATCAAGGCCGGCGATCCGATCATCCTCAACCGCCCGATCAAGCGCGGCTTCAGCCCCGACAGTTTCTACGGCGCCTACCTCGACAACGGCTTGGGCTGCTTCATGGTCACCGAACTGGCGCGCCTCCTGGCGGCCAGCCCGCTGAAAAACCTGCGCGTCTTGTTCGCCATCGCCACCCACGAAGAAATCGGCCGCTTCGGCGCAACCGCCCTGGCCGGCGATTTCAAACCCGACATCCTGATCGGCACCGATGTCGGCCATGATTACGATGCCGCCCCCAACCTCGCCGCCAAGAAGATGAACCCGGAGGCGATGGGCAAAGGCTTCGCCTTGAGCGTCGGCTCGATCGTCACCCCCTACCTCAACCAACTCATCATGGAAGCCTGCAACCAAGCCGGCATCCCCGTTCAACCCACGGTGGTCGGCCGCGACACCGGCACCGACGCCATGGGCGCCGCCCTGGCCGGCTTCGACTGCGCCGCCACCAGCATCGGCTTCCCCATCCGCAACATGCACACGATCAGCGAGACGGGGCATACGAATGATGTGCTGGGGGCGTTGCATGGGATGCTGGCGACGCTCAAGCACATGGATGGGATGAATAAGGGGAAGGGGGTGA
>CAZKVP010000014.1:0-16379 GCA_964556215.1 uncultured Phycisphaeraceae bacterium
CCCTTCATCGAGCTGTCATTTTGACCTGCCTAAACTCCGGCCATGTTCGCAGGGCACCATGCGTTGCGACTTTTTGAACCTCATGGAAAGCAAGAGGCGGTTGGCGGCCCGAAAAGCAAGGGATCAAAATGAACAAATTCCCTCAAGTCACCCTCCTCTTCTGGATCATGAAAATAATCGCCACCACGCTGGGTGAAACGGCGGGCGACTTGCTGTCCATGACGCTCAATTGGGGTTATGCCCTCAGTTCGGTTCTGTTATTCGCTTTTTTCCTGGCCACGCTCATTCCTCAGTTGGCGGTCAAAAAACACCACCCCATCCCGTACTGGAGCGTCATCCTTTCCACCACCATGGTGGGCACCACGATTTCAGATTACATGGACCGCACACTGAACCTGGGCTACATCGGCGGATCGTCAATTTTGCTTGGCATCCTGTTGGTGCTCTTCATTTGTTGGCGCCTAAGCGGCCTCCCCTTGGACATGAGAAAGATCCGGTCTTTCAAGCCAGAATTGTTGTACTGGATTGCGATCCTGGTCTCGAACACGCTGGGCACGGCCTTGGGCGATTTTTTCGCCCACACCTCCGGCCTTGGCTATGCTTACGGCGCAGTACTGGTCGGCGCGGTGCTGTTCCTGGCGGCATTGGCCGCGTATTTCACGCCAATTTCCAAGGTGTTTTTGTTCTGGTTGGCTTTCGTACTGACTCGCCCCTTTGGTGCGACTTTTGGGGATCTGCTTACCAAGCCATCCAGGGATGGCGGCCTTGGCATCGGCACCGTAAACTCATCGCTGATCCTGCTCTCGCTGCTTGGACTGTGCATGTTTTATGTCACTTGGCGACACCACCGCGCCCCAGCCGTGCCGGCCGGTGCCATTCCTGCTGAAGCGTAAAATCCGATTTTCCCCTCGGAAGGTTCCCATGCGCATTCTCATTGTTGAAGATTTTTCCGCCTTGCGCCTCTCGCTGGTGCAGGGCCTCCAAGAGGCGGGATTTTCCGTGGATTCCGCCGCCGACGGGCAAGCCGGCTTATGGCAGGCCCAGGCGTGCGCATATGATGTGATCGTGCTGGATTTGATGTTGCCAAAAATGGATGGGATGACGGTCCTAAATCGTCTGCGCGCCGATGGAATCGCCAGCCATGTGCTGATTTTGACCGCACGCGACACCCCGCAGGACCGCGTCAACGGGCTTGATGGCGGGGCGGACGACTATCTGGTCAAACCCTTCAACTTCGCCGAATTTTTGGCCCGCATCCGCGCACTGGTACGCCGCACTTATCAGACCAAAAACCCGATTCTGTGCATTGGGGATTTGGAGATAGACAGCACGCTGCGGTTGGTGCGCCGGGGTGGCCAGCCCGTCACCCTGACGCCCCGTGAATACGCCTTGCTTGAATTCCTGGCATTGCGCCGGGGCCAGGTTGTTTCCAGGACTGAAATATGGGAGCACGTTTACGACAACCTGGATGAATCCACCAGCAATGTGGTGGATGTCCGCATCGGCTGTTTGCGGAAAAAACTGGACCTGCCGCACTTGCGCCCGCTGATCCACACACGCCGCGGGCACGGCTACATTCTTTCGGAGGACGCGTGATCCGGTCCTTGAAAATCCGGCTTTTGATCGGCACTTTGGGCGCGACCGCCTGTGTTTTCCTCGTTGCCGCCGGGGTGCTGTACTGGAGCATCCATCGCGTGCTGCTTGACGAGTTTGACGCCACGCTGTTGGCGCGCGGCAATGCGTTGGCTGCGCTGGCCGAACAAAGCCCAAGTGGCATCAGGACGGACACCGACCCTTCACAAATCGCCGAATACCGCCAAGGGAAGCACCCCGATTTTTTTGTGATCGCCACCCCCGCCGGCACGGTCATTGCCAAGTCCGAATCCATGGCCGATTATCCGGTCACCAGACTGGGAACCGCCGCTTCTTGGCGGCCTGAACTTGCGTTCAACCTCTTGCCCAACGGGCGGCCGGGCCGCAGAATATCATTCCGCTTCACGCCGCATTCGGACAACGATGCAGCCACGGGAAAGCCGCAAACGGCGTGTGTTGTCCTGGCTTGCGACACGGGGAAATTACACGATAAAAATCGGCGATTGGCGTGTCTTTTGGGCTGTGTGTTCGCATTGGCAGTCACGGCCGCAGGCGGGGCCTTGTGGTGGATTGTGGGACGCGGTCTGCGGCCCCTGCACCGTTTGGCCAATGAAATCCAATCCATCGGCAGCCATTCCATGTCGGAACGCGTCGCATCGCGGCAGGTTCCAAAAGAATTGGCAACCGTGGTGCTTCGCCTCAATGCCATGCTGGAAAACCTGGAGTCGGCCTTTGACCGCGAACGCGCCTTTACCGCGGATGTGGCCCATGAATTGCGCACCCCGCTGGCGGGCATGCTCATGACCTTGCAGGTTTGCGCCTCCAAGCAACGCACGCCGGAAGAATACAAGCACACTGTGGCGGCTTGCCTGCAATTGACCGGCGACATGCGCACCATGGTGGAAACGCTGTTGATGCTGGCCCGCATCGAATCAGGCCAGCACCCACCGCAGTTTGAACCCGTGGATTTGCGCCTGCAGATGGCTTCGCTTTGGGAAATCCAAGCGTCGAAGGCCAAGGCGCGGCATATCCATCTGACCTGGGATATGCCGGCGCCCCTGCAAGTGGAAACCGATCCGGTCCTGTTTTCAGTGGTCATCCGCAATTTGTTCGACAATGCCCTGGCTTATGCGGACGCGGGCGGCTTTTTGCGCGTCACGGGGCACGCCATTGACGGTCATGCCGCCATCCGCATCACCAACAGCGGAAGCAAAGTCCGGGAAGAAGACGCCGACAAGGTATTCGACCGTTTTTGGCGGGCGGATCCCGCCCGCGAGTCCGGCGAGGCCCATTGCGGACTGGGGCTGACCCTGTGCCGCCGCATCATCGAAAGGCTCCATGGGAATATTCGCATCGAAACCGTCCTGGGTGAGCATTTCACCGTTGAACTGATGATTCCCATGCCCGCTTCCCCTAATATGCTTTGACTTATGGACACCCCCTCCCTCTCCTGCGTCATTCCGGCCTACAACGAGGCGAAAAACCTCAAAATTCTGATTCCGGTATTGACGGAAACCCTGAAAAAATTGGCAACGCGGGTGGAAATCATCGTGGTGGATGATGGCAGCCGTGACGACACGGCCGCCACCCTGCTTGGCTTGGCCCGGCACTATCCCGTGACCGGACTGATCCTGTCGCGCAATTTCGGCAAAGAGGCCGCCCTCACCGCCGGCTTGCACGAGGCCGGGGGCGACGCGGTCATCTTGATGGACTCCGACTTGCAGCACCCGGTGAGCATGTTGCCGGCATTCTTTGAAAAATGGCGCGCGGGCTACGACATGGTGTACGCCGTGCGCACCGACCGGGCTGAAGAAAGCCTGCCCAAGCGCCTGTTCACGGCCATGTTCTACCGCATGCTGCAGAGCTCTTCGCGTTTCAAAATAGAGCCCAATGCCGGCGACTTCCGCCTGCTGGACCGCAAAGTGGTGGAGGCCCTCAAACAACTCCCGGAACGCAACCGCTTCATGAAGGGAATGTACGCCTGGGTCGGGTTCAACAGCATCGGGCTGCCGTTTCAGGCCGAAGAGCGGCGCTTCGGAAAAACCAGTTTCAATTACATCCGCCTGATCCGGCTGGCTTTTGAAGGCATCGTGTCGTTCTCCGATTTTCCGCTGCGCATTTCGGCCGTGCTTGGTTTTGTGATCGCATTGATGTCCATGGCCTACGGTCTGTTTGTGGTGATTCAAGCCCTGTTTTATGGCAATCCCACAGCGGGATGGCCGACCATTGTGGCCGCATTGTCCTTCCTTAGCGGCATTCAATTGATGGCCATCGGCGTCCTTGGCGAATACATCGCCCGCGTGTTCAATGAAGTCAAGGGGCGCCCCAACTACCTGGTCGGCCAACGGATCGGCCAGGGCGGGCTGCGCTGCGGAGAATGCCCGTGATGCGCCAAATGATGAAATTCGGGCTGGTGGGCATGGCGGCGGCGGGGACGCACCTTGGTTCGCTCTTCGTGTTCAAGGACGGCTGCGGACTTGCGCCCCAGACCGCCAACATCCTTGCTTTCTTGGTCGCGGTGCAGGTGAGTTTCCTTGGCCACCATCATTGGACTTTCGCCACCCACGGTCACGGCGGGAAACTGGCGCGCATCTATCTCAAATTTTTCGCCGTGGCTTGCGCCGGATTCCTGCTCAACGCCGCGCTTTATGCGCTCTTCCTTAAGATCCCCCGACTGCATTACCTGCTGGCTCAGGCCATCGTGCAGGTCATTGTCGCCGGCATGTCGTTCCTGCTTTCCAAATTCTGGGCCTTCCGCAAATCCCCCAAGGCGGACGCATGAAGACCCTCACCCTGTGCGCCGACGACTACGCCCAATCCCCCGCCATCAGTTCGGGGATCCGCCGCCTGATTGAAATGGGACGGCTGTCGGCCACCGGCTGCATGACGCAAAGCCCGTCATGGGAAGGGGATGGCCGCGCACTCCTGCCCCACGTCGGGCGCGCGGACATCGGGCTGCACTTCAACCTGACGCACGCCTTCCCGGATGCGCCGGCGCGCCCGCTGGCACGGGTGCTTTGCGGCGCACTCCTGCGCACGCTGGACTTGGCAAAGGTGGCCCGGGCACTGGAGGAGCAATTGGATTGTTTCGAGCGGGTCATGGGCCGGCAGCCGGATTTTGTGGATGGGCACCAGCACGTGCATGTGTTTCCCGGCATCCGGGCGGCCGTGCTAAGGGTGCTCGTTCGACGCTATCCCGGCGGCAAGCCCTATCTGCGCGCGGTCAATCCGCCCTTGCGCCTGCGGGCCGGTTTCCCCAAGCAGGCTTTTTTGCGCTGGCTGGGGGCGGGCTTTGCAGCCGAAGCCAAGCGCGCAGGGTTCGCCACCAACGGCGGATTCGCCGGCATTTACACGCTGCGCCCGGCGGATGATTTCGCGGCAAACATGGACCGCTGGCTGGCCGAAGCAAAAGATGGCGATCTTGTCATGTGCCATCCGGGATTGGCGGCGCAAGACGATGGCGATCCGATCGCGGACATCCGGCCGCTGGAGTTTGAATTTCTGCAAAGCGACGCCTTTGCCGCCATGTTGGCACGGCATCAGCTCATGATGGGAAGATTCGGCGCCTGATATGCGTCCAATCCCCCTTATGGCGCGATTTCTTTGACCAAAACCAGCACTTGGCGCAATTCAAACGGCGAATGAAACCGGCTCAATTCATGGATTGCAGCCTGACTCATGTTGAGTTCATCAAACCCACGCACCACGGAGAAACGGGCGTGCACCGCCGGGGCCAAGGCATCCCAATCCCCGGTTTCAAACAACACATAATCCGTTTTTCCATCACCGGCCAAATCTTCCAAGGTTGTTTTCTGGGTCGGTTTGCTGCCATTTAGCACCCGTATTTTCCCGGCCGAATAAAAATCCAGCGAATAGGAGCGGCGTCCGTAAACATACAGGGCATCCTCCGGAGAAGAGCGGTCTGCCAAATAGGCCCGCACCGGTTCGCGCCCGGATTTTCTGGGCATCACCACACTCCACTTGGGGGCCAACAGGGCGACCCACAGCATGCCCATCGGAATCAGGGCCGCCACCAGCACGACATGGCGGATGCGCGGACGCGCCTGCGGCATCCGCCGCCACGCTTCAACCATGAGCGCAGCCAAAAAGGGCATGGCCGGCAGGCAATAAGGCCAGATGATGTTGCGGGCAAATGTGAAGAAAACGACCAATGCAAACGCGCATGCCACCAAAAAAGTGAGCGAACCCTCATCCCCGCTGACCCATTGGCGCCAACCTTTGGCATGCCTGGCCATCTTGGCCAAAACGACCAATGACCACGGCATCGTGGCGGTCAGGCAAAAGAGCCAAATCTTGCCTATCGGCTCCACATGAGAATGGCCATAGCGGTCTCCCGACCAGGCGGGATCGAGAAACCGTCCCAGATGCTCGCCCACGATGAAGTATTTCAGGAAGCCGGGCGTCTTGATTTCAGCGGCGATGTACCACGGCATGGCGATGGCCAGCATCAGCAGGGTGCCCCCAATCCATGGCAACTTGTCCCAGGCCTGGCGGACTTTGCCATGCCAAAGCAGCCATGGCGCAAGGGGCAGCACGACGAGAACGCCCACCAAGGGTCCCTTGGCCAGCAGGCCGGCGCCCAAACCGACGAAAAACAGCCAACCCCACAAACGCCCCCGGCCTGAATCTTCCCGGCGCATCGCCATCCAAAAAGACACCAAAGAAAGCGTGGAACAAAAGGCCAAACTCGGGTCCGTCATCACGCACTCAAAACAAATGAAGCACTGAACACTGGTCGCCAACACCACCACGGCCAGCAATGCAAAATCACGGTCACGCATCTTTTTGAGCCATGTGTAAACCAAGCCAAGCATGCCGACTTCCAGCAGCAACGAGGGCAGGCGGGCTGCAAATTCATTGATGCCAAAGCATTTCATACTGATGGCGGACAGCCAGGATGACAGTGGGGGTTTGGCCCAGAACCACACATAAGTTCCATAAATGGCGCTGTCTCCGGAATCATGCCGGGGCGTGATCCAATCGCCGGTTTCCAGCATTTTCCTGGCAATTTCCGCGTAGCGGGCTTCGGTGTCGTGCAACAGTGGAACGAAAATGCAGACGGCCACCTGCGCAATCAGTGAAAAAAGCAGAACGCCCCACAACATTTTTCTGGCTTTGTCGGAGAGTGCAAAAGGAGGCATGGATTTCTTTTTATTGGATAGATTCGCAGGGGTACAACAGGCGAGTTTATAACAAAGAAAGACCCATGGAATGGTGCGCGCCGGCCACCCTCTTGGGATTCTCCTCTTTGCTTCATCGAATTGTCATAATCGCCACCGGTTGCCCCTCATGTCTCCATGCGCCGAATGCGCCAAAATCCCAAGGCGGCCAGCAGTGCAACCGGTATCCAAACCGTGAAAAAAGGCGGAAGCACCGTGGCGGACATCAGCAGCAACCCGGCGGCCCAGCACCCCAACGCAAGGCCGGCGGCCTGCACCCCCTGCTTGGGTGTGACCAGCGGAATGCGCGTGAGAAAAAACGGCAACGTCGCCAATGTGAGCAGGGTGTTGAACAACGGCATGGCAAACCGCGACCACCAAGCCTGGCGCAAACTGGCGCGAAAATCATCCGAAATGGCGGGGAGTTTGGCCAACTCAGCCATATCGCCAAGCGAAAGCAATCGCGCGAAATTGCCGTCCTGATTGGCCTGAATGACCGTGGGCGACGCTTTGGATGGCCATGCGGACATGGGCTTGGGTTCCACCGCCTTCATCCCTTTGGGCGGCACCGCCAACTGCCCGCCCGGGTCGAATACCCATGCTTGGCCCGCTTCATCCCAACGCGCCAGGGGCGCGGTGATGGTGCCCAGACACCCGCCGTCCGCATCCCGCATCATCAGGTGAAAACCCTTCAGGGTTCCAAGGAGAATGTCAAAGGAATCCGCCGACAGCAGGTCGCCCTGCGCATTGACTTTCATGAACCTCACCGGATTGCGGGCCACGCCCCCTTCATTCACAAGATCACTGCGTGAACGCAGGGCGTCATATGCAATGGGCGGCAGCACCCATTGCTGCACGGGAACGGCCAACAGGTTGGCGGCAAAACTCGCCGCTACCAGCGCCAAAGCCACCCGCCGCAATGACACGCCGCTGGCCACCACCGCCATCAATTCACGCGTGCGCTGCAGATTGACCACGGTAAAACTCATGGCCGCCACCACCACAATGCCGGAAATGTAGATGTACAGCATCATGCACATCGGGCCGTAGTAGTCCACCAGCACCCAAGCCAATGCCGGCACATAAGCCATGTGCTGGCGGCCGGCCAATCCGTGCGCGGCCCGCAAATAGGCCTCCAGATTGACGATCAAATCAATGCCGACGAACAGCGCCTGCACCACCACCATCAGGATGATGAAGTTGATCACGAATTGTCGCAGGATGTAGCGGTCAATGATGGTCATCGGGGGCCCGGGTTCAGATGCCTGGTTTTTGAAGTCGGTTGAAAATCCAGCCCAGCAAGCCGGCCTGAAAAACGATCGGCAGCCAAGTCAACCCCACCCCCATGTAAAACCGTTCAGGGGTGGTTTTTGCCATGTTGCCGCCGATGTTGATCAGAATGATGGAAACGATCGCCACCAAAAAACACCAGAAAAACACCACCAATGGCAGGCTGCCGCGCCGCCACAAGCTCATTGCCGCCCCCAGTATGGGCAACAGCAGGCAGACCAGCGCTGCGGCCAAGCGGATGTGGAATTGTGAAATCAGCCGCTGATGCAGCACCTGTTTTTCATGCAGCAATTCGGCGCGGGCGCCGGCCAGGGCACTGTCCGGCTCCTTGGCCGCCTGGGATTCGGTGGTTTTGAGCCACTGATCCACCCCGATGCTTGTCGGATTGACAAGCAGGGGTTCCGGCCAGACCAAGGCATCGAACACATGCTCAAGTTTGCCTGTCACCACCTGGCCGTCGCGGGGGTCCATGACGCGCACCGTGCCCAGCTTGAGTTCCGCCACCGGTTCGCCCGTTTCACGGTCAAGGTCAAAGGTCATTTCACCCGACTCGGCCTCCCACCGGCGCAGCAGCGTGGCGCCGGCGCCGTCGCGGTGCTCCACCACCACTTTGGCTTTTCCCGCAGCCGACAACAGCAGCAGATTGCCGGTTTTTTCACGCGAAACCGGAGCGGACAGGGTGTACGTTTCATTGCCAAGCGGCCCCCTGAGCGGCACCCCCTTGGACAACGACGCCTTCACTGAACGGCGGAAACGCTCGGTGCCGGCCGCTTGGGACAACTTGGCCGCGCTCTGGCGCACATCGTCGAACCGGGCCGGATGCCTGAGCAATTCGGCCAATTGGCCAAGGGACAGAAATTCAACCTTGTCGCCCACCGGGTTGGGAAGTTCAAAGCTGATGCGATCCACGGCCGAGGCCCGCATATGGTGTTCCTTGCCGTCAGCCGGCTCCTGCGCCAGCTGCGGATTCTCCAGCCGCATGGACACCAGCGCATCGCCGGTATCCACATCGCGGTACAGCACCGCCGTGGCGGCGCTGGCGGTCATGTCGCTTTCCAGGTGGCCGGTCTTTTTGTCCAGCCGCCCCACCGCCACCCCGGTCAATTGCAGCACGGTTTCGGCCTGCAAGTTGCCCCGGATGACAGGATCCGCATCCTCTGCGCTGGCGGCATTGGCATACAGCACCACGCCTGATTTCTCGTCCACAAAGGCCTGCCCTTGGTTCAATTTGCGCACCAAGGCATTGACAATGTCCCCACGCGCGGTCTGCATCGCCTTGCGGTAAAGGGCCGGCGCCACTGAACCTGAAAGCACCAACAGCAGCACCATCAACACCATCCCCAAAAAAAACATCGGCGCCGCAAGCCGCCGGCCCGAAAGGCCGCTGGCTTGGCATGCCAAAATTTCGTTGTCCTGCGACATCCGGATATAAACCAGCGTTGCGCCCATCGCCGCGGCGAAAGGCAGCGCGTATTGCAGCATCGAAGGCGACATGAACAGCACGAATTTGAACAGCGTGTCAGCCCCAAGCATGCCTTCCGTCAGGGGTTTGATGGCGGTGGCAAAGGCCATCACCAACACCAAGGCCACCGAGGAGACAGCCAAGATGCGGATGGTTTCGGTCAGGATGTAGCGGTAAAGGGTTTTGGGCACAGGGATGCAATTGTAGCCATCCATGGCGGCCGCCCTGCTGGGGCGGGGCGGGAATGTTCAATTTCTTTTGCGCCAGATTGGGGTGTTGTTTGGCGTAAGCGGCATAGGCTTCGCCCCCCCGCTTCTCTCTCTATTCAAAACGCCCTTTCGGGGGCATTTTTTTTTGGGGGGGATGGAGGGGGGTGGAACCGATTGCCGCTTATTTTGCCTGTTCACGCCATGCGCCCGGCGTACTGCCAAATTTCCGGCCAAAGGCGGTGGCGAAATATTGGCTGGAGGAAAATCCGCAGGACAGCGCGATGTCGGTGACCGCACGGGCGGTGCCGCGCAGCAAGGCGGCGGCGTGGTCGAGCCTTCGCTCCAGTAGCAGGTTCATCGGGGTCGCGCCAAGGAGCGCGCGGGTGTGGGCGGTGAAGGCGGTGGCTCCCAGACCGCATTCGGCTGCCATGCCGTGGATGGTGCGCGATTCCTCCAGGTGGTCCGGGTGCTTAGCCAGATCCTCCCAGAACAGGCGGACGGTGCGGGCGTTGAGGTCTTCGGCCACCGCGACATGGGCGGCCGGTCCATGGCTGGCGGCACCTTGGCGAAGCAAGGCCAGGAGGTTCCACAGGAGGTCGTTGATCTGTACCGCCAAGCGCGACACGGAGCCGGGCGCACCGGCATGTTCGACCGCGTGGGCCAGGCGGCGGAAGTTTTCGCGCAGGTCCGGCGTGGCGCGCAGCACGGGGGGAAGTCCGGCGCGCAGGCGGGCGGAGAGGTCTTTCCTGTCTTCGGGGGAGAGCACGATCCAAGCCGGCCAGCGCCAGTCTTGGTTGGGGCGGCGCACGCCGACGTCCAAGATCAGCCAGTGCAGGCGGTGGGCGTCCAAATGCGGGGTTCCCAGCCGGTGCAGCTGCCAGGGCTGGGTGAGGGTCAGTGCGTCGGGCCCCAGGGCATGGCGAACGCCGTCCACCTCGAAGGCGCAACCGCCGCTTTCGACCCAGCAGAGTTCCAACCCCTCGTTGCGGTGGAGGTCCAGCCCCCAATCTTGCGCCTTGGGCATCGTCCAATGGCCGATGCTGGAAAGGCCGGGTAGTTCGCTGGCTTTCAGGCGCTCCCCAGGATATGCGCCGTGCGATAGGCCATGGAAGATGATTTTTCGCTCCGCGATGGCTTCGATCTGCGGCTTACAGGTGTCAATCTGGAGGTTTTTCCCGGCGTCGCGGAAGATGGGGGACGGCAATTTCATGTTTGATTCCTTTCTCCGTGGCGATTCTAACGCGGGGCGGCGGGGCGGGGGGTATATTTTCTCCGCCAATCATCCATGCGGTTTCTTTTCTTGTTTTTGAACCAATGCCATGCGAAAAATCAAGCTCCCCCTGAAAATGCTGCTCCCCGTTCTGGCCGCGCTTTCCTTGGTCGGACAGGCACGGGCGGCGACTTCGTATTGGGATCCCATCAATGGTTCCGCGGCAGGAACCGGCAGCCCCACACCCGGCGGCACTTGGGATGCCGCCACTGCCGCGTGGGGAGACGCCGCGGGAACCGCAGTCCCTCTCGCGTGGGTCGACTACAACCATGCGCATTTCGCTGCGGGAACGGATGCCATAGGGACCTACACGGTGACCGTTTCCGGCACGCAAAACATCAACTCGCTCTCCGTGGACTTGGGCTCGGTTACGCTTACCGGCGGGGGGTTGAATTTGGGAAATCCGGGCGGCGGTCTCGCCGGATTCACCAATGCGAGTTCGAGCACGCTGACTTTCCAAAACATCACGATCAACCAAGGCTTCGCCAGCGGCATTTACATCCAAGGGGGAACCACTTCCGTCGGAAGCGGCGCGACCCTGACCGACAGCGGCGGGATCTTCGTGCTTGGCAACGGCACGGCAACAACATTCAACCAGACAGCTGGCAGCGTCGGGGTGGGTGGCAACACGGTTTACATTGCAAATGGAGGTACGGGCACCGGCGCCGCCGCCGCCACGGTGAATTTGAGCGGCGGTACTTTCACCGGCGGTACTACTTATGTGGGCGTGCGCGACACTGCGACCCTCAAGATCAGCGGGGGCACCACCACCCTTGGCACCCTTTCCCTGGCATACAGCGCTGCCGTCACGCCCGGCACCGTGGTTTCGACCGTCGATCTCGACGGGGGCATCCTGGCCCTGAACCAAGCGGGCAAGGGAGGGGTCGGGGCCTACACCACCGTTTTCAATTTCAACGGCGGCACGCTTCAGGCGAGGATCGACAACGCATCCTTCATGGTGGCGGGCCTGACCCGGGCCAACGTGCGCAACGGCGGCGCGGTGATCGACACCAATGGCCGCAACATCACCATCGGCCAGGCGCTGGTGCATTCCAGCATCGGCGGGGACAACGCCACCGACGGCGGCCTGACGAAAATCGGCGCCGGCACCCTGACCCTCACCGGCGCCAACACCTATACCGGGGCCACGATCCTCGGAAACAACTGCGGGACGCTCGTGGTCGGCAATGGCACGGGGGCCGGATCTCTTTCGGCATCTTCGGCTTGCTCCATCGGAACGGGCAGCACGCTGGAATTCACGCACAGCAACTCCCAGGCCATCGGCAACGCCATTTCCGGCGCGGGGACTTTGCTCTTTTTGGGGACCAACGCGTCAAACAATACGCAGTCGGATTACACACTGTCCGGCAACAATTCCGCCTTCAGTGGCGCGATGGTCGTGGATAGCGCACGCATCCGCTTCTCGGCGCAATCGCAGGCCGGCACCGCGACCATCACGCTGAAAAATACCGGGCAGTTGTTCAATGCGACCGCCGGTCTGGCGCTGTCCAACGACATCGTCATTGACAGCAGTGAAACGGGGTGGACGGAAGGCACCGCGCCCAACATGCTGGGCATGATCAGGCCGGACGCCGCGCTCACCCTTTCCGGCAGCATCACCATCAACAACAGCCGACTGCAAATCGGCGCCGCCGCCGCCACCTACGGCAACGCGGCCACGACGCTCAGTGGCGCCGTTGGCGGAACCGGCGGCCTGTACCAGGCGGCCTCCGGAGGAGTGGTCGTTCTTTCCGGGGCATCGGCGAACACCTACTCCGGATTGACGGACATCTACGGAACAATCCACGCCCAGAAGTCCGCCGGGGTCGTCGCGATCGGCGGGGACATCAACCTCCGCAACAACAACAGCGTCCTGGATTTCAACGCCAACAACCAGTTGGGTGGGACGGGGATCGTCACCGATTCCGGAGGCGGATCGAACTACGGCTATTTCCACCTGATGGGAACGACGCAAACCGTCGGTGGGCTGTCCTGTTCGGATGGGCGGCTGGTCATCCAGAATTCCCAGGCGATCGGGGGCGGAACCGCCTCGAACACCACGGGCACGCTCACGATTGCGCCGGCCTTGGGGCAGACCTATACGACCAACGGGTATGTCCGCGACGGATTCGGGGCGAACACGGGTGTTTTGAACATCGTTAAAAGCGGCGCGGGGACGCAGGTGTTTGCCGGCACCAACATCACCTATTCGGGATCCACCACGGTTTCCAACGGTGTTCTGCGCGTGGCCAGCCATGTGGCCTCCGTGCCGGGCACCACGGCTTCCTATGCCGTCGGAACCGGCGCGACCCAGGCCACTTTGTCTGGCGCGGCGGCCACTTCCACCATCAACATCGGGACGGGCGCCAGCAACACTGTGACGATCGGCTCCAATGGCTTCATCACCGCCGGGTCCGACGAGTTTTCGGGGACGGTCGGAACGTTGAACATCACCGCCAACAAACTGTCGTTGGCCGGCACTTATCTGGTGGATTTGAATTACACGGGAGGATTCGGAAACCGCGCTTCCGGCGCGGGAGGGGAGGCTGATTTGCTTTCGATCACGGGAGATTTTGACGGAAATGGACTGAAGTTCGACCTGCGCGGAACCAATGCTCCGTTGGCTTCCGGCACGCACTACGCGATCAAGATCTTGGAATTCAGCGGCACCGGATCCAATTTGGATGGCTACAGCGTCGCGGGATTGGATACCGCTTCCGGGCAATCCGTCGTCCGCTGGGGCAATGCTTATTACCTCGTCCCAGAGCCAGCCTCCTTCGCCTTGCTGGCTCTTGGCAGCCTGCTGTTGCTGCGCCGCCCTTCGCGCCGCCGTCGTGCGGGCGGTGCTTGAGTGAGTTGTTGCGAGAGTTCTCATGCCGTTGTCGGATTGGCGGCGGCGTATTTGTTTTCTTTCAGTGAACGAAAATAAACATCCTCTTTATTCTCCTTGGTTATCCTGCCCCCATGTCCACCCTCCTCCTCCAAGACAAAGTCATTTTCCTCACCGGCGCCAGTGAAGGCATCGGCTGGGATTGCGCCAAGGCCTACGCCAAAGAGGGCGCAAAAGTCGTCCTCCTGGCCCGCTCCACCGACAAGGTGATGGCCGCCGCCAAGGAACTGGGCGAAGCCCATCTCGGCCTGACCTGCGATGTGGGCAATGGCCCGCAGGTCGAGGCTGCCATCAAGGCCGCACTTGCGCGTTACGGCAAGTTGGACGCCATCCACAACAACGCCGGCATCGCCCACCCCGCCAAGGCGCTGCATGAAACCAGCGAAGAGGAATGGGATGAACTGATGCGCATCAACCTCAAGAGCGTCTACTACACCACCAAATTCGGCTTCGAGGCGCTCAAGGCGAGCAAGGGTTGCATCCTCAACACCTCCAGCATGGTGGGTGTGATGGGGCAGGAAATCCACGCCGCCTACACCGCCACCAAGGGCGCGATGAACACCCTGACCAAATCCATGGCGCTGGATTACGCCAAATACGGCATTCGCGTCAACGCCGTGTGTCCGGCCGGCACCTGGACCCCGATGCTGCGCAAATGGGCCGCCGCGCAGCCCGATCCGGCCAGTATTGAAAAATACCTTGATGAAATCCATCCGCTGGGCTATTGCCCCGAGGGCGATGTGATCGCCGACGCCAGTGTGTTTTTGCTTTCCGACAAGGCACGCTTCATCACCGGCTGCATTCAGCATGTGTCGGGCGGAGCGGAACTTGGCTATCGCCGCATGTGATTGGCGCGGCAGCGCCGGAGGGTCGGCTTTAGCCGGCCAGTTGCGCTTCCGGCAGCCGGGCATCTTCCTTGTCTTCCCAAATCTTTCGTCGGCACATTCTCCTTCCCATTTCGTGGCCGGCTAAAGCCGCCCCTCCCTCCAAACACCCACCATGATCACCCGCATCTCCACCCGCGACCTTCGCTTCCCCATCGGCGGCGGCCACGGTTCCGACGCCATCCACCGCGACCCGATCTATTCCTACGCCACCATGCAGCTGCATGACGATTCGGGCCTGCTTGGCACCGGCTTGGCCTTCACCTTGGGCGAAGGCAACGACCTGGTCTGCCGCGCCGCCGAGTTCTACGCCCAGCGCCTGATCGGCCGCGACATCGAAGAGGTGATGGCCGATTTCGGCAACTTGCAGCGCCAGATGGCCGACGAGCAGCAGTTCCGCTGGCTCGGCCCCCACAAGGGCGTGGTGCAACTTGCGCTGGCCAGCGTCACCAACGCCTGCTGGGACCTGTGGGCCAAGAAGCGCGGCGTGCCCCTGTGGCAGTTGCTGTTGGACCTCACGCCCGAGCAGCTGGTGGCGACTCTGGACTTCTCCTACCTCGAAGATTATTTGGTCGAAGCCGACGCACTGGCCATCCTGCGCGCCGCGCAGCCGACCCGCGCCTCCCGCATGGGCGTGATCAAGACCGGCTACACCGGCTACGACACCTCCATCGGCTGGTTCAACTACTCCGACGAACTGGTGCGCGAAAACTGCAAGAAGGCGGTGGCCGCCGGCTTCACCGCGATGAAACTCAAGGTGGGTTCCAAGGAAGCCGCCCGCGACATCCGCCGCGCCAACATCGTGCGCGAAGCCGCCGGCGACCACATCCGCGTGATGGTGGACGCCAACCAGCAGTGGACGCTGCCGCAGGCCATCGCCATCTGCAAGGACCTGCTGCCGATGAACCCGTTCTGGGTGGAAGAACCGACCCATCCCGACGACATCCTGGCCCACAAGACCTTGGCCGACGTGATCGGCGCCCACCGCGTGGCCACCGGCGAGCACGTGCCCAACCGCGTGATCTTCAAAAATTACCTCCAGCTCAAGTGCATGGGCTTCTGCCAGGTCGACGCCGTGCGCGTGGCCGGCGTGTCGGAATTCCTGGTCATCAGCCTGATGGCACGCAAGGCCGGCATCCCGGTGGTGCCGCACGTGGGCGACATGGGCCAATTGCACCAGCACCTGGTGCTGTTCAACCACATCGGCATGGGCCACGAGGCGCTGTTCCTCGAGCACATCCCGCACCTGAAGGCCCACTTCGTCAACCCGGTCAAGGTGCAGGGCGGCGTGTACGCCACCCCGCAGGAAGCCGGCGCCGGCTGCGACCTCAAATAAACCCGAAAACATGAAAAAAATCCTTCCCCTTGCGCTGCTCCTGCCGTTGGTCGCCTGCGCCGGCACGCCGTCCCTCGAGTCCTCCTTCAAGGACTGCGGCCTGACGACCGACCCGGCCACCGGCCTGGTCACCCGCGCCCCGGGCGCAGCGCCCACCGCGACCCAAAAGTGGCAGATGGAAAACACCCGCTACGGGATGTTCATCCACTACGGCATCAACACCTTCGTCAACCAGGAATGGACCGACGGGTCGGTGCCTTTGGAG
>CAZKVP010000014.1:16479-43361 GCA_964556215.1 uncultured Phycisphaeraceae bacterium
CGGCATCAACACCTTCGTCAACCAGGAATGGACCGACGGGTCGGTGCCTTTGGAGAAGTACGCGCCCAAGGAAATAGACGCCGACGAGTGGGTGCTGGCGGCCAAGAACGCCGGCATGAGCCATGTCGTTTTGGTGTGCAAGCACCATGACGGTTTCTGCAACTGGCCGACCAAAACCGACGAGGTGAAGTATTCCGTCGCGCACACCGCGCACCCGACCGATGTGGTCAAGGCCGTGGCCGACGCCTGCCGTCGCCACGGCGTGCGCTTCGCCGTCTACTACTCGCTGTGGGACCGCCGCTGGGACCGCCTGCATGCCGAGGACTACAAGAAGGATCAGGCCAAGACCGACGCGGCCTACGCCGATTACATGATCGCCCAGATCAAGGAACTGCTCACCCAGTACGGCGAAGTGACCGAGATCTGGTTCGACGGGTCGTGGGCCAAATCGTCGGATCGCTGGCATTACGACCGCGTGTACGACGCCATCAAGCGCTGCCAGCCACGCTGCCAGGTCGCCATCAACTGGTGCATCGGCAAGCCCGGCACGTTCGGCGGCAATGGCATCATCCGTCCGGGTCAGCAGAAGGAAAACGACCCCATCCGCTATTTCCCCTGTGACTTCCGCCTGGGCGATCCCATGCTGCCCTCGCCCAATGATCCCAAGGTCTTCACCCATGACGGGAAGCCCTTCTATATGCCCTTCGAATCCACCGTGTGCATGAACAACCGGTGGTTCTGGAATGCCGGCGACCGCGGCCTCAAATCAGTGGATGCGCTTGAAAAGCTCTATCGCAGCGCCACCGCCAACAACAACCTGCTGCTGCTCAATTCCCCGCCCGGGCCCGACGGCCATATGCGGCCGGAAACGATCAAGCGCCTGGCCGAATTGCGCGAGCGGCTTGGGTTGGTTCCCGGTGCGACCTTCCCGGTCGGCAAATGACGCGTCCCCCCCTCCACCCATCCAAAAGGGTAGGGCGGTTGATCCGGCGCATTCGGCGCTATCCCTCGCACACCCAAGCCCGAACAGAAGTGCTGGGGGGGGATTGCTTCTCGATTGGAATGTCATACAATTCGCCCCCTTTTCTGTTTGCGGTTTGTCCCCCAACTTGCACTCATGTCGCATCCGTTGCCTGACCCCATCCTCCGCTTAGTCGGCGTCTCCAAACGCTACCCCGGCACCTTGGCCGTGAATTGTGTGGATTTTGAAGTGCTGCCTGGTGAGGTGCATGCCCTGATGGGTGAAAACGGTGCCGGCAAGTCCTCGCTGATGAACATGATCGCCGGCTCGTTCAACGACTACACCGGCGATATTTTCTTGCGTGGCCAAAAGGTGGAACTGCACTCGCCGGCCAGGGCCAAGGCGTTGGGCATCGCCATGATCCACCAGGAATTGAGCCTGGCTCAACCGCTGTCGATTCTTGAAAACATCCTGGCCGGCCGCCTGCCCAAAAAAGCCGGTGTTTTTCTGGATCGCGGCGCCGCCGAAGCCGAAACCAAACGCTGCCTGCAACGGGTGGGGTTGAACATGGATCCTTGGCGTCTGGTTGAAACCCTGAGCCAGCACGAGGCGCAATTGGTGGAAATCGCCAAAGCCATCGGTGGCAACCCCGACATCCTGGTGATGGACGAACCGACCTCGGCCCTGAGCCGGGCGGAGGTGGTCAAGTTGTTTGAAATCATCCACCAGTTAAAGCGCGAAGGCTTGTCTGTCATTTATATTTCCCATCACTTGCCGGAAGTGTTTGAAGTGGCCGACCGCGTGACGGTCATGCGCGATGGCAAAAAAGTCGCCACCCGTTTGATGTCGGAAACCACCCCCGCCGGCATGGTCGAATTGATGATCGGCCGGGCCGTGAGCGAAACCCGCATTGAGCGCAAACTTGCGCCTGGCGAGGTGCGCTTGAGCGTCAAAAACCTGACCCGCTACGGCTTCTTCCACAATCTTGATTTTGAAGTCCGCCGCGGCGAAATCCTCGGCATCGGCGGTTTGGCCGGTGCCGGCCGCAGCGAGTTGGCCCGCTCTTTGGTCGGCATTGACCCCTGCGACGAGGGCGAAGCGCAATTGGACGGTGAAGAAATCTGCCCTGCCAACCTGCGCGAAGCCATGCGTTGCGGCTTGGGTTATCTGACCGAAGACCGCAAATTGCAAGGCTTGGCCTTGGGTTTGGATTTGGAAACCAATTCCCTGGCGGCACTCAACGCCAAGTCATCGCGTTTGGTTTCGGCCAAAAAGAGCCGCGATGTTTTTGAACAGCAAGCCAAAGACCTGGAACTTTATCCCGCCGAACCCGGCCGCCTGGTCAGCCAACTTTCCGGCGGCAACCAGCAGAAAATCCTGCTGGCCAAATGGCTGGCCATCGGGCCGGAAGTGTTGATTCTGGACGAACCCACCCGCGGGGTGGACATCGGCGCCAAGCAGGTGATTCATGAAGCCATCGGCCGCCTGGCCGACGCTGGCAAATGCGTGATCGTCATCAGTTCCGACCTGCCGGAATTGTGCATGCTGTCCGACCGCATTCTCATTTTGCGCAAAGGCCACTTTGTGGGGGAGCAATTGAAGGGCGAATTCACCGAAGATTCCGTGTTGCTGGCGGCCTATGGCGAAGGTCATGATCAAGCAGAGATGAAGGAGGCCGCCCATGTCTGATGCCGCCCCCACCCAATCCGCCAACAAAGCGGCCCGCACCCTCAAGACGTCCGGCACCGTTCGCATGCTCAACCGGGTGGGGGTGTTTTTGATCGTGGGTCTGCTATTCCTGATTGGAGCCGTCTTTTTTTCCAAAGAGTTTTTGACGCTGGATACGATCAGATCCTTGATCAGTACCGTCACGATCGTGGCGATAATCGCCATTGGCGTCTCCTTCATCACTTACGGCGGCCACTACGTGGACTTGTCCATCCCCAGTTTGATCCCATTGGTTGGATATGTCACCATCTCCACACTGCATCTGGGACTCCCCCTGAGCCTGGCCTGCGGGCTTGGTGCCGGATTGGTCGTGGGCTTGATCAATGGCTACATCGTCGGTTATTTGCGCCTCAATCCGATCATCTGGACGCTGGCAATGAATTTCCTTTTGATTGGCTTTATCAAACAGGTTTTCGACGGACAGGCTTACCCTGATACCGGACCGGGCACCACCGGGCACTTGTTTTTGCAATTAGATGCCTACAAGTTGCCCGGCCAAATCCCGTTGTCCATGGTTGTTTTGGCCGGCATGGTACCGCTGGCCGGTTGGGTGATGAAGCGCACCCGTTTCGGCACCCAAATCCAGCAAACCGGTTCAGCCTATGAGGCTGCCCGCCTGAGTGGGGTCGATGTGCGGCGGGTGGTACTGATGACCTTCGTGGTCTCGGCCCTATGTACTTCGATAGCGGCCATCTTCCTCACCTCTGGAGCAAAAAATGCTTATCCCGCAATGGGACAAGGCTATGATTTTTCGGCGATCACCGCCGTGGTGCTCGGTGGTGTATTGCTTTCCGGCGGCGTTGGATCAGGCGTGGGTGTCCTCGGCGGTGTGCTGGTGATTGGCCTGCTTGATAAATTGGTTTCGTTATGGGGGAAGGTCACCCTGTTTGGAGTTATTCCCCTCTCGAAAGGGGGCCTGTATGATCAAACGCTCGCCAAGGGAACGGTCTTCATTGTGGTGGTTGGTCTGACCAGTTGGTTTGCGCGCAAAGGAGGCAAATCTCATGGGTAATCCGCTTGCCCCAGCCTTCAAATGGCGCCATTTTGTCGCTCAAAACCGTATTTTTGTATTATTCATCGCCGTTGTCGCCTTGATGGCCGTAATTGCGCCCAAATTTGCCTCGCCAGGCACTGCCATGGCCATATGGAAGGGCATCAGCATCAATGCTTTGCTGGTGACCGGCCTGACGATTGTTTTGATTGTGCGACAATTGGATCTTTCGTTTGGTGCGGTATTGACTTTCAGCGCCATGGTGACCATCAGCGTACAACCAAGATTGGGCTGGGGCGGCGCCTTTGCCGTTGCCGCCTTGTCCGGCATGGGTGTCGGTTTGATCAACGGTTTTCTGGTGACCAAGGCAAAGGTGGACTCTTTCATCGCCACCTTAGGCACCATGATGATCGTGGACAGCCTGGCCAACAGGGTCAGCGACGGCAACACGTTGAACTTGGAAAACGCGTCCAATCAGTGGCTGATGGACTCGTTGATCGGGCAAGGCACATGGCTTGGCGTGCTCACATCCCCGCTGGTGCTTACCGCCTTGACAGTGGTGCTCGGCTTTGAATTGTTCCTTAAACGCACCGTTACTGGCCGTTCGTTGTTTTTGGTGGGGGGCAATCCCAAGACTGCCTGGTACTCCGGCCTGTCAACTGATCGGCTGACCACATCTGCTTTTGTCATTTCTGGAGTGCTGGCCGGCTTGGCTGGAGCGTTGACGGCAGTCAAACTTAATGCCGCCCCTCCGGATATCGGTACCCCTTCTTTGATGGTGGTGATCGCCGCCGCCATTGTCGGCGGCACCTCGATGGATGGTGGACGGGGCAGTGTGTTCAAAAGCCTGATCGCCCTGCTGACCCTGCAAATGATCATTTACGGATTTAGCGCCCGTGGGGCCCCCACAGCCATCATTGCCATGGCCAGTGGAGCCGTTTTGGCGGTGGTCATCATCTATGACGCCGTTTTGCTGGTGCGCCGATTCAGAATTCAAGGCCAACGCCATGAATTGCTCGAAGAATTGGCTCTGCTTGAAGACTCTGGCACTGATCCTTCCAATCCTTCCGATTTTCCCGATTCTTCTCCACTCTCCCCTGAGGATGATTCCATGCAACGTAAACAACAAGTTCCCTTGAATTTTTGCCTGGGTGCCTTGGCCGCCATCACCATCGTGGCCGTCACTGGCATGGGGCTGATCTACCAACTGGCCGGCCGCCAACCCGTGGTCGTGGGCAACATGTCCACCTCCAACGGCACCACTGGTGGCACTTCAGTCGCATCCTCGACCAACAGTGATAATGTGTTTGAACTCAAGGGTTCCGATGGACAGCCGCTGCTGAGCAAGCCGGAAGCTGACACCAAGCTGCCTCCCCGTCCAGAAAACCCAGCCGCTCTGCCCAAAGAAGATGCTGGCCACTGGTATGACCAGGAATACGCTGGCTGGGGCGTTAAACGCATTAACCCCATTGCCCCTCCAAAAGGCGGGCCAAAAGGCAAAAAAGTGATCTATCTCAAATTCATTGATCATGCTTATTTGACCGCCATGCAACGCGGTATGCAACAAATCGCCGATTTTTACGGCATTGAAATGAAAACGATGTGTGCTGAGCAAAATCCAAATCTGCAGGCTGAACAGGTGGATTTGGCCATTAATGAAAAACCTGATTTGATCATTTTCAATGCCGTGAATCCCAAGGGCGCCACTGACCTCCTGCGCAAAATGAATGAAGCGGGTATCCCAGTCATCGCCAGCAATCAAATGTGTACCAATGAGGGCCTCGCCTATGCTCTGACTTGGTGCGGCCCAGATGATTGGGGCAACAACCGCAACTTGGCCAAAGTGTTCGCCGAGAAAATGGGTAAAAAGGGCGGCTATTGCATCGTCCGCCACCTGCCCGGCAATGCATGCTATGACTCACGCACCTGGGCGATTGTCACCGAACTCAACAAAATTGCCCCGGAGATGAAATTGCTGGACATGCAGACTAGCAAACTTGACAAGATTGAAACCGAAAAATTGGTGGCCGGCTGGATCACCCGTTACGGCAAAGAGCTCAAGGGCATCACCTGCTCGGATGACTCCGGAGCGCAACTTGGCGTCAACAAAGCCTGCAAAGACGCCAACCGCACCGACATCATCCGCGTGGCCGCCGGCAACAGCAAGATAGGCATGGACTCGGTGAAGGACGGCGATGTCGCCGCCATCACCGTGCAATCCGCCGAAGGCGACGGCGCCCTGTCCATGGAACTGGCCGCCGAATGGTTCAGCGGCAAGAAGTTGCCCGAGGTGCGCTATCTGCCCAAGGGCATCATCACGCCGGCCACCGTGGACAAATATCTCCCGGCGCAGTGGTAATCCAACGAATCCCAAAGAAAAAGCGCAAGGCACGGGCCTTGCGCTTTTTCTTTCCCCCACCCTCCTTCAAGTATCCTTACCTCCCCCATGCCCCACTCCCCCGATGTCACCGGCCACATCCCGGTTCTACTGAACCAAACCCTGGAAACCCTCAGCCCCGCCCTGGGTCCGGGCAAAGTCTTTCTCGACTGCACCCTGGGACGCGGCGGCCACGCTGAATCCTTCATCCCGCTCATTGCCGGCGGCACCTTCATCGGCTGCGATTTGGATGGCGAAAACCTGGCCTATGCCTGCGCCAGACTGCTGCCTTTGGCGGAAAAACACCAGGTCAACCTCATCACCTGCCACCGCTCCTTCGCCTCGGCCGAAACCGCCCTTGTCGAAGCCGGGGTGGCCGGGGTGGACGGCCTGATGGCCGACCTGGGTTTTGCCTCCACCCATGTGGACAATCCCGAGCGTGGTTTTTCCTTCATGCAGGACGGGCCGCTGGACATGCGCCTGAACCCCGAACAGGTGACCACCGCCGCCCATCTGGTGGCGCAATTGCCGGAAAACGAACTGGCCGACCTGATCTTTCAATACGGCGAAGAGCGCCTGTCGCGCCGCATCGCCAAAGTGATCGTCGAGGAACGGCGCCAAAACAAAATCACCACCACCGGCCAATTGGCCGCCTTGATCCGCCGCGCCTATGGCGGAGCTGCCGGAGCCTCGCGCATTCATCCGGCCACCCGCACCTTCCAGGCCCTGCGCATCGCCGTCAACGGCGAGCTCGACGCCCTTGATGCCCTGCTGTCCGCCCTGCCTCGCCTGCTCAACATCGGCGGCCATGCCGGCATTATTTCCTTCCATTCTTTGGAAGACCGCCCGGTCAAACAGGCGTTTGCGGCGGCCAAGGAAGCCGGCTGGGCTGAACTGGTGACCCGCAAGGCGCTGGAAGCCAGTCCGGCTGAAGCCGCCGCAAACCCGCGCAGCCGGTCGGCCAAATGGCGCACCCTGCGGCGGGTGAAATAACGCTTTAAACTACGGCTTCCCATTTCCCTTCCCCCTTTTTCAATCTTCATCATGAGCAGAAAAATCCGTTACGGCATGGTTGGCGGCGGCCAAGGCGCCTTCATCGGCGGCGTGCATCGCATCGCGGCCGCCATTGACGGCCAGATCGAATTGGTCTGCGGCGCCTTTTCCTCCAGCCCGGAAAAATCCAAAGCTTCCGGCAAAGACCTGTTCCTGCCCGAAGCCCGTTGCTACGGCTCCTTCGAAGAAATGATCACCAAGGAAAGGGACCTGCCAGCCGACCAGCGGATGGATTTCATTTCCATCGTCACCCCCAACCACATGCACTTCGCCCCGGCGAAACTGGCTCTGGAAAACGGCTTCCATGTCCTGTCCGACAAACCCGCCACCTTCACCACCGACCAGGCCAAGGAACTGGCCGTGCTGGTCAAGAAGACCGGCCTCGTCTACGGCCTGACCCACTGCTACAACGGCTACCCGCTGGTGAAGGAAGCCAAAGCCATGATCGCCGCCGGCAAACTGGGCAAGATCCGCAAAGTGGTGGTCGAATACCCGCAGGGCTGGCTCGCCACCCGCCTGGAAGCCAGCGACCAAAAACAGGCCGCCTGGCGCACCGACCCGACCAAGAGCGGTGCTGCCGGCTGCGTCGGCGACATCGGCACCCACGCCGAGAACCTGGCCGAGTACATCACCGGTCTCCAGATCAAGGAACTGGCCGCGGACATGTCCACCTTCGTCGAAGGCCGCCTGCTCGACGACGATGCCAACATGCTTTTGCGCTTCGAAGGCGGCGCCAAGGGCGTGTTGCACTGCTCGCAGATCGCCGTGGGCGAGGAAAACAACCTCAACATCCGCATCTGGGGCGAAAAAGGCGGCTTGGAGTGGCACCAGAAGGAACCCAACACCATGCTGGTCAAGTGGCTCGACCAGCCGATGCAGGTCTACCGCACCGGCATGGGGTACTTGGGTGCAGCGGCCGGCGCCGCCACTCGCACGCCCCCGGCCCATCCGGAAGGTTATTTGGAAGCCTTCGCCACGATCTATAAGAACTTCGCCAACACCCTGCGCGCCAAACAGGCCGGCCGGGCGCCGACCGAGATCGAAAACGACTTCCCCAAGATCGAAGAGGGCATTCGCGGCATGGCCTTCATTGATGCGGTGATCAAGTCGAGCAAGGCCAATGCAGCGTGGGTGAAGGTCGCACATTAATCATCCTCGCCCCGGCGACTTTTGAAGCGCAATGACAACGGCTGGCGACCTTGCGCGGGCAAGGGCATGGGTTCCCTTGGCCCGACCGAAGCGGCGGACACTCCCCTCCCCCGCCTACAATCCCCCCCATGCTCGAACACGACTTGCGCCTGCCCGAAGTCATTGCCGGCACCCACCGGCTCTCGCCCCAAGATGCCCTGCGCCTGTACCGTGAAGCGACCCTGCCCCAACTTGGCCGCTGGTCATCGGCGATGGCTGCCCGCATCCATGGCGGACCTGGATCGGCGCGCACCTATGTGATCGACCGCAACATCAATTACTCCAATGTCTGCTCGGCCCACTGCACCTTTTGCGCCTTCAAACGCGACCTTGGCGATGCCGACGCCTACGTGCTCTCACAGGCGCAAATTGACCAAAAAGTGGCGGAATTGGTGGCCATCGGCGGCACCCAGATTCTTTTGCAAGGCGGCATGCACCCCGAATTGCCCTTGGCTTGGTACACCGACCTCTTGCGCCATCTGAAAAACAAATTCCCGGGCGTCCACCTGCACGCCTTTTCACCGCCGGAAATCGTGGAATTCGTCGCCGTGCTCGATTTGCCCGGCTTCCCGAAAACCGCGCCCGGGCAAGGCGACACTCTGCCCCGCGAGATTTGGCTGGCCAAGTTGGACGCGGTGCTGAAAGCACTGATGGCGGCGGGCCTTGACTCACTGCCTGGCGGCGGCGGCGAGATTTTTTTGCCGCATGTGCGCCGGCGCATCGGCCCGGGCAAAGCCGATGGCCGGCAATGGCTGGATGTGATGGGCGCCGCCCACCGGCTGGGCATGCAGACCTCCGCCACCATGATGTTTGGCCACATCGAAGGCGTGGCCGACCGCATCGGGCACATGGCTTTGATTCGTGAGCGTCAAGACCAAGCCATTGAACAGAAGTGGCCCGGCCGTTACCTGTCGTTCATCGCCTGGCCCTTCCAGCGCGACAACACGGCCTTGGGCGACTTGCCGGATTACGATTTTGAAAGCGGGCAACCCTTCCCCGGCGATGTGCTGGCGGATGCGGTGTTGGCCGGCCAAGTGGATCCCGATGACAAAAAATCCTGCGGCACTTGCGCCCCCAAAGCCGGCAAAATGCTGCGGATGGCCGGCGCCGCCGAATATTTGCGCATGTCGGCCATCTCGCGCCTGTTCCTCGACAACATCCACTCCATCGGCTCCTCGTGGGTGACCATGGGCCCGCACACCGGCCAGTTGGCCCTGTTTTACGGTGCCAGCGACATGGGCAGCGTGATGATGGAGGAAAATGTCGTGTCCTCCGCCGGCACCACCCATTGCCTGGACGAGCCCCTGATCTGCCGCCTGGTGCGCGACGCCGGTTTTGTGCCGGCCCAGCGCGACAACGCCTACCGCATCCTTAAAATCCAAGACGGGCCGGATGCGTCCGATTTGCGCATGACAAACTGGGCCACCCAGCGGCAGGCCTTGCACCGGGAAAAGAAAACGGAAGCATTGGGAAAGGCGGCATTGACCGTGGGCGCCACGGGAGGGTCGGCTTTAGCCGACCATGAATGACGGCAAACCAAACGCCATCTGGTCAGCCAAAGCCGACCCTCCTTTAATCCGCAAAAATCGGCGCGCCGCCCTCGTCAAATCCGTGGCACGAAACAAAATGCCCAAGATCGTCCGGCGATTCCGCCAGCGCGGGCCGGTCAAGCAGGCTGGAGCGGGTGATGTATTCCATGCCGTCTTCCTTGGCGGCGGACAATTCCGCCTGCTCGGCGGCGCGCATCTTGGCCAGCTTGGCGGTGATGTCCTCACCCTTGATATGGATGGGGCTTGGCACATCCCCCAGCAGCATGATGCGGCGCTTGGTGGCGCGCGGATCAGGCATGGGCGCGGCCGACAGCAGCGCGCGGGTGTAGGGGTGCAGCGGATTCCTGTACAGCGCGTCGCGGGTGCCGGTCTCCACGATGCGGCCAAGGTACATCACCGCGATGCGATCGCAAAAATGCTCGACCACCGCCAGGTTGTGGGCGATGAACAAATAAGACAGGCCGAATTCCTCCTGCAAATCCTTCATCAGGTTGAGCACCTGCGATTGCACCGACACGTCCAGTGCCGACACCGGCTCGTCGCAAACGATGAGTTTGGGCGACAGCGCCAGGGCGCGGGCGATGCCGATGCGCTGGCGCTGGCCGCCGGAAAAGGCGTGCGGATAACGCTCGGCATGCTCGGGTTTGAGGCCGACCTTGGCCAGCAACCAGGCCACGCGATCTTCAAGCGCGCCCCCGGTGTGGGTACCGTGCACCACCATCGGCTCGGCGACGATTTCACCCACTGTCATGCGCGGGTTGAGCGAGCCGGCCGGGTCCTGGAAAATGATCTGCATCTGGCGGCGCAACTGCTTCATGCGCGAGGCGGAGGCGCCGTAGACATCCTCACCATCGAATTGCACCGAACCCGAAGTGGCCGGAATCAGGCGCAGAATCGAGCGGCCCACCGTGGATTTTCCGCAACCCGACTCCCCCACCAGGCCCAGGGTTTCGCCGGGAAACAGGTCGAGGGAAACGCCGTCCACCGCGCGCACCTGACCCACTTCTTTGCGCAGCAAGCCGCGGTGGACGGGAAACCAGGTATGCAGGTCGCGCACGCAAAGCAAGGGCGAAACGCCGTCTGAAACGGCGGACGAAACGGCAGGCTGCGGGGCAAGGACGGGCATGGACGGAATGGTAAGGCAAACAGACGGTTTCACGCATCGCCAACCCCTCACTTACCAATCCCTAAAAGGGCTGCGCCTTCTTCACCGGGGCGCTTTCCACTTTTTCATACAGCTCGGTGGCTTGGAAAGGCTTGGCAATGTAGCCATCCATGCCCGCCGCCAGGCAGATGTCGCGGTCGCCGCGCATGGCACTGGCGGTCATGGCCACGATGAATTGGCGCGGCAGGTTGTTTTGCACCTCCCGGGCGCGGATCCGGCGGGTGGCCTCCAGCCCGTCCATCACCGGCATCTGCACATCCATCAGCACGATGTCAAACGCATTGAGCGCCAATGCCGCCAGGGCCTCTTCGCCGTGATGGGCCACTTCCACGGCATGGCCGCGGCGCAGCAACAAAGCCAACGCCACCTTTTGGTTGACCAAATTGTCCTCCACCAGCAGGATGCGGCGCGATTTTCTGGCGCTGTCCGCCCCGTCGTCAACGGGGCTTGCCTGGTCAGGAGACGGCATCGCCCCGTCGCTGGAAAACTCGCAGACCACATGGAAAATGCTGCCGCCGCCGGGGCGGTTCTCCGCCCAAGCATGGCCGTGCATCATCTCGGCAAGGCGGGCGCAAATGGACAAACCAAGGCCACTGCCGCCAAAGCGGCGGGTGACGGAGGAATCCGCCTGGGTGAAGGGGGTGAAAATTTTGGCCAAATGCCCTTCGGGAATGCCGATGCCGGTGTCATGCACCGACATCCGCAGGCGGACATGGCCGGCCGCAGCACCCGGCTCCTCCGCCACCCGCACCTCGATCCGGCCCGCGTCGGTGAATTTGATGGCATTGCCCAGCAAATTGGTGAGAATTTGCCGCAGGCGGAAGGCATCCCCCAACAGGGTTGCCGGCACCGTGTCGGCCACTTCAAGATGCAGGGGCAGGCCTTTTTGCATCGCTTTGGCGGCCATCAAACTGATCGCCCCACCCAGCTCGCGGCGCAGGTCGAACGACGCCTCTTCGAGCACCATGCGCCCCGCCTCAACCTTGGAAATATCCAGCACATCGTTGAGCAGGCGCAGCAAGGCCTCGCTGGAATCCTTGAGCGTTTCCAGCCAATCGCGCTGCTCGGCGGTCAATTCGGTCTGGCGCAGCAATTCGGCCAGCCCCAAAATGCCGTTCATGGGCGTGCGCACTTCATGGCTCATGTTGGCCAGGAACGCGCTCTTGGATTGGTTGGCCGTTTCAGCCTCTTTGCGGGCGGCCTCCAACTCCGCCGTGCGCTCGCTGATGCGCGACTCCAAGGTGGCGTTCACCTGGCGCAATTCATCCTCCGCCCGCTTGCGCAACGTGATGTCGATGGAGGTGCCCATGACCCCGATGATCTCGCCGTGGCCGTCCTTGAGCGGAATCCTGTTGGTGTCAAACCATGCCGTGCGGCCGTCGGATTGCAACTGGGTCTCGACTTTGCCCAGTTTGGGACGCCCCCCATTCATCACCTGCCGGTCGTCGGCCACATACTGCGCGGCCTGGGTGGCGGCCCAGGGCAGGTCAAAATCGGTTTTCCCGGCGATCTCAGCCGGCTCCGACAGGCCGGCGGCCAAGGCAAATGACCGGTTGCAGCCGACATAGGCGGAGTTCACATCCTTCCAGAACACCACACCGGGGAAATGGTCAAGCACGGTTTGCAGCATCCGATTGGCGTGGGCATGTTCGGACTGCCGCCGGCGCCGGCTCTCCAGCCGCATGGAAAGCACCCCGGCAAGCATGCTGGCGGCCAGTTCGTCCTCTTGGCGCCAATGGCGCGGTACCCCTGTGTGCTCGGCGCAAAGCGCGCCAAGTACTTGACCGTCCCGATGAATGGGGACATCCAATTTGGAGGTGATCCCCAAAGGTTCTAAATAGCCTTCGGCCAATTCGGACAGGGCCTGATGGTCGGCAACCCGGTGGGCAACCAGGGCATCACCGGCCGCCAAGGCGGCCACATAGCCATGGCATGCCGACAGCGGCAGGACCAAACCAGAAGAATGCCGTTGCCGGGTTTTGGCTTTGTTGTTGACCAACAGGTTGGCCTCGAACAAATCCGAGCATTGCCATTGGCCCTGCGCCTCATCCTTGAGCCAGATGCCCACGCGATCCACCCGCAGCAATTGCGCCATGGCTTCGGTGATCTCATGGAAAATGGCCTCTTCACTCTGGTCGTTCAACTGCGAAGACTGCATCAATTGCGCGAGCATGGCGATGATGCGGCCGGATTCATCGCCAACACTGGCGGCTGCCGCCCCGCTTGCGGGGTGGGCCGTGTGCAAGCGGGCACCGGAAGGGGGCGGGATGGGGTCTGGCATGGGGTGGCTCGGGCCTAGAAGCAGGCATGCTAACGCAACAACGCTTCCACTCCAAGACTGACCTCATCCGCCAATTTGCGGATTTTTCCCAGCAATGCCGACACCGCCGCCAATTGGTTGTCGTGGGCCGCCGCCTCCAGCTCTTTGGCGGCGGCCCACAGTTTTTTGGCCCCGTAATTGCCGGCCAAACCGGCCATGGCATGGGCGGAAAAACGGGTCGTTTCCAAATCCCCTGCGCCCACAGCGGCCTCCAACTTGGCCATTTCTGAGCGCACCGCATCGGGAAACGCCGCCAGTAATTCCTTGAACTCGTCAAAGGAAAGATCCAATCTGGCCATGGCATCGGCCAAGTCAAGGCCGGGAACGGTGGGAATGGGGATTGGCATGGGGAGGTCCTTGGGACGGGCTTGGGCAGACATGTGCGTTCACTTTAACGCCTTGCGCAACGTTTCCAACAGTTTCTGTTTGTCGATCGGCTTGACCACCCAATCGTTCATGCCCGCCTCCAGGCAGGCATCCAAATCCGACTTCATCGCGTTGGCGGTCATGGCGATGATGGGGATGGTTTTGCATGCCGGCAACGAACGGATTTGGCGGGTGGCCTCCAACCCGTCCATCTCGGGCATCTGCATGTCCATCAGGATGATTTGGTACTTGCCCGGGTCGGCTTGCGCCATCCCCAATGCCACCTTGCCGTTGTCGGCCACTTCCACCGTGATGCCCATTTTCTTGAGCAGCACCTTGGCCACCAGCTGGTTCTGCTTGTTGTCTTCGGCCACCAAGGCCAGCACGCCGTCGAATGACACGGCAACTTGCGGGGCCAGAGGCGCCACTTCAGGCGATGCCAGCGACCGCTGCAACGCGGCGTGCACCGCGCCCCAGGTGACCGGCTTGGGGATGAAGGCCGCCGCGCCCGACGACTTCGCCCGCTCCTGCACCTGGCGGTCGGCGAACGCGCTGACCAAAAAGCACGGCAATCCGGCCCGCACCCGGCGCAATTCACTGATGCCGGCCAGTCCGTCCATCCCGCCTTCGGGCAGGCTCCAATCCACCACCGCCGCCCCCACATCGCTGGCCGCCGGCGACTTCAACCATTCCAGCGCCGGTTCCACCGCCGGGAACGACACGCACGGCAGGCCGTGCTGCTCAAACATCACCCGCATGGCTTCGCGGCTGGCGGCGTTGTCCTCGACCAGCAAAATGCCGCGGCCCATGAGCGCCAAGGGCAGGCGCAATTCGCCGCGGTCGCCGGCGGCGTCGGCCATGAGCGGCACGCTGACGGTGAACAACGAACCTTCGCCCTCCACGCTCGACAGGGCGATGCTCCCCCCCATCAGTTGCGCCAAGCGCCGGCTGATGGTCAGCCCCAACCCCGTGCCGCCAAAGCGCCGGGTGGTGGCCGCGTCGGCCTGCACGAAGGGCTGGAACAACTTGGCCTGCTGCTCGGGGGGGATGCCGATGCCGCTGTCGGCCACCGACAGGCGCAGCTCGCCGCCTTCCGCCTGCGCATGCAGCACGACCTGCCCCTTGGCCGTGAACTTGAAGGCGTTGCCCACCAGGTTCACCAGCACCTGGCGCAGCCGCGTCGGATCGCCGCGCACACCGTCGGGCGTGCCCGGCACGATGTCCAACACCAATTCCACATGGCTTTCGGCCACCTTGACGCGGAACAGGTCGCTCACCCCTTCGAGCAGGCCGTGCAGGCTGAAGGGGATGTCCTCGATCTCCAACTTGCCGGACTCGATCTTGGAGAAATCGAGGATGTCGTTGATCACCGACAAAAGGTGCCGCGCCGAGGAATCGGCCACCTTGAGGTATTCCCGCTGCTCGCCCTCCACTTTGGACGATTCCAGCACGGTGCCGACCATGTTGAGCACCGCGTTCATCGGCGTGCGAATCTCATGGCTCATCGCCGCCAGGAACGCGCCCTTGGCCCGGTTGGCTGCCTCGGCCTCGGTCTTGGCCCGCTGCAGCTGGGCGGTGGCCTCGTCCACCCGCGCCGCCACCTCGCGTTGGCGGCCAAGCAGGGACTGGATGAGGACGCCCAGGAAGACGCTCACCGCGGTGCCGGCGACGGCCGCCCATACGGCCGGGAAATAGTTCGGACCGCCGGCGAAGTCACTGCTTGGCGTCCAGGCCAGCTCGAAACGGTGCTGGCCGGCCTCGCGAATCTCGATGATCCGTTCCCCGATACGCCCTTTGTCCACCCCACCACCTTGCCCTATTTCAAGGGACAGCCCCGGCGGCACGTGCAGGGACTTGAATTCGCTGAGGAAGGAATCGAAATCCGTCATCGCCAGCAGAGCGTCGTTGCGACCGGCACGCGGGCGCAACTGCACCATCAGCACCAGCCAGCGGCGCCCCCCCATCCGGATGTCGGGATTCATGCAGATGCCACCGGGATGCTCGGCGCAATCCGCAGCCAACTTGGCCCAGGCCGGGTCGTCCGGCAACCTGGCGCCGGCGGCCAAGGGCGACAGCACCTCGCTGCGCTGCACGACCACGCCGTCGGCAAGATAGGTGATGTTTCGCAGGGGCAGCGGGTGGTGCTGGAGTTCCAGGAGTTCGACGGCGTCCATGAACGCGTCGTGGTTCACCTCCGTGGAATTCTCGTAGAGGATGTTCAGGCTGTTGAGCTGGTAGGACAGGACGTTGACATGGTCGAACAGGCGGGTCGTGAGACCGCCGGCCTGGTAGATGGCGTCCTGCCGCCAAGCCTGCTTGGCCGAGCGGGCCATGGCGGCGCCGACGCCAAGGCTGACAGTGACGCCGCCGGAAACGATCAAGGCGGGCAGGAAGCGCAGGAAGAAAGGCTTCATTTGGCCCCCGCAGCGTTGACGAAATAGACGGGGGTGAACATCTCGGGAGCCAAGGCGTCGGCGCGGTCGAAGGCAGCCAATCCCTCGGGGGTCAACAGTTGGACTGTGGTGCGGACTTCCGAGATGACTGGCTGCTTCTCCAGGAGGCGCAACGCCTGGTCGAAGGCGATGCGCCCCAGAAGCACGTCGGAGTCGCACCCGGCCGCCAGGATCTGCCCGCGCTCCAGGCCGCGCCACACCCCCGGCGACAGGTAGCTGGACAGCAGGTGGACCTTGCCCTCGAGTTTGCGCTCCCGCAGGATGGGAATGGCCGCCTGGATGGTGACGGCGGTGCCGGCGATGTATTTGATCTCGGGATGCGCGTCGAGGGCTTTGGTGACCAGCTCCGACTGGGCGCGCAGGCCCGTGTCGCCGAAGTACGGCCCGAGAATGTCGACCGACGCCCCTTTGCAGGCGTCGTGGAAACCGCGGTCGGACTGGACGACCCAGTCGGCGCCGGAGGGGCCTGGAAACCAGGCGATGGTCGCCGGGGGCGATCCCGGCGGATGGCGTGAAGCCAGCAAGGAGGAAAAGGCCAACGTCTGTTCGTAGAGCGGGATGACGGCGCGGGCGGAAACCTTGTCGGAGCGGATGCCGTTGATGCCGTCCACCACGGGGATGCCGCGGGCGGCGGTCTTGGCGATGAGGTTGTCCCAGCCGTCGGCCGCGATGCCGCAGAGGATGATGGCGTCGGCGCGCCCCGAGGCGATGACTTCCTCCATCTGCTTGCGCTGGACGTCCAGGTGTTCGTATCCGCCGGCGTGCAGGATCTCGAGGCGTGCGCCGGTGCGCGTGGCTTCGGTCACCAGGCCATAGTTGATCGCCAGCCAGTAGTCGTCCTTGAGATGGGGGAACAGCGCGACGATGCGCCAGGGTTTGCCGATGGCCGGCAGGCAGGCGTAGGAAATCTTCTCCCAAACGGGCTTGGCGCCGATGGGCGCGTGGCTGGCACGCACCTGGAACACGGGCGCGGCGCCGGCCTTGGGCCCCGCAGTCTTGCCGCATCCTGTCCACAAGAGCGCCAACGCGAGCACCGCGGGCAGAAGACAGAAGGATGAAACATGGTTTTTCATGGAGCCTCCTTGGATGCGGGCTGACCGCAATCCGGAACCTTGCCAAACTCCGCCAGCAGCAACTTGGAAAAGACCTCCTTGAAACGCCAGGTCACATGCAACTTGCCCAACGCATTGGCGGCGCCAAGCGCGTCGTCAAAAAAAGAAGCCAAGACGGGTGAGCGGAGGGTATTTGACATGTCAATCCGGCAAGGGCGCATGAACCCAAGTTACTGTGCCGGGCCATCCTAGCGCTAAAGATGGTGATTGACAAAGGTTTTCCAAGACCGGCATACCAGACTAGCCCACTGCCTCAATCACCAGCACCGAAAAATCCAACGGCGGCAGCGCCGGGTGGGCAAAGTCTGAAAGTTGCCGCGCCATGTGTTCGCAGGCTTCGCGCAGCGGCAGCGCGCGGTCTTGCGCCGCAAGCAGGCGGCAGCGTTCATGGCCGAACAGTTCGCCGCGCACATCGCGCACTTTTTCCAAACCGCCGCCGGCCAGGTACAACCGGTCGCCGGGCTTCATGGGAATGTTGACCACGCGCATGCCATCCAAACGTTCTTCGCGTACCTGGCCTTGGGCCGGCACCACCAGCAACAGCGGCCAAACCAAGCCGGAACAGGCGCAGCACACCTCGCCGGCCTTGGCGTTGTACATGCAGCAGGCGAACTTGGCCGGGTTGGCCTGCTCCCCGCGCTCCATCATCTGCTCGGCCATTTTGGCGATCACCCCCACCGGGTCCATGCCCTCTTCCCGCACGGCTTGGCCGATGTCCACCGACAGCACCGCCGCCGACAGCGCCGCTGCCGGGCCGCAGCCGGCGGTATCCACCCCGTACACCGCCAATTGGTGATGGCCGGGAATGGCGAAATTCATGATGTCGCCGGCCACCTCCTCGCCGGGCAAACTCACGCAACAGGCCCTGGCTTTTGGCATCTCCAAGCATGCCGCCGGCAGCAGTGCGCGCTTGGCATGCATGATGGCCTCCACCTCCAGCCGGGCGCGGCGGTGGCTGGATTCCAAGCCGGCGATATGGGCCAGCAACGATTCGCGCATGCGGAACAGCGCCAACTGGTTGCGCACCCGCAGGTGGACTTCTTCGGCGTCAAACGGCTTGGTGATGTAATCGGCCCCACCCTCGCGAAACGCCCGCAAGCGGTCCTGGCGGCTGGTTTGCACGGTCAGGAAAATCACCGGAATGTCGCGGTGGCGCGGATGCGCCTTCAGGGTACGGCACACTTCAAAGCCGTCCATGCCGGGCATGTCAATGTCCAGCAAAATGACCTCGGGCGGCTTGGCATGGACGACCTCCAACGCCACCTGCCCGGTGCTGGCCGCCCGCACCAAGTGGCCCCGGCTCTTGAGCAGGCTGGTCAGCAAGTGCAGATTGGCCAACAGGTCATCCACCACCAAAATGTCGCCGTGATCGAATTCTGGCAGACCGGAATCGAACCGTTCGTTGGAAAAGGCAGGCATTGTTGGCTCCACAGGCGAAGAGAGACAAACCGCTCTGTATCACACCGCAACACAACTCTTACAAGGAGTTTAGATTGCCATCCAGAGTTAACAAATCTTTTTTTCTTTCTCTTCCCTGCCTTTGGTCGAAAAACCCCCATGCCATCCTCCTTGCAATCCGCCCCCCCCCGCCTCCCGCTCGACATTTTGGTGCTGATGGGCGGCCCCGACCGCGAACGGGAGGTCTCCCTTAAAAGCGGTGCGGCGGTCGCCGCCGGGCTGCTTGATGCCGGCCACCGCGTGATCAAACACATCATGGCGGGAGCCCATGACTTGGCTCCGCTGGACGCCTTCCTCAACGCCCACCCCCAAGGCGTGGTCTTCCCCGCCTTGCACGGGCGCTTTGGCGAAGGCGGGGAATTGCAGTGGCTGCTGACCTCCAAAAACGCCCGCTTCGTCGGCTGCCGGACCGAAGCCGCCGCCCGCTGCATGGACAAAGCCGCCGCCAAAGCCGTGCTGGTGGATGCCGGGTTGCCCACCCCGGGCAGCGAACTGCTCACCCGCGCGGCGCCGACCCGCACCCGCCCGGCACCGGTGGTGGTCAAAGCGGTGGAGGAAGGCTCCAGTATCGGCCTTGAAATTTGCGCCTCCGACGAAGCCGCCGACGCCGCCATCGCCAGATTGCACCGGGATTATGAGGAACTGCTGGTGGAGGATTTCATCAAGGGAGCGGAAATCACCGTGGGGGTGATCGAAGACGCCTCGGCCCCGTCGGGTCTGCGCATGCTGCCACCGATCCAAATCGTGCCGGCCACCGCTTTTTACGACTACGACGCCAAATACCTGCGCGACGATACCCAATACAAATTCGACACCAGCCTGTCTGAAACCCAAGTTGCGGAAATCGCCCAACTGGCCGCCCGCGCCTTCCGTATTTTGGGCTGCCGCCACCTGGCGCGCATCGACTTCATGGTGGATGCCCGCGGCCCGTGGTTCATCGAAGCCAACACCATGCCCGGGTTCACCGACCACTCGCTATTGCCCAAGGCGGCGGCCAGGGCCGGCCTGCCGTTTGCGGCGCTGGTGGACCATCTGGTGCGGCTGGCATGAGACGCAATAAAAGGAAGAAAAGGAAATCCGCCTACCGGCCCTTGAACTCAAAAGATTGCCTTGCCAAACGATCCTTGGGGCGGCTGGCGAAATTCAGCACCAAACCCACCATGCCAAAAGTGCAAAGCATGGAAGATCCGCCGTACGACACAAAGGGCAGCGGCAAGCCTGTGATCGGCATCAATCCCAGGCACATGCCGATGTTGGAAACCACCTGCGTCAAGAGCAACGCGGCAAAACCCACGCAGCAGAGCCGGATGAAGGGGTCCCACGATTTGGCGGCCACCCCCAGCATGCCGCCCACCAAGGCCATGTACAAACCCATCAAGCCGGCCAGACCGAGCAGACCCCAGCGTGCGCCGATCACGCACAGGATCATGTCGGTGTGGTCTTCCGGCAGCGCGTTGGCTTCGATGATCTTGCCGGCTTCTTTCCGGTAGCCTTGAAGTCCGCCGGCGGAAATCAGCGCCATGCCGCGCCCCTGCTGGTAGCCTTCGTCACGCTCCATCGTGGTGTCCCCCATCCATCCCTTGTACAGTGACTCGATGCGCACCGCCTGATAATCCTTGAGGATGTGGTATTGCTTGGGCATGCACAGCGTGTTGATGAAGACCACTGCGGCAAACGCCACACCGACGGCCGTCAGCGTGAACAGGTGGCGCAATTTGGCGCCGGCAGCCATCAGCATGGCGAACAGCATGGCGGGGAACAGCATCGCCATGCCCAGGGCCGGCTGTTTGAGGATCAGCACCTGCGGCACGGCCATCAGCGCAAAGGGCGGCACCAAGCCCCACAGTTCACGGTGGCTCTCGCGGTAGCACAGATACCATCCGCAGGCCAGCACGAAGGCGACTTTGGCCAATTCCGACGGCTGAAAGCGCATGACGCCGAAATCCAGCCACGAAATGGCGCCATTGACCCGCACCACGCGCGGTGCGCCGGGGATGAACAGATAGACCAGGAGAAACACCGAAAAACCCAGCAAGGCATAGGAAATCAGGCCCATGGTGCGCGGATGGGGCAGCAGGCACAGCAGCATGAATGCGAGTGAAGCAGGCAACCACAGCGACGCCTGCTTGGTCGCATAGTCGGGCTCGACCGTGCCGATGGCCAGGACGCCCACCGCCGACAGGGCCAGCGCGGACAGCAGCACCAACCAGGCCGGACCGTTGCCCATGAGGTGGCGGACGCGTTCCCACAAGGCATTGAACAGGGTGATCACAGGGATGCCCCGTCGTTGGAGGCGTCGGAGGCAGGGCCATCGGCGGGCATGTCGGCGGGCGCCGGCGCTTCATCCCCGCCGGCCACGGCATTGTCCAGGCTGCCGGGAAGCGCAGGATTGACCACCACCGGGGCTGAAGCGGATTTGGCCGTTTTTTCCAGGTAGCCTTCGGCCTTCAGGGCCCAAACCACCTGGTTGGCGATCGGGCCGGCGGCGCGGCCGCCCGAGCCGCCGTATTCGAGCACGGTGACGATGACAAAGCGCGGGCGGGTTTCGCCAGCCGGCGCGCACAGGGCCACCGTCCAACCGTGGTCGCCGGCACGGATGCGTTCCGCCGGGCCGTCGTATTTGCCATTGCGGTTGTAGTCAATCCACTGAATCGAAGTTTGCGCCGTACCGCTCTTGCCCCACACTTTGATGCCGGGGCAATTGAAGAGCTGCTCATGCGGGTGCCCCGGCACGCTGATGGAGCGCAAACTGCCGACCAACGGAGGATGCCCCGGGGTGACTTTGTAAAGGGTGGGCGCCATGCCCATGCCTTGGAGCACGAAGGAAATGGCCGCCTGCGTCAGCGTGCGTTCTTTCGGCGGCGGCGTGGCCACCCAGTTGGGGGGGCGCTTCAAAAAGGTGGCTGATATGCCCATGTGCCCATGGAGCAGGCGGCAATAAGCCGCCGCCATTTGCAGGGGCGTGACGGCAATGGGCCCCTGCCCCATGCCGGTGACGCAGGCATCCACATACGGTGTGGGTTTGCCTTTGAGCCCGACGAAACCGGGACGGTCATCCGCCGAAGACAGCCCCGCATGGGTGGGGTGCCCCAACCCAAAGCGATCCGCCCAATCAAACCAGCGGGCGGGCCCCATCCGCGGCTTGCCGGACCAGTCTTCCTTGTCCTGCACCAGCATCACGAAGGGTGGGCTGGAACTGACGGCGATGGCATAATCAAGGGTGAGCGGACCAAGCGGCTTGCGATCTTTTTCATTGGTGGCGCTGTGCACATAATAAAAATCACGCCAATGATGCGGGTCTTTGACAAAGGGGTAACCGGGGACATTCATCACTTCGCCGGGTTGGTACACGCCCTCGGTGATGGCCGAGGCCAGCACCAGGGGCTTCATGATGGAGCCGGGCTGGAGCGGGTAGCCCGAAATCCGGTTGGCCATCGGGATGTTGATCTTGTCGGCCCACAGGTCGCCCAGATGATTCTGCAAATCCTCAAGCGAAATCGCCGGACTGCTCACCGCCGCCAACACCTCGCCGGTTTGCGCGTCCAACACCACCGCCGCGCCGTTCAATTGGCCTTTGGTCTTGTCGAATGCATCAAAATAACTTTTATCCGACCGCGGCTGAAACGGCTCGATCTTCGTCAACCCCACCTCCGGCGCCATTGCCGCCGCCAACCGGGTCTGCAACTTGATGTCCAACGAGAGTTGCACATCGCGGCCTGGAATCGGGTCCTGGTGGATGTCCCGGCCGGCCAGGTCGGATTGCGCCCGCCGGATGCGGACCATGCCGCGCGTGCCGCGCAGGGATTCTTCAAAGGCTTTTTCCGCGCCCACGGCCCCGATGTCATCGCCGGGCATCAGGCCGTGCAGGTCGGTTTCAACGGTGCCGTCCGCCTGTTTGATCCTGAATGGGTGCCGGTCCAATTCCGACAGGGCGCCCGGTTTGGGTTTGCCGTCTTTGCCGGCCGGCACCCAGTCGCCGGCTTGGCGGGTGTAGCCCAAAACATGCATGCCGATGCCGTGAACGACCAGCGGCAGCGGCTTGGCGTCCTTCAAAGGAAAAGGCAGGGAGGAGCGGTCAAAGTCCACCTTCGCCGTTTCGCACGGATAGCGCCGGGTGCGGACCAGTTGCAATTCCACCTTGCTCCAAGGCGTATCGTGCCTGACACCGCCGCTTTTGGCCGTCGCGGCGGCATCCTTGGGCACCAATCCCAATTTTTGCCAGAGTGTCAGCGGCTTCTTCGCCGCGCCGGACTGGGGCGCCGATGCGTCCTCCTCCGGTTCGTCCAAAATATCTTGCACCGCCAACCGGGTGGCGTCGCTCACATCGCTGAGGATGGGGTGGTAATCATGCCCGCGCCCGCGATCCTCCTCTTCCGGAAGGGTGAAGGACTTGCTCATCTTGCCCCAGGCATCCCCGTCCATCGGGGAGGCGTCGCCGCCGGCGGCCTTTTTTGCCAGGGTCTTCTCCCATTTGGCGCGCAATTGCATGTCGCGCATGTTTGAAACCCGGCGGACGATGGCATCCTGCCTTTCGAACAACTCCTGCACATCGACATGGGCCGTGTCCGCCAGGCGCTTCCAGAATTCCGTCTGGCGGCGGGCGCACTCCCCCTGGTATTTTTTGAGCAGAGCTTCGCGCTCGTCGTCGCTGGACTCCCGCCATGCCGTGTCCGCCTGGGCGGCCCGGCGCGCCGCCTGCTTGACCCACTCGCCGGAAAGCACGCTGTAATGCACGGTGATGTTCCAGCCCGGCCTGTCCTCGGCCAGCACCACGCCGTTGCGGTCCAGGATCCGCCCGCGCCTGGTCGGGGAATAACGGATGTGGACCAGAGCCCCCTCGATCTGTTGTTTGCGCGGCGCATGCATTGAGCCCATGGTCATCATCGTCGCCCGCAGACCCAAAGCCGCCATCAGCAGCAGTGCGATCACCGCCAGCAGCAGCAGCCGCCGGTGGAACATGCTGGGGACGGCTTGGCGGAGGGAATCGCGAAACATGAAAGCATTCCTTGTTTATTTCACTTGCCCGAATTTGCGCGTCCGCCGGCCGTAAGCCGCAATCGCCTCATCCAAACTGTCGGGGGTGAAATCCGGGCACAGGGTCGGCGTCACGAACAGTTCGGCGTAGGAGATCTGCCAGAGCAGGAAGTTGGACAGGCGCATCTCGCCGGCGGTGCGGATCCACAGGTCGGGATCAATCACCCCGGCGGTGTACAGGTGGTCGGCCACGGTTTGGTCATTGATGTCGCCGGGGGACAATTCCCCCGCCTTCACCTTTTCGGCAATCCGGCGCATGGCGTCCACGATTTCCGCCCGGGCGCCGTAATTGAACGCCAACTGGATGCGCATGCCGGTGTTGCCGGCCGACACCCGCTCGACCCGGTCGATCACCTCCAGCACGCGCGCGGGAATGGGGTCGCGGCGGCCGATGTGCTTGAACCGCATGTTGGAGGCCATCATCCATGCCACATTTTCCTCAAGAAACGCGATGCACAGTTCCATCAAAGCATCCACTTCCGCCGGCGGGCGGCTCCAATTCTCGGTTGAAAACAGGAAGAAGGTCATCACCTCCACCCCGCGCGCCCGGCCACGGTCAATGACGGGGCGCACGCCCGCCACACCTTTGGCATGGCCCACGGAGCGGTCCACACCCTTGGCGGTGGCCCAGCGGCCGTTGCCGTCCAGAATCATGCAGATGTGGCGTGGAATGGCACTCATGGTCATTTGTCTTATTTCACCGCCGTCTGGTCGCGGGCCGGGCCGACGCTGGCCAGCACCACCGGCACGCCGATGGCATCTTCAATCAGTTTCAAGTACGCCTTGGCCCCGGCCGGCAACTTGGACAACTTGCGCGTGTCGCACACCTTGCCGCCCAAGCCCTTGACGGTTTTGTAAACCGGCACCGCGCGCGCCAATTCCTCGGCCGAAGCCGGGAAGCGGGTGGTCTTTTTGCCGTCGATTTTGTAGGCGACGCAGACCTTGAGCGAATCGAAGGATTCCAGCACATCCAGCAGCATGATGCACAGGCAGGTGGCGCCGCTTACCGTGGCGGTGTACTTGAGGGCAACCAAGTCCAGCCAACCGCAGCGGCGCGGGCGGCCGGTGGTGGTGCCGTATTCGCGGCCGATTTCACGGATTTTGTCGCCGGTGGCGTCCTTCAATTCGGTCGGCATCGGGCCGGAACCCACGCGGGTCTGGTAGGCCTTGCAGATGCCGATCACATGCGGCACCTTGTGGCCGGCCATGCCGGTGCCGGTGTGCACGCCCAAAGACGAGCAGTTGGAACTGGTGACGAAGGGGTAGGTGCCGTGGTCAATGTCGAGCAGGGTGGCGTTGGCGCCCTCGAACAGGATGCGCTTCTTCTTGTCGGAGGCATCGTTGAGCAGCATGGCGGTGTCGCACACCATGGGGGCCAGAATCTTCAGTTGCGCCTCGAGATCCTTGAGCAGTTGCGCCACATCCACCGGGGTGAATTCCTGCTGGTAGGTGGCGGCCAGCGAAGCCAGCGTGGTGTTCTTGAATTTGGCGACGCGGGTCACTTCGGCCTTGCGCTTGACCGGGTCGATCAAATCGCCCATGCGGATGGCGTTCACGCGCAGGGCCTTGTCGGCGTAGCAGGGGCCGATGCCGCGGCCGGTGGTGCCGATGGGCGAAGCGGTGGAGGCTTCCAGCAGTTTGTCCTCGGCCTTGTGCCAAGGGAACACCACATGGGCGCGGTCGGAGATTTTGAGGTTCTTGGCATCCACCTTCACGCCCTTGGCGCGCATGCCTTCGACTTCCTCCACCAGTTTGGCCGGGTCGATGACCACGCCGTTGCCCACCACATTGACCTTGCCCTTGGACAAAATGCCGGAAGGCAGCAGATGCAGCGCGTATTTGGTCTTGCCGACCACCACCGTGTGGCCGGCGTTGGCGCCGCCGTTGTAGCGGGCGATGAAGTCGAAGGCCTTGGGCGCCGAAGCGACCATGTCCACCACCTTGCCCTTGCCCTCGTCGCCCCATTGCAGGCCGACGATGGCGGCGTGGCCGGATTTCAGGCCGAGCATGGCGGGCGTGGGGATGGCGGCGGTTTTGACGGATTTGACAGGGTTGGGCATGGTGGGCGCAAGTGAAAAAGGCGGGTCGGGCGAAGGGAAGATTGTAGCGAAATCAAAGCATCCCATGCTATCCTCCCCCCATGCCCTCCCCCCGCAAAATCGCCGCCGCCGGCCTGGCCCTCAACGCGCTGTTGGCCAGCGGCAAGCTGGCCGCCGGCATTCTGGGCCATTCCACCGCCCTGATGGCCGATGCGGTGGAATCCCTGGCCGACGTGGTGGGTTCGGCCATGGTCTGGGTGGGGTTGCGTTATGCGGCCAAACCGGCGGATGAAGACCACCCCTACGGCCACGGCAAGGCCGAATCCCTGGCGGCCCTTGGCGTCTCGGTCCTGATGTTCGCCGGGGCCGCCTTGGTGTCGTGGGAAGCCATCCACGAAATGATGCAGCCGCATGAGCCCCCCCGCCCCTTCACCCTGGGGGTGCTGCTGGCCGTGATCGCCATCAAGGAAACCATGTTTCAAGTGGCCCGCCACACGGCAAAAACCCACGGCTCCACCGCCGCCATGGCCGACGCCTGGCACCACCGGGCCGACGCCATCACTTCCATTTGCGCCCTGATCGGCATATGCATCGCCATCAGCAACCCGCAATGGGTGATCGCCGACAAAATCGCCGCCTTGGTGGCCGCCGCCATCATCTGCATTTCCGCCGCCAACCTGGCGCGCAAACCGCTGGCCGAACTGACCGACGCCGCCCCGCCGCAGCTTCTGGCACAGGTAAAGACCGCCGCCAAAACGGTGCCCGGCGTGGTGGATGTGGAAAAAGTGCTGGGCCGCAAAATCGGCACCCAGTACCTGATGGACATGCATTTGCATGTGGACGGCGACTTGTCGGTGCGGGCGGCCCATGACTTGTCGGGCCGAGTCAAAGCCACCGTCCGCGCGGCGCTGCCGGAAGTCAGGGATGTGCTGATTCATGTGGAGCCGGGGGAAATGTAGACGCGGCGGCCCGCCTCACCCTTACCCACAAGTCGGAGCAACCCGCAAACGCCGGAGGCGTGTAGCGGTTCTTAGGCCCCGAAGGGGCCGTATGACTGTAGCCACGGGTGGACGCCCCGAAGGGCATG
>CAZKVP010000015.1:0-6351 GCA_964556215.1 uncultured Phycisphaeraceae bacterium
TGTCCCCGGATGGAATCGAACCATCGACCTGGCGCTTAGAAGGCGCCTGCTCTAGCCAACTGAGCTACGAGGACGGGCGGGTCGGCTTTGGCCGACCCCTGTTGTCTTTTCCACCGCATGGTCGGCTAAAGCCGACCCTCCTTCAATGGCCGAGATTGGATTCGAACCAACGACCTGCGCTTTAGGAAAGCGCCGCTCTATCCAGCTGAGCTACCCGGCCTGACGCGCCCGTGCGCCTGCTGATTTTATACCTTCAATTTCGCCTCATAGGCCAACGCCTTGGCATATCTGGCACGGATGGGCGCCACCACGCCGGCGATGAAGGCTTCCACCTGCTTGGGCGAGCGGCCGACAAATTTGGCGCCGTCCAACTCGGCATACAGGTCCACGCCTTTGAAGCAGGGCTCTTTCTCCAGCCGCGACAGCAGGTCGTTGGCTTCGCCTTCGGCCTTGACGCGCTGGGCGGCGGCCTGGGCATGGGTGCGGATGACTTCATGGATTTCCTGGCGGTCGTGGCCGGCTTTGACGGCGGCCATCATCAGGTTTTCGGTGGCCATGAAGGGCAACTCGGCGTTGAGGTTGGCGGCCACGGTCTTTTCGTACACCACCAGGCCGGAGACCACATTGACCACGATGTCGAGGGCGCCATCCAAAGCCAGGAAAGGCTCCGGCAGGGTCAGGCGACGGCAGGAGGAATCATCCAGCGTGCGCTCCATCCACTGCTCGGCGGCGGTGACAAACGGGGTCTGGGTCATGCCGATCACAAAGCGCGACAGGCCGCAGATGCGCTCGGAGCGCATCGGGTTGCGCTTGTAGGCCATGGCGCTGGAGCCGATCTGGTCGGCTTCAAAGGGTTCTTCCATCTCTTTGCGGTTGGCCAAGAGGCGCAAGTCGGTGGCGAATTTCTGCGCGGCGCAGGCGGCAGAGGCCAGGGTGGCGGCAATCATGCCGTCCAGAATGCGCGGATAGGTTTGGCCGGTGACGGCAAAACGCATGTCGGGGTTCCAGCCCATTTTTTCGGTCACCATGCGGTCCAACTTCTCGCACTTGGCGTGGCTTTCGTCGGTGTCGCCGCCGAAGAGTTCCAGGAACGAGGCCTGGGTGCCGGTGGTGCCTTTGGTGCCGCGGAAGCGCAGCATGTTCAGGCGGTGTTCGACTTCTTCCAAGGCCAGGGCGAAATCCTGCGCCCACAGGGTGGCGCGCTTGCCCACGGTGGTCGGCTGGGCGGGTTGGAAGTGGGTGAAGCCCAGGGCCGGGGTGTTTTTGTACTTTTCGGCAAAGGTGGCCAAGCGGTCGATGGCCACCGCCAACTTGTTGGCCACGATGGTCAGGGCGTCGCGCACTTGCAGCAATTCGGTGTTGCACACCACATATTGCGAGGTGGCCCCCAAGTGGATGATGGCGCGGGCGTTGGGGGCCACATCGCCCAAGGTGTGCACATGGGCCATCACGTCATGGCGAAGCTTCTTCTCGTAGACGGCGGCGGTGGCGTAATCCACATCGGTCAGGTGGGCGCGGATTTCATCCACTTGCGCCTGGGTGACGGGCAGGCCGAGTTCCATTTCGCTTTCGGCCAGCGCCAGCCACAACTTGCGCCAGGTGGTGAATTTGGTGCGGTCGGACCAGATCGCCTGCATTTCGGGCGAGGCGTTGCGGCGGGACAGTGGGGATTGGTAGGTGTTGTCGGAGAGGTTGGACATAAGGCCGGGGATTGTAGGAAAAATGAGGCTTCTCCTTCATCCTCAGGAATGGCTGATTTTTCTTACCATAGCCGCCCCTTCCCCCCCCTTTTACGGCGACCAGATGTCGCCGCCCCACCATGCTCAACAAATTCTCCTCGCGCATCACCCAGCCCCGCAGCCAAGGCGCCAGCCAAGCCATGCTGCACGCCACCGGTTTGTCCGGCGAAGACCTCAACAAGCCCCAGGTCGGCATTGCCAGCGTGTGGTGGGAAGGCAACCCCTGCAACATGCACCTCAACGATCTGGCCGCCCTGGTGCGCGAAGGCGTGGTCAAAAGCGATCTGGTTTCCATGCGCTTCAACACCATCGGCGTCTCCGACGGCATCTCGATGGGCACCGATGGCATGAGTTTCTCGCTCCAGAGCCGTGACCTGATCGCCGACTCCATCGAAACCGTGGTCGGCGCCCAGTGGTATGACGCTGTGGTCACCATCCCCGGTTGCGACAAAAACATGCCCGGCTGCGTGATGGCCATGGCGCGCCTGAACCGCCCCGGCCTGATGGTCTACGGCGGCACCATCAAGCCCGGCTGCGCGGCGATCAAAGGCATCATGGAAAAACTGGATGTGATCAGCGCCTTCCAGACCTACGGCCAATCGCTGGCCGGCTCCATCACCGAGCCTGAGCGCAAAACCATCATCGCCAAATCCTGCCCCGGCGCCGGCGCCTGCGGGGGCATGTACACCGCCAACACCATGTCCTCGTTCATCGAGTGCATGGGGCTGTCGCTGCCTTATTCTTCGTGCAGCCCGGCCGAAAGCCCGGAAAAACGCGACGAATGCCTGCGTGTGGGCGAGGCCGTGCTCAACCTGCTGAAATTGGATTTGAAACCCAAGGACATCGTCACCCGCCAGTCGTTTGAAAACGCCATGGTGTTGACCATCATCACCGGCGGCTCGACCAACGCCGTGCTGCACTCCATCGCCATGGCCCGCGCCTTCGGCATTGATTTGAGCATTGATGACTGGAAACGCGTCAACGCCAAGACCCCGTTGCTTTGCGACATGAAGCCGTCTGGCAAATACACCATGTCGGAATTGCATGAAGCCGGCGGCACCCCCGCCATCATCAAATTCCTGATTGAAAACAAGCTCATCGACGGCAGCCAAATGACCTGCACCGGCAAAACCCTGTGGGAAAATGTCAAGGATGTGCCCGACATGAAAGAAGGCCAAAAGGTGATGATGCCGTTGGACAAGCCGCTCAAGAAGGACGGCCACATCCAAATCCTGCGCGGCAACCTGGCCCCCGGCGGGGCCGTCGGCAAGATCACCGGCAAAGAAGGCCTGCGCTTCGAAGGCACGGCCCGCGTCTACGACAAGGAAGAAGCGATGGTCGCCGGCCTGGAAGCCGGTGAAATCAAGAAGGGCGATGTGGTCATCATCCGCTACGAAGGCCCCAAGGGCGGCCCGGGCATGCCCGAGATGCTGACCCCGACCTCGGCCCTGGCCGGCGCCGGCATGATCGGCGATGTGGCGCTGATGACCGACGGCCGCTTCAGCGGCGGCTCGCACGGCTTCATCATCGGCCACGTGGTGCCCGAAGCCATCGAAGGCGGCCCCATCGCCTTGGTCAAGAGCGGCGACAAAGTGGTGATCGACTCCGAAAAGGGTGAGATCAACATGCTGGTGTCGGACGCCGAACTGGCCACGCGCAAGGCAGCTTGGAAGAAGCCGCCGTATCCGGCGACGCGGGGGACGCTGGGGAAGTATGCGCGGTTGGTGAAGGATGCGAGCCAGGGGTGTGTGACGGATGAGGAGTAAGCGCAAGTTTTGAATACAAATGACGAACAACCCCGAATAAAGTCGGGGTTGTTTTTTGTTTGCAGTTGCGCCTTGTCCACTCGTTTTTAGGCTGTTGGCGGGCCAACGGCCTGCCGGGTTTCAAGCCCAGGGTGAGCGTAGCGAGCCCTGGGTCCGATGTCATTTGATATCGCGGCCTGAAAGGTCGCGGGGTGCCGAGCGTCTCGTAGAAACAGTCCGTTATTTCCCTGCGGGCCTTCAGCCCGCACTGTTTTTTTTGACTCTTTCCCAGGGCTCGCTACGCTCACCCTGGGCTTGAAACCCTCCGGGCCGTTGGCCTGGCGCCATTGCGTGGGTGTAACCGGAGACATGCCCCAATTGCAATGTATGGTTAACCGCCAACCCGCCTCCTCCGATGGTATCCACGCTTGTATCCATCCGGCATCTCAAACATGTCGCGAGGCGGCGAGCCAACCTTCACCTTCAGATAATCAACCGTCAGCGCAAGTTTTCCCTTCGTGTCGAAGGTCATCACACGCCGACGCATACCGGTCTCTGCATCAACCAGACAAATCTCGTGGGCGTCTCCAGTCGACCCAGAAAAATCTTTGTGCCTGCCAACAAATCTCCGACATTGCCGTCCGTCAATCATCTCAACTCCATCCTCAGACCAATCGTAAAACATGTCCGGGTTAAAGGCTCGCTCCCTCTCCGTTGGCATCTTCGTTTGGGAATAAGTCTTCGTGTCGGGAGAGAGCAACCAAATCACACCCTTGTCTGCGCGGCTGATGACAACACTCGGCGGACCAAACTTGGGGCAAAATTCTACCCTCCTCACCACCACCCTCAACCCCGCCGCCTTCGCCAACTTCCCCTGCCTCTCATCAAAGGCCAGAAATCAGCGATCTCCCCGCATTTCACGCAGCAGTTCAACATTGTTCGGCGCCCCCTCGGGAAGAACGACCATCGGTTTGTGGTTTCTTCAAAAATCTCGAGTTTGCACTCCCCCCACCTTCCCATCCACCCACCCCGCCACCTTCCCCACCCAACTCCCCACCCACAGCGCCACCACCAACCCCGTGAACACATCCATCGTCCAATGCGCGCGCAGCACCAGCACGACGGTGATTTCAAACACGGCCACCGCGACCGCCAGCCACAACCACTTGCGCCCCAGGCGCGCCAGTTCCATGCAGCCCCACACCGCCATCGCCGTGTGGCCGGAGAAAAAGAAATCGCTGGCCACGCCGTAGGTCACCAGCAACGATGGAAAGCCGGGATCGTGCCAGATCATGCCGGGCGGCGGCGGCAAGGCGCAAGTGACTTGGCAGATTTGGCGCAAAAGGAAAATGATCAGCATGCCGATGAACGGGCGCAGGCTTTTGCCGAACAGCGACAAGCCAAACAAGGTCAAGGCCAGCAGGTCGATACACAAGGAACTGGCGATCAGCAGGCCGTTGGCCGCGCCGGGGTGATCCAACAGCCAGCCGTGGATCGGCGCGGTCAGCACATGGACGCCGTCGCCGATGGAGGCGCTGCCGGTCATCGGTGGGCGGGCGCCGAGCCAATGCTGGGTGGCGAACCACAAACCCAAGGCGCAAGTCATGAGCAGCAGGCGGACGGGGATCAGGCGTTTGAACATGGCGGGGTTGTAGCAAAGAACCCTACCCAAATCCCAAAATAGGTCATTCCCACTGGTCATTCCGCCCCATAATCCCCCCATGCCCACCCCCGCCCTCAAACCCAAGCGCACCGCTCCCACAGCCGCCAAGCCCACGCTAGCCCAGGCCCGCGCCGCCAAACTGTTCGCCGCGCTGCAAACCCGCTACCCCCACGCCCACTGCGCCTTGATTCATGACGGCCCGTTCCAATTGCTGATTGCCACCATTTTGTCGGCCCAGTGCACCGACAAATTGGTCAACCAAGTGACGCCCGACCTGTTCAAAGCTTTTCCCGATGCCAAGGCGCTGGCCAAGGCCCCCTTGGAAAAGGTCGAGGCCAAAGTCAACCGGGTGAACTTCTGGCGCAACAAAGCCAAAAACATCAAGGCGGCGGCGCAGTTGCTGATGGACGAATTCGGCGGAGAGGTTCCGCAGGAAATGGAGCAACTCATCCGCCTGCCCGGCGTGGCCCGCAAGACCGCCAATGTGGTGCTGGGCAATGCCTTCAACAAGAACATGGGGGTGGTGGTGGACACCCATGTCGGGCGCTTGTCACAGCGTTTCGGCCTGACCAAGCAAACCACGCCGGAAAAAATCGAACTCGACTTGATGAAACTGTTCCCCCGCGCGCAGTGGACTTTGCTCTCGCACCTGTTCATCGAGCATGGCCGGGCGGTGTGCAAGGCGCGGCATGGCAAATGCACGGAAGATGCGATTTGCGCCAAATTTTGCTCCAACGCCAAAGAACCCCGACCGTGAGGGAGGGGACGAGACAATGTCCGAAGGCGAATATTTTCCCGTCCCCTCCCTCACGGTCGGGGTTCTTTGGTTGCGAAAAAAAGGCCTTCACAGCAGCCCCATCGTCTCCTTGATGCCAAACACCGCGTTCATGTTCTGCACCGCCTGGCCGCTGGCCCCCTTGCCGATATTGTCTTCGCAGGCGAACACCACAATGGTCTTGCGGTCGCCTTGGGTGGTCAAGCGCACGCTGATGTCGCAGAAATTGGTGCCCACCACATATTTGATGTTGGGCATGTGCTCCACCACCCGCACGAAGGGTTCGTTGCGGTAGGCATCCTCAAAGGCGGCGAACAACTCCTCTTCGGTCACCTTGAGGTCGGTGGGTTCAAGATAAATGGTTTCGAAAATGCCACAGTCCACCGGCAGCAAATGCGGCACAAACAGCGGCTCGATCGGCTTGCCGCC
>CAZKVP010000015.1:6451-8424 GCA_964556215.1 uncultured Phycisphaeraceae bacterium
TGCGGGGTTTCGTACACCTGCTCATACAGCGCCACATCGCTCAAGCGGTAATCGGCCGACAGGTCGATCACCCGCATGCCGGCATCCAAAAACTTGGGTGCGTATTCAAACGCGGCCCGGTGCGGCAGGCACAAAAACACCACGTCAGCGGCGTTGGCCATGGCCTGCACATCCAGCGGTTTGCACAGGGCCACCGACTCATCGATGCGGCCGTAAAGCGCAGGGAATTCCTCGCGGATGTCGGGCAGCTCTTCGCGGTGCGAAGCCAAATACGTGATTTGCGCCTGCGGGTGGCGCAAAAGGATTTCAATGAGACGCATGCCGGTGTAACCGGTGGGGCCCACGATGGCGCAGCGGATGGTGTCGGTGGTGTTCATAGGTGTGGGATTATACTTGCGCCTTCATGCACCCCAGCCTCCCCAGCAAACCCCCCAAGCAACCCCAGCCCGGCTTCTTGTTTTTGCCGCCCTTTCGGGTCCAAGGGCTCTCCATCGCCGGGGAAGCCACCAGCATCCACATCCCGGAATTGGACTTGTGCTTCGACATCGGCGCCCCCCTGCGCTTTGCCATCACCGCCGATGTGATCGCCCTGACCCACGGCCACATGGACCATGTCGCCGGCCTGGCTTATTATTTTTCGCAGCGCCATTTTCTGGGCTGCTCCACCGGCACGGTGGCCTGCCACCCCAGCCTCGAGCAGCCAATCAAGGCGGTGATGTCGGCCTGGGTGGGCATCGAGCGCCAGCGCACACCTTTTGTCGTCAAGCCCATCGGCCACAACGAAGAGATCCCCCTCAAGGGCAACGTCTTTTTGCGCGCCTTTGAAACCAGACACACGCAGCATTCGCTCGGCTTTGTGGCCGTGGAAAAACGCAGCAAGTTGCGCCCCGAACTGCTGGGCAAAAGCCAGGACGAAATCATCGCCTTGAAGCGCGAGGGAACGGCCATCACCGACCTGCATGAAATCCCGCTGGTGGCCTTCACCGGCGACACCGCCTGGGGCAACCACCTCAAGCGCCCCGACGTGCTTGGCGCGCAGATACTCATTGCCGAATGCACTTTCGTCGGCAACGAGGAAGACGACAAGGCCGACATCGGCAAACACATGCACCTGGATGATGTGCTGGAATTGATCGAACTTTCCAGCGCGCAGCACATCGTGCTGACCCACCTCTCGCGGCGCACCCACATCCAGGCGGCGCGCGAAACCATTTTCAACGCCCTCAAACCGGCCGACCGCGAGCGCGTCCATATCCTGATGGACCACCGCACCAACCACGCCCGTTTTGAGAAACAACTGGCCGAAGCCAATTTGACGGAAGACGCTCTGCCGGAGGTGGAGTGATTCCCGCGCGTACGCCAGAAGACGCCGACAAAGTAGACGCGGCGGCCCGCCGCGTTGAAGGTTCCACGCGGCGGGCCGCCGCGTCTACTTTGCTGTCGCTCGAACGCGATGCCGACGGCCGCCTGCAAGTGCGCGTATTGCCCGGCATTGGCATTGAACCCGACTTGGTGCGCGGGCACGGTGTCTGCGCATCGCCGGCCGAAATTGACACCTCTTCGGGCGCCGGCCGCAGCTTGCAGGCACCCATTTTCAAAGCCGTCGGCGTTAAAAATGGCGAACGCCCGCGCATCTTGGATTGCACCGCCGGCCTGGGCTCCGACGCTTGGCTGCTGGCCGCCGCCGGCTGCCAAGTGATTTGCGTCGAGCGCCAATCCATGGTGCATGCCCTGCTTGAAGACGGCCTGAAACGGGCGCAAATGGAGAAGCCAGAAATCGCCGCCCGCATCACACTGTTGCCCTGCCAACCGTCTTTGACGGCCCTTGAAAATTGGAATGAAACTTGGCAGCCCGAGAGTATCTACCTCGACCCGATGTTCCCCGGCACCCGCAAGACCGCCGAGAAAAAAGCCATGAAGGTTTTGCGCCTCTTGGCCGGCGACGACGCCGACGACGACGCCCTGCTGGCCCC
>CAZKVP010000015.1:8524-24417 GCA_964556215.1 uncultured Phycisphaeraceae bacterium
TTGTCGGCAAAGTGCACGGTGCAGCCGGAGAGCTTGGCACCATGGGCGATGACCGCCTCATGCACATGGTGGCCATGCATGCCCTGGCCGCCAAATGCCGGCAGCAGACCCGGGTGGATGTTCATCACGCGGCCCAGCCAATGCTCGGGAATGCGTAGCAAACTGAGGAAGCCGCACATGCACACCAACTCAGCGCCGGATGCCTCGATGCGTTGAAACACTGCGGCGGAGAATGCGTCTGTTGATTCAAAATCCTTGCGGCGAATCACCGGACAGGGCACGCCGAGTTTCTCGGCACGCGTGATGCCAAACGCCTTGTCGTTGCTGGCCACCGCCAGCACCACCTCTGCTTTGAGAGCGCCGGCGGCGATACGGTCAGCGATATTCTGCATGGTGGTGCCGCCGCCGGAAAGCAGGCAGGCCAGGCGGACCGGATGGTCCAAGGGCGCGGCAGGGATGGCAGAGGCGAAAATGACATTTTGCATGTGGCCGATACGATAACGGCGACGCCTTTATTGCGGTGGCGGGCCGTCGGGCGGGCCATCGGCATCCGGCGGCGGACCGTCATGCCCCGGGCGGCGCCTTGGCGGACCATCCTGCCCATTCGGGCCATTTGGACCACCTTGCCGCCCGCCCGGCCGGCCGCGCCGGCCGCCGGGGTGACCGTTGCCGCGGCGCTTGAAACTGTCATCCGGCACACCATGAAAAGCCCGCGGGATGTAGGGGAAAGCGGTGGTCGCCACGTAGTAATAGGTGCCTTCTGGGAATTCCGGTGTCACTCCTTCGCGGCCATTGCATTCATCCAAGTCGCCGGCTTTGACCCGCTCGTAATCCTGGGTGTAGGTGCCGTCGTACTTGCCACCGGGGCTGCCGGCCGGGCGCGCGCCCTTTTTCAGCGCAAACGACGGCACCATGAGTTTGAGCGGGCTCTTGGCATCCTTCGCATCGGCATGGGCGTAACCGCCGTAGATGGGGTAGCCATCGGCGGCCCAGCCGATCAGCACCATTTTTTCAGGCTTTCCCCCGGTTTTGCTCACCAACGCCGGCGGCAGACCGTGGTAGTGGTAGGCGCCATTGGGCTGCACATGGGCCAGTTGCTGGTCAATGCCAAGGCCGGGCCGCCGGCCGGGAATCATGGCCTCGATATGCCAGCCGGAAGCCTCGTCATCGCTCCACCATCCCGCCGTGGCCGGGTCAAACAGCACGCCATTCAAGGCAATGCCAAAGGGTTGGCGCACCAGCGCAATCGGCTTGTCCGCCGCTTTGGGCTTGACCGGCACCTGATAGGCGTATTGTTGCGCCGTGATGGCGTTGGGGTTGCCGCGGTTGGGAAACTTGCCGGTTTCATGATTGGGCAGGCCGTTGCCGGTGATGATGCGGAAAGCGCCCTTGATTTCAATCTTGACCTCGGGCTTGGGCAGCGTGGCGGCAGCCGTGGTGCCGTGGTCGCGGATGGCAGCAGCGATGATCGCGTTGTCTTCATGGCCGGGATGGGCCAGGGCGGGGACGGCAATCAGGGGAAGGGCGGCAAAAATGGCAAATGGGCGCAGGTGCATGGGGGCCTTGGGTTGAAGGAGGGGGGCAGAACGCCCCACGACAGGGTTTGATTGCCAGCCCCGCAAAAAAAATGCCACTACGATTCTCCCATGTCCCTTTCCACTCCAACCACGCGCCTGGCCCCCTCGCCCACCGGCATGCTGCACCTTGGCAATGCCTTTGCCTTTGCGGTGAATTGGGCGCTGGCGCGGCAACACGGTTGGCAAGTCCTGCTGCGGATGGAGGACATCGGCGCACGCATCCAGCCCGGGGCCGGTGCGCTGGCGATTGAAACGCTGCAATGGCTCGGGCTTGATTGGGACGGCGCCCCCTTGTGGCAAAGCCGCGACACCGAGCCCTACCGGGCGGCCATGGCGCAACTTTGGGCACAGGGGCAGATCTATCCATGCGGCTGCACACGCCGCGAACTTGAAGCGCAACAGGAAGCCAGCGCCCCCCACGAAGGCGACCACGAAATCCGCTACGCCGGCACCTGCCGCCACAAAATCCATCCGCAAGCGCAACTGCCGAACTTCGCGCGCCCGCTTGCGCCTGCCGAAATCAAACACGCCCTTGCCTGGCGCTTGCGCGTCCCCGATGGCCCGGTCGCCTACACCGACAGCTTGCGAGGAACTTGCGCCTGCGATGTGCAGGCCCAAGTCGGGGATTTTGTGGTCGGCATGAAGGCCAACCTGCCGGCCTACCAGTTGGCGGTGGTGGTGGACGACGCCCGCCAAGGCGTCACCCAGGTGGTGCGCGGCGCCGATCTGCTGGACTCCACCGCCCGCCAGATGCTGCTCTACCACATGCTTGATTTGCAGCCCCCCACCTTCACCCATTTGCCCTTGGTGCGCGGGACCGATGGCCTAAGGCTGGCCAAGCGGCACGGTGACACCCGGCTGCCGCGCTACCAAGCCGCCGGCGTGCGGCCGGAACGCATCATCGGCCTGCTGGCCTTCTGGGCCGGCGCGCAAGAGGCGCGGGCGGAAATGTCGCTCGCAAAATTCACGGCCGCGCTGGATTTGGCGAAAATGCCCAAGGACGGCATCGTTTTCACCCCGGAGGATGACCTGTGGCTCACTGCTTGAAATACCGCTTGGAACATGCGCTGACTTTGGCCCTGCTGACACTGGCCAGCTGCACCGCGCTGAGTTGCGCCAAGCCCTCCGTCTTCAAAGACGGCGCAACGCTGCCCATCAGCGTGAATGGGCACGCCTTCCACGCTGAAATCGAACTCACGCCGGAAAGCCGCATCAAGGGTCTGGGCGGGCGCGCCGTCATCGCCGACGACTTTGCCATGCTGTTTGCCTGGCCAATGCCGCGCCAACTCAACTTTGTCATGCGCGACTGTCATTTTCCCATTGCCGTGCTGTTTTTGGATGACCAGGGCCGGGTGGTGGCCACCCACAAAATGCCGGTGGAACCCGCCGCTACGGCGGAGGACGACCTGATCCGCTACCCCAGCGGTTCCTCGGCCCAATTCGCGCTGGAAATCAAAGCCGAGCGGCTGGACGCCCTTGGCGTGGTCATCGGCGAAACCAAGATTGAATTGCCGATTGAAGCGCTGACCCAAGCCGCCCAATAAAACCGTCAAAAAAAACATGGCTTTTTCCCCCTTAAGAATTACCATTCAAGGATGAATATCCTCCTCCCCCGCACCGTGTTGGCCACCGCCGCCCTGCTTGCATTGGCTTTGCCACTGGCGGCCAAGGAAACCGCCAAGGAGGCCAAGCCGCAGGCTGCGGTCACCGCCAAGGCCGTTGCCGCACCCGCTGCCGTGCCCACCTTGGAAGAACGCCTCAACCATATCCGCACCGCCACCGGCACCAACATGGTCATCCTGTGGGGCGCCATTGAGCGCGCCGGCATCCGCCGCGACCAGCCGGTGGAACTGGGCGTCAAACGCGTCAGCGCGGCCCAACTGCTCAAACTGACCCTGGACGTCGCCTCCGCCGGGCAGGAGGCCGGCAACCGCCTGGGCTATGTCATCGAAGACGGCATCCTGTGGGTGGCCCCGCGCAAGGAATTGCAAAACCGGGCCGTCACCCGCATTTACGACGTGCAGGATCTCGCCATGCCCATCCCGAATTTCACCGATGCGCCCACCTTGGGCTTGACTGGCGCATTGGGTGGTGGTCAGTAATTTCCTGCCATGCCACAATTAAAACATAAGATGCAATGCGCACCCGCCCAAGGCATGATTCTCTTGGCCATTTTGTTTGTGTTGGCCGGCTGCGCCTCAGGCTCGGGCGTCTTTGGTGCGCAAGGCGGCAGCCGCGGGGGCAGCGGCGCAGTGCGCTGGTCAATACCCGCAAAGTGAGCGAATGAAAACTTGGGCGCTTTTCCGTTTTTCACCCGACGCACCCTTTCTGATGCCCCCCATGCTTACCCCCATCACCCGCCCCGCCATCCTTCTGCTTGCCGCCCTGCTCTTGGGCGCAAGTCCCGCCTTGGCAGCACCCCAACCCGCCAAGCCCTCCCAACGCGAGTTGGACCTGGCCCTGCTCAAGGCCGCCGAATTCAGGATGCCTGACGAGGCGCAGCGCCTGCTTGATTTGGGGGCCAACGCCAAGGCGGTGAACCCGTCCGGCGACCAACCGCTGCACATCGCCGTGCGCCAGCGCGACCACCGCACCGCCGAATTGCTGCTCAAAGCCGGCGCCGATGCAAATGCGCTCACCGCCCAATCAGTCCGCTACAGCCCGCTCCACCTGGCCGCCAGGGCCAACGACCCCCTGATGTGCACCCTGCTGCTCTTTGCCGGCGCCAAGGTGGAGCCGGCCGGCTCCAGCGACATCATCGGCACCCCGATGTCCTATGCCTTGGCCAACCACCAGTACGCCGTCATCCGCTGCCTGCTCGCCGCCGGCGCGCGGCCGCACACCGAAAACAAAGCCGCCGCGCAAACCGGCGAACCCCAAACCCGGATGATCCGGGCCGCCCGCGACAACGACCTTGGCGAACTCAAAACCCTGCTGGCCGCCGGTGGGGCCTCTTACGCCCATTGGAATGACACCAGCGGCCGCAACCCGCTCAACACCGCCATCGAAAACGGCCACTTGGACGCCATCTCCCTGTTGCTGGACCATCCTGGCGAAATCAAGCTCTACCCGCAGGACCGCCTGCTGCAAAACGCCATGCTGGTGGCCGCCGAAAACGGCTGGTACGCGGTCATCGGCCGCATGCTCAAAGCCGGGGCATTGGCCGACGCCGCGGACTACCGCGGCTGGACCATGCTGCATGCGGCAGCCGACCACGGCGACCTTGACCTGATCAAATTGCTGCTGGCCGCCGGCGCCAGGGCCAACGCCCCCACCCAAAACGGCTGGCAGCCGCTGCACTGCGCCGCCCAGCGCGGATACCTGGAGGCCGCCACCCTGTTGCTCAAAGCCGGCGCGCCAGTGGACGCGGCGGAAACCGCCTGCGGCCAAACCCCGCTGCATGTCGCCGCCCTGTGCGGGCGCACCGACCTGGTCAAATTGCTGCTGGCCCATCAGGCCAGGGTGGATGCCGTGGACATGCAGGGCAACCAGCCCCTGCATGACGCCGCCTTGGGCGGCCACGCCGACATCGTCAAACTGCTGCTCAAAGCCGGCGCCAAGCCGACCGCCATCGTGCGCCCTGCGGGGCGGGGCCTGTTGATTTCCGCCACCCTTGAGCCCATCCACCTGGCGGCGCTGGAGGGCCATGCCGATGTCATCGAACTCCTGCTTGGCGCCGGCGCCAAGGTGGATGCGCCGTGCAATGCAAACGGCGACCAGGCCATCCATTTGGCCGCCCGCGCCGGCCACGCGCAAACCGTCATATTCCTGTTGAAAAACGGCGCCAAGGCGAACGCGCCCAGCACCACGGACGATTCGTTCGTGCACCATGTTTCCGACGGCGGCGACACCATCGGCTATGAGCTCCAGCGCCTTGGCCGCGGGGCGGACGCGCTGCGCCCGGTCAACAACCCGCTCATCCACCAAGCCGCCGCCGCCGGGCATGCCGATGTGGTGAAAATCCTGCTCGATGCCGGCATCGAAAAAGACCTTCCCAACGGCGACGGCCTGGAGCCGATCGAGGTCGCCGTCCAGCACGGGCGGGCGGAGGCGGTCAAAGTGCTGCTGGATGCCGGCGCCAATGCCAATCTGCGCGGATCGGGCGGCAACGGCCCGCTGTGGACCGCCGCCCTCAACGGATACTTGGACACTGCGCGCGTGCTGATCAAAGGCGGGGCCAAGGTGGACCGCCACGGCCCCGGCAGCAACTCCCCCCTGATGGTGGCGGCGCAAATGGGGCACCTGTCCATGGTCCAACTGCTGGCGGATGCCGGCGCCGACAAGCAACTCAAAAACCATGCGGGCCTCACCGCTTTCGACCTCGCCCTGCGCGGCAACCAGTGGGAGACGGCCCGGTGGCTGGCCGCTTCGGATGCCCAAAAACAGGCAGTTCAAGCCGCCTCGGATAGGCAGGGATCCAACCCATGGATCTATGGCGAACACACCCTTGAGGGTTCCCTGTGGTCGCTGGCCAGCAATGGCGACGAAGAAAAAATCAAAGCCCTGCTGGCCGCCGGCGCCAAACCCGGCGCGGTGAAATACGCCAACAACGACACCCCCCTGCACCGGGCCGCATTCGGCGGTTTTACGGCGGTGGCCAAACTGCTGCTTGATGCCGGGGCCCAGCCGGACACCGTCAATCAGTATGGCTACCGCCCGCTCCAACTTGCGGCCGAGCGCGGATGCGCCGACATCATTCCGCTGCTGGCCGCCGCCGGCGCGGACCTCAACGCCGGCCAAAAACCGTTCCTCTCCCCGCTGGCGCTGGCCATCAAAAACGGGCATGCAGAGGCGGCCCAAGCCCTGCTGGCCGCCGGGGCCAACCCCAACGCAGCCTGCGACATGGACCCCACCCTGTCGCTCCTCCATTTGGCATCCGCCAAGGGGGATGCCGCCGTTGTCCAAGCCCTGCTCAAGGCCGGCGCCAAGGTGGATGCCACCACCCGCACCGGCGAGCAGCCCCTGCACATGGCGGCGCAAAACGGCCGCACCGAGGTGGTGGCTTTGCTGCTCAAAGCCGGCGCCAAGCCCAACGCCGCCAAACCCGACGGCAGTACCCCCATCAGCATCGCCGCCACCTTCGGAGAATCCACCTTTTTTGAAAGCCGCCGCCACACCGACACCATCCAACTCCTGCTCAAGGCCGGCGGCTCCCCCAACACCGCGGGATACGCCTACCAACAGCCGCTCACCCATGCCGTGACCGGGAAAAATCTGGAACTGGCCAAAATGCTGCTCAAAGCCGGCGCCAAACTCGACGCCCCCAACACCCCACCCAACTCCCCCGACGCCAACGGGCGCGCCCTGATGCGCCAAGCCCTCTCCAGCGGCTACGGCGACATGGTGGAGACCCTCAAGGAGGCCGGGGCGAAGATGCCGGAAACGCCGGGCGGCAACCCCCAACCAAGATCGGTGCCGGGGCGCAGGATTCGCCAGTAACGTCAATGGGCAGATGGCTCTGTGTGGGCAGAGTAAAAAACCTTACAATTGCCGTCCATGCGTCAGCCTGCCTCCTTTGCCAAAACCCCCACCCAAACCTATTCCCATGCTGATGTGGTGCGTTGGATGGGTGCCGATGAAGTGGCCAAAGGCACCGGCTATGTGATGGCGGTCAGCGCGCTGGCGGTGGATGCCAAAGCGATCACCGCGCAGGTGCAGGGCACGGCGCGCCGGCCCTATCAGGTGGAACTGGAATTCTGGCACGACCCTGACGGCCACTCCGGGGTGGATGGCTACTGCTCCTGCCCGGTCGGGGTCGATTGCAAGCATTACGCCGCCACCCTGCTGCTGGCGTTGACGCAGCGGCTGGGCGCGCAAGGATCTGCGGCGGCGAAGGCGGAGGCAGAAGCGACCCAATCAGTGAGCCCCGAGGTGTTGCGCTGGGCGCAGGCGGCGCGCGATGCGATGGCCACGCAGGAAAAGAAAAAAAACGCCGCGCCCAAAAAATCGACTGAGCAGCTGTTTTACGTGCTGAAAGAAATTTATGGCGTATTTTGGCTGGAATTCCTCAAAGGCCGAGCGATGCCCGACGGCCGGCCCGAACCCTCGGCCAAACCATGGCTCAGTTTCGGGATGGCACTGGCCAGACCGACCCACTTCATGCAGGAGGAAGACGCCGACATCATGCGCCTGTTGTGGACCTCCAACCAAGATGCCCAACTGGCGGTGGTGGGCGCGCGCGGCCGCGAGGCCCTTACACGGCTGTCGGCCGCCAACCGCTTGTTTTACCGAGTGGGAAAAGCCAATGGCCGAGCCATGGGTGAGGGCGTGCAACACTTGCGCCAAGGCCTGGCGCGCCCCGCCGAAGTGGTGTGGCGACCGTTGCCAGGTGATCCGAACAACCGGGTGGGGCCGGTGATGCTGGCCAGCCCGCGGGCGACACACATCATGCTGCTGGATGTGCCGTGGTACCTCGACGACAAAACCGGCGAAGTCGGCCCCCTAAAATCGCCCCACACCGTGGAACAGTTGCGCACCCTGGCCAGCATGCCGCCTTTGGCCGGCGCCGACCTGGCCGTGGCGGCGCAAGTGCTTGACGAAGTGGCACCGGAATTGCCCAAGCCGGTGGCGCCCAAGCCGCTGCGCGAAATGCGGGGGGCGCCGACCGGCGTGCTGGAACTTTCCATGCATCAAATGTGGGGCCTTGGCACCTACCGCGAATACGGCTACGACGACCGGCTCATCGCCTGCGCCCGGCCGTTGCTGCGCTACGGCGAAGCGGTGGTCAACGCGTGGGACGCAGCGCCCTACACCACCTTGCCCGGCGGCGAAACGGTGCGCGTGGTGCGCGATGACAAGGCGGAAAAACAGTGGCTGCAAACGCTGCTGGACCAAGACTTTTTGCCCCTGCCGGCCCACTTGGCCAGTTCCGCCTCAGAGCCGCCCCGCTCGCTGTACGGCCGCGAGAGCGAAGATGCCTGGCCCGGCTTCATGGCCGAAGGCCTGCCGGTTTTGCGCGCCGCCGGCTGGCAGGTCGTCATCCCGCCGAATTTCCCCCATTATTTGTTGGAAGTTTCGGCCTGGTCCGCCGACATCACCGACGAAGAAAACGGCTGGCTGAGCCTGAACATGGGCATCGAGGTCGAGGGCGAGCGCCTGCCCCTGGCCCCCTTGCTCCACGGCCTGCTCAAGCGCGATGCGCGCTGGATGGATGCCAAAGCCTTGGCCTCCATGCCCGACCACGAACGGGTGGCATTGCACCTGCCCGATGGCCGGCGGGTGGGCGTATTGGCCGAACGCATCAAGCCCATCGCCCGCACCCTGATTGATTTGTTTGACGGCCCCGGCGGCGGCGACGACACCCTGCGCTTCTCGCGCCTGGATGCCCCGCGCCTGGATGAACTCACCCGCCTGGAGCGCTGGCAATTCTCCGGCGAAGAAGCCGTGCAACAAATGGCCCGGCGCCTGACCCGCACCGGCGGGGTGGCGCCAGCGGCGGCGCCGGCCGGCTTGAAAATGGCCTTGCGCCCCTATCAGTTGGAAGGCTTGGCCTGGCTGCAATACCTGCGCGAACAAAACCTCGCCGGTATTTTGGCCGACGACATGGGCCTTGGAAAAACCGCGCAAACCCTGGCCCATCTGCTGTTGGAAAAAGAAAACGGCCGCCTGGACAAACCCGCGCTGGTGGTGCTGCCCACCTCCCTCCTGTTCAACTGGAAGAACGAAGCCGCCCGTTTCGCCCCCAACTTGCGCCTGCTCTCGCTGCACGGCAAAGACCGCGCCGCCCTGTTCGCGCAAATCCCGGCGCACGACGTGGTGCTCACCACCTATCCGCTGCTGTGGCGCGACGAGGCCAACCTGGCCAAGCACGATTACCACCTGCTGATTTTGGACGAAGCGCAAACGGTGAAAAACGCCGCCAGCCGCGCCGCGCAGGCCGTGCGCCGCATCAAGACCCGCCACCGTCTGTGCCTGACCGGCACCCCCTTGGAAAACCATCTGGGCGAATTGTGGGCCCAGTTCGATTTCCTCTTGCCCGGCTTCCTTGGCGAAAGCAAACAATTCACCCAAACCTGGCGCTCGCCGATTGAAAAACACGGCGACACCCTGCGCCGGGGCGTGTTGGCCAAACGCGTGAAACCCTTCATCCTCAGACGGCGCAAAGAGGATGTGGCCAAAGAACTGCCGCCCAAAACCCTGATCACCCGCAGCGTGGAACTTGCCGGCCCCCAGCGCGACCTGTACGAAACCGTGCGGGTGGCGATGGACAAAAAAGTGCGCGAAGAGATCGCCAGCAAAGGCTTCGCCCGCAGCCAGATTGTGATCCTTGATGCCCTGCTCAAACTGCGCCAGGTCTGCTGCGACCCGCGCCTGCTCAAAAACGACGCCGCGCAAAAAGTCAAAGAGCGCGCCAAACTCGACCTGCTGATGGACATGCTGCCCGAACTGGTGGAAGAAGGCCGCCGCGTGCTGCTGTTCTCGCAGTTCACCGGCATGCTGGACCTGATCGCCCAAGAATTGGACGGTGCCAACATCCCCTTTGTGATGCTCACCGGCGACACCCGCGACCGCGAAACGGTGGTGCGCCGCTTCCAAGGCGGCGAAGTGCCGGTGTTCCTCATCAGCCTCAAAGCCGGCGGCGTGGGCCTCAACCTCACCGCCGCCGACACCGTGATCCATTACGACCCGTGGTGGAACCCCGCCGCCGAAAACCAGGCCACCGACCGCGCCCACCGCATCGGCCAGCAAAAGAGCGTGTTCGTCTACAAATTGGTGGTGGCCGGCAGCATCGAAGAAAAGATCCTCGCCCTGCAGGAGAAAAAGGCCGCCCTGGCCGCCGGCATTTTGTCGGAAGACGCCAGCGGCCTGCTCAAATTCGGCGAATCCGACATCGCGGCGTTGCTGGCGCCGTTGCCGGGGTAGCGGCCCAGCCCACCCGGCCCGGAGGTCTTGCCTGAAGCCCAATGGCAACGGCTGGCGCAACTGCGGGGGCAAGGCGGACGGATGGGCGAAAAACCCGTATTTATCCGCCAAAAACATCTTTTTTTAAAAAAGGTTTCGCAATCATGGAGCCTCCCCCTACAGTGAGGTTGTGGGTGAACAGGAGACGCTGCCTCCGCACCCGCAATGACTCATTTGAGAGGGACTCATGGAAACGATCGTCTCAGGCAAGCGTGTTGAAGTCACCCCCGCCATCCGTACCTATGCAGAGGAGAAAGCCGGCAAGTTGCCGCGGCATTACGACCGCGTCAAGTCCGTGGAAGTATTGCTCGACAAGCATGACAACCATGCCTTTGAAGTCGAATTGGTCGCCCATATCAGCGGCGCCGACCATCATGTCGCCAAATCCCACCACGACGATCTTTACCACTGCATCGTGGATGCGGTGCAGAAAATGGAGCGCCAGTTGACCCACATCAAGGAGGTTGCGCGCAGCAAGCATTGATGCATCCTGTGTTTTTGGCCAAAACCGGGCGCAGGCCCGGTTTTTTCACGCACCCTGTAAGATGAGCGCGGATGCGACCGTCCCTGACCTGCGCCCTTTCCATATCCTCCAACGGAGTTTCCATGTCCCTGACCCGCCGAGACGCCATGAAAGCCTTTGCCGCCGCCGCCCCTGCCGCCCTTTCCGTCGGCGCGCTGGCTGGTGCCGTCGCCGCCCACGGCGCCGATGCGCCCGCCGCCGGTGAGCCGGCCAAGCGCGGCGTCAAGGTCGGCAAACTCAAACAATCGGTGTGCAACTGGTCCTGGGGGCACGGGCTGGAGGCCCTGTGCAAGTTCTGCGTCGAATACGGCCTGACCGGCATCGATCTGCTGGACCCCAAGGACTTCCCGTTGATCAAGAAATACGGCCTGCAATGCTCGCTGGTCGGCGGCATCGGCGATGGCTTCGGTATTCCACGCGGCCTCAACCGCTTGGAAAACCACGAGGGCTACCTCAAGTTCCTGATGGCGCGGGTGGATGCCGCCAGCGCGGAAGGCTACAAGCAGGTGATCTGCTTCTCCGGCAACCGGGGCGGCGACCTCACGGACGCGCAGGGCTTGGACAACTGCGTGCCGGCCTGCATCAAACTGGCGCAATACGCCAAAAGCAAAAAGGTGACCATCACCATGGAATTGCTCAATTCCAAGGACCACACCCACTACATGTGCGACACCAGCAAATGGGGCATCGAACTGGCGGAAAAAGTGGCGCGCGGCATGGATCTGGACCCGGCCAAGGTCGGCGCCAAAGACACCCATTTCGGACTGCTTTATGACATTTACCACATGCAACGGATGGAAGGCGACCTCATCAACACCATCCGCCAAAACAAGCGCTGGTACAACCACTACCACACCGCCGGCAACCCCGGCCGCGGCCCACTCTTGGGCAAAGGCTCGGAGATGAGCTACGCCCCCATCGCCAAGGCGGTGCTGGAGGCGATCAACGCCACCGGCCAGACCGATACCTTCATGGCCCACGAATTTTGCGGCGGCTCGGCCAACGACCACCTGGAAGCGGTGGAATTGTGCGATGTGGCCTGACCGGCGCCCCGGCCCCTGCTAAAATCCCCCGCCCCGGCTGCCGGGCGGGGGTTTTGTTTCCACCTTTTCCAACCCATTTTTCCATGAACATGCCCCTCAACCGCACCTCCGTCCTGCTTGCCGTCCTTGCCTCCGTCGGCCTTGGTGCCGCCGCTGTTTCTTTCACCCCCACCCAGGCTGCGGACGCCGTCAAAGCGCCCGCCTCTTCGGTGGCGGTGGTGCAGATCCGCCGGGTGATGCAACAGATCAAAATGTTTGCCGCGATGCAGGAGACCCAGAAAAACGCCGGGATGGCGGTTGAAAAAGAACTCAAAGCCCGCAAAGACTCCTTGGCCGCCATGAAAGCCCAGATGGATCTGCTCGACCCCAAAGACCCCAAGTGGCAGGCCTTGGACGCCAAATTCACCGAAGAAGCCATCCAACTTGAAGGCTGGGTGAAATTCCAGAAGGAGCGCCTGGGGCGCTCCGATGCCGCCGCCTTGCTGGTGCTTTACAAGCAGGCCTGCGCCGCCGCCGCCGATGTGGCCGAGCGCAAGGGCTACGACATTCTGCTGGCCGAAACCCTCACCATGGAGCAATTGGCCAAGGAAATTCGCCTGGAAGACACCAACCACGTTGTCAACGGCGACCGTGAAGTGTTGTGGGCCAGGAAGTCGGTGGACCTCACCGACGAAGTGATCGCCAAAATGAACAACGACTTCAACCAGCGCGGCACGGCCGCCCCAGCGGCCCCGGCCGGCATTGCCGCCCCCCCGGCAGGCACAGCCGCACCGGCCGCACCTGCGGCCCCTGTTGCCCCAAAACCGTGAGCGCCGCCTTCACCACCGCCGAGTTGGCCGCGCGCCTTGGCGCCCGTCTTGAGGGCCCGGGCGATTTGCGCATCGCCACCCTGTCCGACCTGGACGCAGCCGGCCCCGATGCGCTCTCCTTCGTCGGCCATGCCAAATACGCCGAGAAATGGGCCACCAGCCGCGCGTTGGCGGCCATTGTCAGCGATGATGTCGCCCTGCCCTCGCGACCCGGCACGGCGCTTTTGTTCGTCAAGAACGCCGACCTGGCGATGGCCAAGACGCTGGAATTTTTCATGCCGCCGCCGGCCACGCCCCTTGGCATCCATCCGTCCGCCACCGTGGACGCCACCGCCAACATCGGGGCGCAAGTTTCCATCGGCCCCCGCGCCGTGGTCGGCCCGCGCGCGCAAATCGGCGACGGCGCCGTGCTGCACGCCGGCGTCGTGGTGATGGAAGACGCCAGAATCGGCCGCAGTTGCGCCCTGTACCCCAACGCCGTGGTCTATGCCCGCTGCCAGATCGGCGACGGCTCCATCCTGCACGCCGGCGCGGTGATCGGGGCCGACGGCTTCGGCTACCGCGCGGCGGACGACGGCAAGGGTCTGGTCAAGATTCCGCACATCGGCACCGTCGTCATCGGCCGCGGCGTTGAGATCGGCGCCAATTCCTGCGTGGACCGCGCCAAGTTCGACGCCACCACCGTCGGCGATGGCACCAAACTCGACAACCTGGTGCAGATCGGCCATAACTGCCGCATCGGCCGGTGCGTGGTGATGGCGGCGGGCGTGGCCATCGGCGGCTCCACCGTCATCGGCGACGGCGTGCAGATCGGCGGCGGCGCCATGCTGGCTGACCACCTGAGCATCGGCGCGGGCGCCCGCCTGGCCGGCGGTTCGTCATACATGAGCCATATCCCCCCCGGCGAAGATTGGGGCGGCACACCGGCCATGCCGCTGCGGGAATATTTCCGCGTGACGGCGGCGCTGCGGCGCATGCCGAACCTGCTGAAGAAGGCGAAGAAACTGGGGTTGCTGGGGGAGTGAATCCTTAACGCGCGCGGCAGCGCGCCAAGGGATTTGAGGGACGCAGCGGGGTCATGGACGGAGTGTGGTCATCTTTCCCCATTTTTCGGGCAGATGAAAATCCGGGTCGCCACCGCCCAAATCACGGCACGTCAGATAGCGCTGGGGATTGGTGCCGAGACAAAAGGTCAGATTGGCGCACGTGACGGCGGGGGAAAAGGCCAGTTCCGCCGGCAGTGAAGCCAGGGGAATGCGCAACTCGGTTTGCCATTGGTTGGCACCCACCGTGCCGGCGCCGGTTGCACCGGCCAAGCGCAGGCCGTGCGGCGTGGCGCGTTGGCGTTTGGCGGAAAAGGCGCACGCCCACCATGCACCGTGCGGGCCGAGGTTGATTTCAAGGTAATAGCCGGTGACGGGATTGCACAGGAAGGCTTCGGCGCAGTCCCATTCCCACAAGCCTTCGATGAAGGCGTTGGGCGCGTCTTTGGCATGGCACTCGGCGGCGGCCTGGCGGCCGGCACGCAGAACCAGCGCGCCGCCCTCAAGTGCAAGCGCGATGGTGGGAGCGCCCGCGATGGGCTGGCCGAACCAGTCGGTGGTGATGGTTTTGGAGAGCAGGGCGGGGGCGGCCATGGGAAACCTTTGTGTTTTGCGGGCGCGGGTTATTTGTTGATGAGTTCGACCCGCGGACTCCATTGGCCTTCCAGGAAGGTGCGGGCGGAAACCTTGTGCGGCAAAGGGGAAGCCAAGAGAAGTTGTCCATCCCATTTCTTCGCCGTTTTGGAGTTGAAGGGATCGCTGCCATCCAGCGTGTAAAAAACCTCGGCGCCCGCAAACGGCGGGATAAACGAGACGCCCCCTTTGGAGAGGATTTTCGGCACGTCCAGCCGCGTGGTGAATCCGGCCTTGTTCAACCGCTCGAATTGCGCCGGTCCCAGGCGGCTTTCAAAATCAGTGAAGTTTCGCAAGTTTTGCGCCGTCCAGCCCACTTCCGCCAGTGCGCACAGGCGCGGGAAGATTTTGTAATCCGCATTTTCTTCACGGGTGAAATTCGCCCAGCCGGAGGCCGATTTGAACGGCGAAACATACTCCGCCCACAGGCAGGCGTGCACGCCCAGAACGTGTTTGGCTGAAGTTTCGTCAATGTCTTTCGGATTGACCGGATTGAAGGAGTAGGTTTTTTTCGCATCGATAGTACCGGCCCAGCCGTGCCCGCGCGGCTCGTCGATGGCGTTCGGATAGGCCATGTCGAAGTAGTTGTGCGGGCCGGGTGCCATCACCACCGGAAAGCCCTTTTTGGCCGCTTCGTATCCCGGGCCGGTGCCGGTCCAGGCCATGATGCCGGTGGAACGCGCCAGTTTGTCATTCAGGATTTCATTCCAGCCGATCATCTTTTTGTGGTGTTTGGCCAGAATGCCTTCGAGCCGCTTGGTGAAATAAACCTGCGCGCCACCGAGGCCGCCAAGTTTTTCGCGCGCGATCAGGTCTTTGATCTGTGAGTCGTTTTTCCAGGCGTTGTGGTTCACTTCATCGCCGCCGATGTGGACATATTCAAACGGGAACAATCCGGCCAATTCCCCGTAGATGTCGTCAATCATCGCGTAATTGGCCTCTTTGGCCGGTGAAATCACATTGCCGGCGATGCCCTGCGGGCTGACGGCGCCGCTGGCTTCCAGCGGCCGCGTTTCGGGGTACGCAGTGCAGATGGCCAGCGAATGGCCGGGCAGGTCGATCTCGGGCATCACATTGATGTGCAGTTTGGCGGCGTAGGCGACGATCTCGCGGATGTCATCCTGCGTGAAAAAACCGCCGTAGCGCTTGACATCCTTGTCGTCCAGCACGCCGTGCAGCGTGCATTCCTTGCCGCGCCACGCGCCGATTTCCGTCAGTTTCGGATACTTCTTGATTTCGATGCGCCAGCCCTCATCGTCGGCCAGGTGCATGTGGAACACATTCAGTTTGTGCATCGCCATGCCGTCGAGCAGATGTTTGGTGTAGGCTTTGTCGAACCAGTGGCGCGAGTAATCGAGCATGAA